>JBGTNM010000470.1:0-9917 GCA_041743025.1 Microcystaceae cyanobacterium
GAAATTGAGCAATTTAAAGCATTTATCGATCCTCAAAGTCGATCAAACAATATTTTACTCATTGAGGGAGATTCTGGCTTAGGAAAAACGCTTTTAATTAAACAATTTGAAAACATTGCTTATAGTAACAGTCTTACTTTCGCTTCAATAGACTTGGCACAAAGTAATCAGGTATTCGAGATCTATCAATTGTATAAAAACCTCGTTCATCAACTCAATATTTATTCCTCTTTTAGTCAGGAATTACGGCTTCCACTTTTTAAATATTTTAAAGATCAAGAAAGTCACCATGCTTTCTTTAATACCTTAGAAAATAATTCTCAACCAAGAGTGATTTTCTTTGATAGCTATGAAAGAGCTACTCCAAGCATACAAAAATGGATAACCCAAAAAATTTTAAGCCAAGCAATTCAAACTCATAATTTAAAAATTGTATTAACTGGAAATCAGATATTGCAACCTACTAGCGTAAGTAATTACTCCCAGGAATATAGCTGTGATTGCATGGAGATTGATGGAATCACTAATCTTCTGACTTGGAATTATAGTTTAGAAGAAAAAGGGTTACAATTTAACCATGAACAGCTTCAACAGCTTGTCGAAACTTCCCAGGGAAATCCTCGTCAGATTAAGTTATTCTTACATAAATTTATTTTATAACAAGGAGAAAAAAAATTGATTTCTAAACCGACTACACAACTACTAGCAAGACTTGAAAGTGCTTCTCCACAAGAGCGAGAGTGGATTCTCACAGAAGATTTATTATCATCTCTCGACCCAACTCTGCAAGCAGCAGCTTGGGCAGCAGCTATCCCCCATTGGTTTGATGTGTCTATTCTAGCAGCCTTACTTGATAAACAAGTTAGTGAAGTTAGTAAAATCAATGAGTTATATCACCAACTTCAGCAATTACCTTTTGTTGAGGAGTGCTATGGCAAAGGACACTATATCAATCCCATTATTCGAGAGCTAATGCTCAAATATTTATGGAAAAATAACCGCAATCAATTTCAGCAATACTCAGACAAAGCAGCTAAATATTTTGCTCCTAATCAATTTGCTTCTAATAAATTTGATCCTCATAAACTCCCAGAATGGCAAATAGAATGGCTCTATCATTTAGTGATTAATAAACCCAAGAAAACTGTCGAACAACTATCAATCTTACCTGTTACTTGGGAAAGACCTATTCAAGTAAAATTAGAAACATTAATCCAACGATTGAAAGAACATATCGAAGGCGATCGCGTTGTACCCATCGTTCAGGAAAAAATAGCTATTTTGGAGCGACTTACTACGGTAGTTAGAAATACACAACCGCAAATAAAATCTCAGCCTCCCCAGGGTATAGATATCAGAATATTTATCGATTTTCCTGAGTCAGATTTTTTGACTGAAGGGCCTTGCATTAAGTTCTGGTATAATTTTGATGAAATCAGCGTAGTCACATTTGCCACAGATCGTACTCAACTGCTAAAAGATATTGTTATGGTTAATAGTGGTGAGCTAAAGATTATATCTAACATCCCTATGAAACTTAGTAAAAATTTACCCTTTAGTGATCAAATTAAAAAGGAAACTACTTTCTATAATAAACATATTTGGAAAATTCCATATATAATAAATAAAAATGAGCTAATAACCATTGCTGAAATTGAGATAGAAAATATCGACAAGCCAATTGAAATAATGTTTGACTTTAATATACAAAGTAAAAATGTGCATCTTGTCAGTCAAGACAATTCTAAACCCCCTACTAGAGTAGTATCCAAGATGGCTTTATTTGAGCAATTAACCAGTTCTTTGAAATTGAAGCAATCTCCAGAAAATGAGAAAAAAAATAAATATACACTATGGAGAGAGACAATGTTGCTAGCTGCCTAAGTATCAATCAATAACTTAACTTTGGAGAAGTGAATTTATGTGTGTTAGCATCGAAGAATTTAACAATACTCGTGAAAGCAGTCCTGGACAGCATAACTTAAGCATTACAATTGTATTTATAACAAGCAGAATAAGGGGCTTCCTGAATAATAACAATGATTATTGTGACTATAGATTAAGAGGTGGGGAACTTAGAATAGCGAAAGAAAACATTAACAATATTGATTTGAATTGTTCTAGCGTTAGCATAAGAAAAACGGAGATTAATGACACAGAATCAGTTTGGAAATTCAATATAGATGGTTCATCTAGCAACACAGCTTGGTCAGGAAATTGTGACGTTACTAATACAGAAAAACAGGGAGTTTTAAGCGCTATGGTTCAAGTTTGCGGTCATAAAGATCTTAATTTTAGTCCTTATGGTACAGAAATATCCCCAGATGCGGCTAAAGCTATGGAGTATCTCGTCTTTAAGAGATTAGTCCAACAACAAATCTTGCGTAAACAACCAAAAAATGATAACAAATCAAGATATGATTTCAACCGGCCTCCCACAGAGCTAATGATTTCACCTTGATTAGTATTTTGTTTCAGTAACTTTTACGGAGTTAGTCAATCAATGCATAATAATACTCAACAACCTCAGTCACTATTACAAGCCCTCAGCAAAAAAATACCTCCTGATGCTAGTTTTTTGCAAACAGTTCAAGCGATTCGCAGCTTAGGGGGAGATTTTGCCGACTTTCTTCAAGATAAAGATTTTGCTGGTTCTGATCTAAGTGGGGTAGATTTAACGGGTGCAGAATTAGATGGGGCTAACTTTATTGAAGCCTATCTGGAAGGAACCCTATTTAATGAAGCAAGTTTACAGAATGCGGATTTTTTGGAAGCCGAACTTCAGAAAGCTCAACTCAAAAAAGCGAATTTAAAAGGGGCAAAACTGCACCAAGCTATCTTAGACGAAGCAGATTTAAGTGGAGCGACAATTAGGGGAGCCGAATTGCTTAAAGCTAAGCTCAATGGGGCTATTCTAGAGGCAACTGATCTGCGATCTGCCGATCTCAAAGAGGCACAATTAGAAAAGGCTCAGCTTCAAAAAGCAGATCTAAGGAATGCTTCGCTACAAAATGCTAATCTGTCGGAAGCCAATCTTAAAGGAGCCGATTGCCGAAATGCTAATTTTGAGAATGCTAATTTGAGAAGAGCAACGCTAGATAACACCCGTCTCCAAGGTGCTATCCTCAAGGGGGTTGACATCGATCCAGCACAGCTTGAGAGGAAGCCGCAGACGGTTTGGGAAATTATTAACCAACCTCGTGCAGGACGGCAATTAAAGCAAGTTAATCTTAGTAGTGAAAATCTAAGAGAGGCTAACCTGAAAAAAGCGATCTTAAACCAGGCTAATCTCTCAGAAACAGTGCTTCAGGAAGCAGATCTTACCGAAGCGCAACTGAGTGGGGCAATTCTCACAGATGCTAACCTCCGAGAAGCCAATCTGACAAGAGCAAACCTAAGCAGTGCCAACCTTGCAGGAGCAGGACTTCGAGAAGCTATCTTAAAAAATGCTAACCTGAATAATGCCGATCTCACGAATGCTCAGCTAGCAGAAGCTAACCTAAGTGGGGCAGACTTACGCGGAGCAAATCTAGCTGGAGCCGACTTAAGAGAGGCAAATTTGCAGAATACAGATTTGCGGAACACTAACTGGCAAGAAGCAAACTTAGAAGCTGCTAACCTGACAGGTGCGAGGCGAGACAATCTTCCTATACCCAAGCAGACTAGACAACCTGTTAGCAAAACTCAAGAACTGCGCTTTGTGATTGGGGCAATTCCCGATCAGGAGTCTCAGGAACTCGAAAAGATTTATGGGAGTCTCGGCGAATACCTAGCAGAACAATTTAACCAAAGTCAGTCAAAGCACAGAGTACAAGTGGTTTATGAAGCGGTTGAGAATTATCAAGCGGCGGTAGAGCGGTTGCGTTCTGGCACATTAGATATGGTATGGTTTGGTGGCGTGACAGGTTGGTTAGCTCAACAGCAAGTTCCGCAGATCATGGCGATCGCTCAGAGGGATATTGATGCCCATTTCCGCAGTGTTTTCATTGCTCGCCAAGATCACGGTATCCCCTCAATTGAAGGGGACGATCCCAACGCTTTAACAGTTCTCCGAAGCAAAAAAATCACTTTTGGCGATCCGCTTTCCACTTCTGGAGCGATCATGCCGCTTTTTTACCTTAAACAAGCTGGGTTTTCGGCGGAAGATTTAGCAGAAGAGGATCAATTTTCGGGTTCTCACGATGCAACGATTGAACGCATCAAATCTGGTGAGTTTGATGTTGGGGTTCTCAATCAGCAGGTTTGGGAAAGTCGCCAGAAAGATCCTAATCAAGACTTAGATGACATAGTGGAAATTTGGCGATCGCCGGAATTTTGTGACTATCATTGGGCTATTCATCGTGAAGCTTCAAAACGCTTTAAGGAACTATTCGATCTGGCTCTACCTACTAAAGTCCAAGCGTTTCTTACAAAGATTGATTCCTCAGCATCCGAGCAACACAAAGAGATCCTTCGTTTATTTGGAGCCTCTAAATTTATTCCTGCCGGGGATGAGGATTACACAATTTTTGAAGGCGTTTTAAAAGAGGTTAAAGACTTTTTGCCCAGTTCGGTAAAATTAACAATTCCTAGCTAATTGTCTAGTTAAACCTGTGAACTCAACTCTCATTCAAACCATTTTTATTGGCGGGGGAGTCGGCAATACCATTGCTGTCTCAAAGCTGATCGATGCCTTGTTTGAGTTATCTCTTTCACAAAATGATTTAATCCCTCAACAAAAGATTGTCATCATTGATCGTTATCGCTATTTTGCAGGCGGAGTTCCTTGGGGAAAAGAGACACATCCAACTTCATTTTTTAACAATCCAACTCGGTTGACAGAACCTCAACAAGAATTTAAGACTTGGCTTCTTAACAATCTTGAAAATCTCCTGAATTATGTAAAAGAAATGAGCGGAAAAGTTGGGAAGAACTGGCTAGACAATAATCGAGTCAATCTCTGTAATGGCAATATTGATGAAATTTATTTTCCCAGAAGATTTTATGGTTTTTTTTTAGAAGATAAATTATATAAAACATTACAAAAAGCTAGGGATCTAAATATACCAGTTATTTTATTAGAAGCTTTAGTTGAGAGAGTAACACTGAATAAAAATGACTCTAAAACGGTATTACTGAAAGATAATATGGGCTATCAAGTTATTATGCAACCTGTGATGGATGATTCATTGTATCCTCAATATGAATTCCACGGACAAGATCCATTTTATGGTAATCTTCAAGCTGATAACATTTGTCTAGGTATTGGGGCATTACCTCCTCCTCAATTTTCCGAAATACAAAACTCTGATGGCTATATTCCCAACTTTTATGAAGATTCAGGTATTGAACATTTAAAGCGAGTCATTCTATCTACATTTCAGCAAAAAAACAATTTAGAGAAAGTTCGTCTTACTTTTTTAGGGAGTGGTGCTGGATTGCTCGAAATGTTACTAGAAATCGATAGCAATTTAGAGATTAGAAATCGTGTAAAAATTATCAGTATTTCTCATCAAGGGAAGAGCCGAAATGCTGCAATTTTATCTGGTAAAATGCCTCCTTATAAAACTCAATTTTTAAAAAAAAAACTTCTTCTGTTGAACAATTAATTTTGAATCTTAAACAGGAATTTATCAAAGGAAGCGAAGCAGGGTATACTCTCTACGATGTTTGGTATATTTGTCATCCAATATTTGTTGAAGCTGTCAGAAATTTATACCTTTATTATCCTGAAGAATTTAATAAATACTTGCAAAACAACTTTGCAGACATTAGAAAATTAACCAGTTTTACTAATCCTGATACGATTGCTGCTAAAGAACATTTAGAACGAGATGGTATTCTTACTCTCAAACGAGGTGACATTATTAAAATCAGAAAAACGGGTTCTGTTTTTGTCTTAGAAGTTAAAAATTATAAAGGTAAACAATATGAACTGACTGCCGATCTTGTCGTTAATACTCTCGGATCGGATAATTTAATTAATCTGCTACGAAGCAATACATTAATTCAAAGTTTATTGGAGTGTGGCGCAGTTTTTAATCAATCGCGTACTGGATTGAAGACTGATAAAAATCAACAAGCTAGTGAGGGACTGTATGTGATTGGTTCTTTAGCGTTTGGGGGTAATTTACATCACCTTAATTATGCTTTACGTTATACTCATTTAAAAGCCATTGTTCATGAAGCATTTACTGTCGGAACTGCCTTGACTAATCGATTAATTCAACAATCGGTAAATAAATTATCTCCCAATTTAGAAATACCTTCTTGGGAGTGCTGTTTAAAAGCGGTTAAAACTAGAAACAATGAATGGATTGCTAACCTAACTGATGATAATCGATTAATAGGTTACACCAATCATTTTTATGTTATTGTTGGTTGGGGAGCGTTTGTACCTGGCTATCTTTTGATCATGCCCAAAGATAATCAATATTGTTCTTTTGGGGCATTACCTAGAGAGTATTTTAGTGAAGCACAATGGTTGATTACTAGTTTAGCCAAGCTCATCAAAAAAATTTATAATAAAATTATCAATCAATTTTATCAAACTTCTAACATTTCCTATGTAGGAGTCATCATTTTTGAACATGGAATGTCGCCTGGAAAACCCGGTTGCGCTTGTACTAAACAAGCTCATGTTCATTTGATGATTGAACCTTCTGAAGAACATATTCAAAAAGCTTTATTTTGGTACAATTTAAGCCAACAGAAATCGAAGCATTCTTTCCTAAAAAACTCTCCTACTCAAGCTGAAATTATCAGTCAGGTTATTAGTTCACGGATTAGTGAAAATAATCTTCTTGACATTCAGTTAGACATTCACGATCTAGAGAGATTTCAAAATTATTCCTCAATGGGAGCTAATTTTGATAATTTTCCTGAGTGTACTTTAGCAATCGTTGAGCGCAAGCAACCCTATGTTTATTTTTATCCTCAAAAACAGCAGAATCGTTTCTTGATTCCGGCTATTTTTACAAATAAATTTATGCCTCAAAAACTCAGTACATATCTTGATAAAATGGAGCTTAAAAATCAAATCCCTGAAATTTTTCTTGGATCACAGCTAGGAAGGCAAATCGTCGCTAAAATGTGGGGAATTGAAGATCGCTATTGGAATTGGCAAGATTATGCGGGATATAAAAATATGCAAAGAACGATACTGGATTTGTCTAGAGAATTAATAAAGATATCTGAGCAACCTGAAGCAGAAATTTTTGGTTATCAATGCTGTATTTTCTAGTTTGCCAGACTAGCGATTATCTTTAGAGAAACCTGGCAAACTATATTTGCCATAGCAACGCGGGGAGCGATAGAATTAACGGTAAATAGACTTATTCCAATCAATCATGACTCAAGGAAAAATTGTTGCTATTATTACCGGAGCAATTTCGATTATTATTGCGATCGCTTATCTTATTTTAGTACAAATTCTCGACTTTCGAGGAGAGATGCTTCCTGCTCCTATTTTTGACAGTAGTGCTACTAACTATCATATTGTGGCAGATCTGATAATTTACGAGATTAATTCCCCATTACCAATTATTAATTACCCATTCCATTACGAAATGTTACTTTGTCTGTGAAATATGAGACGAGAGCGATCGCACTTCGATATCTTCGGAAACAGACTTAGCATCTCCCCTTAATAACTTATGTTTCAAGCATTTCGGGCATTTTTAGAGGAAGAATTGTCTAGCCGTTTCGATCTACAAAGCCGTTCTATTCCGTCTGGACTGGAGTATTATGCTAGCGATCGGGGGAGAAATCCAGCGACAATTCAAAGTTGGTGCTATCAATGCCCACAATTGCGGAAAATTCGCTATACTTACATTGATGCTGGGGAAACCTCTCAAATTTTTAACAGCGTCATTTATCCCAGCCACCGCTACGATTTACCCTTACTGGGAATTGACTTTTTAGCCTTTGGTAGCAAAAAAATTCTCGTCGTGCTAGATTTTCAGCCATTATTTCGCGATAGTGACTATCAAGATAAATATATCGAGCCGATGCGCCCGATTCGTGATGAATACCCTGAGTTGGCGCAAGGATTAGAAATGAAGTTTTACGATGCCAATCAATATTTCTCAAAATACTTACTATTCGCTAAGACAGACGCAGAAACCGTTATAAATCGGCTTTTTCCTGCCTATCAAGCCTTTATACGCCTTTACTGGCAACTAATAGAGCAAGCTGAACCGTTTAGCCATCCTCAAGACATCCAACGGATCGTTAAAGCCCAAAAAGACTACGATCAATATAGTGCCGATCGCGACCCAGCATCAGGACTGTTTAGCAGCTATTTTGGTCACGATTGGGCAGAACGCTTCCTTTACGAGTTTCTCTTTGAAGATGCTGTTCCCCTCGCTGTTGCAGGCAAAGCAAGGTAAGGCAATTATCCTAAACCCGATCCCCCCTACCCCCCTTAAAAAGGGGGGGTTATGCAGAATCCCGTGACGCTCTATCAACCCTTTCTAGATTACGCGATCGCTCTCCTTCCCCAACGCTTAGAATTGAGTTCCTATCCCATTCCTGAAGGATTTGAACGTACTGAAGCAATCACAGGTAAGGGAAAGCGCCAGGAAACCGTCGTTACGACTAGCTACGCTTATCAATCGCCTAAATTGCGACAAATTCGAGCAGCACACGTCCAAGGTGGTCAGTCCCTTCAAGTGCTAAATTTCGTGATTTTCCCGCATTTAAACTACGATCTGCCCTTTTTTGGTGCAGATTTAGTTACGTTGCCAGGGGGACACCTGATAGCTTTAGATATGCAACCTCTATTTCACGATGCAGCGTATCAAGATAAGTACACGACCCCCATTTTGCCCATTTTTCAAACCCACCAACAGCATTTACCTTGGGGAGGCGATTTTCCTGACGACGCGAAACCATTCTTTTCTCCTGCCTTTTTGTGGACTCGTACCCAAGAAACAGAAGTCGTTGAGACGAGAGTGTTTGAGGCGTTTAAAGATTATCTGCAAGCGTATTTAGACTTTGTAGAAAAAGCCGAACCTGTCAACGATAGACAGCGATTAGAGGAGATTTTAGTAGCACAACGTCGATATATTGCCTATCGAGCCGAAAAAGACCCAGCTAGGGGTATGTTTACCCGTTTATATGGTTCCGAATGGACGGAAGAGTATATTCACGGGTTTTTGTTCGATTTAGAGCGAAAATTAGCGCATTGTTAAAAAACAGGCAAGAGGCAAAAAGCAAGAGGCAAAAGAGAATAGGTAATTGTCGGTGCTTTGAACTGACGCAAAGAGCTAAAAAGTCTTGGGGGAAACGCACACAACCCGAAAACCATTGTGGTAGATGACGTTTTCGGGATCGTTGAGGCTGCGGTACGCAGAACGACAAATACTTGGATAGGTAATGCAAGAACCACCGCGAATTACACGACGACGCTTATCTGTCAATAATTCTTTGAGATTCTCAACAATATTTTCATAAAAATAATTCTGATTTTGCTCATCCCAGACTCTGCAATCTAAAGGTGCGTTTTGATAGTTATCATGCCAAGGATCTAGACACCACTCCCAGACATTTCCGTGCATATCATATAAACCAAAAGCATTTGGCGGAAAACTACCAACAAGGGTGGTCGAAGATTTAGACTTGTCATAGTTGGCTAAAGCATAGTTTATAGTTTCTCCAAAGTAAAATGGAGAATTAGTCCCTGCTCTACAAGCATATTCCCATTGTGCTTCACTAGGTAATCGGTAGTTCCTGTTTGTTAGATTTGATAAACGCGCACAATATTCTACTGCATCATACCAACTCACGTGGTCTACAGGTAGCTCGTCTCCTGAAAATTTCGATGGGTTAGAATTTAAGCTTTTCGCTACTTTTAAGTCGTCTCTAGAAGCAATTACTTCCCATTGTGCTTGAGTAACGGGATATTTTTCTATAAAGAATTCTGATACTGTTACTTT
>JBGTNM010000471.1:0-12176 GCA_041743025.1 Microcystaceae cyanobacterium
TAATATATAAATACCCAAATCTTTGTAAGTCTTTCCTCAAATTAGCAAGAGTTTCTTCTGCCCAGATGTGAGAGATCAATGAAGAGTTGAGTATTGAATAGTTGATTTTTTCTAACATAATTTGTTCGCCAAATGAGTTACTAAATCAACTATGCCTTGTATGTTTTTTGAAGTCTGCCTTGTTAATGTATTAGTTATGTATAAATATGTATTAGTTATGTTTTGTTTTGTTTAAAAATAAAACATATAGCAGTTCTCAAAAAGCGTGAGGTACAATTGTCATTCCCGCTTTCGCGGGAATGACAATTGTACCTCACTCATCTGGGAAACGCTATACAATAAATTTCGCCTTAACAGAATATAATTATAGGGCGCACGCAATGCGCCCCTACCTATGCAAACTACTGTATGCCTAGACCACCAGGAGTGAAGCTATCTAAAGAAGGAATTGTTGAAGCCCAAAAAGCCTTGACAAGTAAAGGTTTGACGCATGAAAAATTAGCAGAAATCATCAGTGAAAAATATGATTTAGGATTGACACGACAGCCAATTGGAAGATTTTTTAACGGAGAAAGAATTGATCGTTCTATCTTTTCTCTAATTTGTCAGGAGTTAGGATTAAATGTAGTAGATGTCATTGAAACTATCCCTGAAGCAAACACTACAAATGGTGCAACTAATAGAATTTTTCCACCTAATCCGTTTGGCGATCGCGGAAAAATTACTGACGGAAATCGCTTTTTTAACCGAGAATTATTATTTCACGAACTCTGGGAAGAACTGGGTAAGGGTGGCAGTGTGTCGCTAGTCGGGGATACTCAAGTTGGCAAATCTTCTATCCTATCAATGATTTTTCAGAAGGGTTTAGAACGTCTTCAGAAATCTGTTATTTATTTGGATATGCAAATTATTCACAACGAAAGTCAATTTTTTGAGGAACTCTGTCACATATTGGGGGTTGAACCTTGTTGTCGGGGTTCTGACTTAAAAAAGGCATTGGGTAAAAAACGCTATATTCTTTGTTTAGATGAAATTGAGAAAATGACTAGGAAAGAGCATTTTACAGGTGATGAACGTACTGATTTACGGGGACTTGCTGATGGGGCTGATACTCCGCTAACCTTAGTGATAGCGAGTCGTTCTCGACTGGATCATTTATTTCCTGATTCGCCAGTAAAAAATTCACCTTTAGCCAATATCTGTCGCACAATACCAGTAAAGCCATTTTCAACCAAGGTTACTCGTGATTTTCTCAACCATCGTTTAGAGGGAACAGGTGTTCAATTTACTGACAATCAGATGGAGAAGTTATGGGAAAAAAGTCAGGGAAATCCAGGACGTTTGCAAGATGAGGCTTTTCAGTTGTATCGGTTTCTGACATTAGGTTATTCTGATGAGTTTTTAGAATGAGGGATGGACAAAGTATATGCCTACTTTTCCCAAGTATCGCGGTGAACTTCCTCAATGCCTCAATCCACGCAATATAAGGCACTACTTTCTGTTGGCATATTGGGTTTATTTTCGTCCGACTGCGCTGAATTGTTATTTATATGAGGCTTCACCGGAATGTTATCAGTTGCGAGGACTGGAGAAAATTCGGCGTACTTGGAATATTTCTGCCTATAGAAGTCTTTATTTGATGAGCATTCCAGCCGTCTTTTTATTTGTGTTGTTATTGGGGTTGATGGTGTTTTTCTGGTTGTGGACTTGGCAAAGTTATAAGGCAGAAATTCTTCATGTAAATATAACTTCAGATGATCGGCAAGTGATTTCGACTTTATTTGATGGCACGGTTAAAGTCTGGGATTTGGAAAGTGGCAAACTCCTACACACTCTATCAAATCATATTGACGATCTTACTGCTTTAGCCGTGACCCTAGACGGACAAAAAGTAGTTACGGCTTCGTCTTTTGTGGACGTAAAGATAAAAATCTGGGATCTGAAAAGTGGACAACTGCTCCATACTATGGCAGGTCATACTGAGTCAGTCAAGGCTGTAGGTATATTTCCAGATAGACAACGAGCATTTTCGATCTCTTGGGACGGTAGTTTAAAAGTCTGGGATTTAGAGAGTGGAAAATTGCTAAAAATTTTATCAGGTTCTGATGAAATTCAGGGTATAATCCTGATCCCGAACAGTCCTGAACCATTCGATAAAGATTCTGTAGCTACAGCCGTAACCCCAGATGGAAAAAGTGTAGTTTCAGTATCAAGCGAATCATTCACTCAGAGATCGCAAAATGGAATACCTAGTGTCAATGGTAAATCTTCTCTGAGAGTTTGGGACATAGAAAATGGGAAACCTCCACAAATTTTATCCTTGCCATCTGACAGTAATATAAATGCTGTAGCCCTAACTCCAGATGGACAAAAAGCTATTTCGTCTTCATATTACGGCAACTTAAATATCTGGGATATAAAGAGTGGTAAACTGCTAAATACTTTGCCGACTATGAACGGCTATAACAATACTTTAGCCATGACTCCAGACGGGCAAAAAGTAATTTTCGCTACATATAACAAGACCCTAGAGGTCTGGGACTTAAAAAAGGGTAAGTTGCTTCACACTTTGTCGGGTCATACTGGCTATGTCACGAGAATCATAACGCCAGATGGAAAAAAAGTAGTTTCAGCTTCAGGAGACGGAAATGTATTCTGGCCAGACCACACTCTAAAAGTCTGGGATTTGGAGAGCGGAAAACTGCTGCATACCTTGTCAGGTCATACTGACACTATTAATTCTGTACTCTTGACTTCCGACGGCAAAAAAATAGTTTCAGCTTCAAAAGATCATACCCTAAAAATCTGGGATTTGGAGACTGGAAAAGCACTACCGCTATGGTGGTCGAATGGTTTAAAATTAGTAGTGTTGGGGTTGGTCAGTTCGATATTGTGCATCCTGACAGTGATATTTTTTCCTGTGATTGTTTCACTTAATTTAATCACCTTCAATGTAGCAGTTAGCTTAATCGTTGGTGTCGCCAGCAGTCTCCTATTCAGCACAATATTTACTTTAGCCTCTACTCAATTCGTTAGGCTTACAATAACTGGTGCAAAGTTTAACACTTTAGGGTTTCCTGCTATCGATGCGACTATTTTTAGCATACTTTTCATCGGTTCTTGCGTTCTAATTGGTACGACCTCTAGCTTTACCTTATATAGCCTAAACCGTAAAGCATTCAGTGCTGTAGGTAGCGTAATTCCTATCATGGCTTTGGTAGGTGTGATAATAGCTATGGGATCGAGTAGAAACATATTCTTCTTTGAGACATTTAACTCGCCAGCCCGGATTACTCTTCGGCTTAGTGGAGTGGCTTTTTTATTCAGCCTCTTATCAGGTTTCTTTTTAGAGTTAGGTAGTTTACGTCTTCTCTTTTACCCAGTTCAATTATTCCAAGCACTTTACAGCCAATTGCGAAGTAGGAAACATCCAATAGAGTGGGATGAATTGCTCGTCTTACCATTACCAGGTACTCGACGATTAATCAGCCAACGCTTACAGCAAAATGAAGTAGCAGGAATGGACTTTATAAGCGAATTAGCTCGCAACCCTTTTCAGCGTTCAGCAGTACAGAAAGCTCTGAAAATTCACTTGCACAATCAAGCAGCACCACTACACCTGCTCTACAAATTGCTCACCCAGCCTGATTTGAATACTTATATTGTTACCCCAGTTAGCAAGAAAGACTGGGAAAAACTGCCAACAACAGGAAACCTCCTTTTGGGCGAACTAAGCGGACAATGGGTAGACTGTAGCAGTGATTGGGCTAATCGTTGGTCTGAGCGTCTAGTTTATTGGCTGACTAAATTTCGCCGTGACAGACGCAAAACCCCCCTAACTCACTTTGCCGAGATGCTTTACCAACTGCTGGATAGAAAAACAGTCAAGGCTAAGAATTTTGATCTATCCAGCTATCACGACACCTACTCTTGTTTAACCAGCTATCCAGGTGGTGAAGAAATTGCCAACTCCTTTAGTGCAATGGTCACCTTTTTACATTACGATA
Source organism: Microcystaceae cyanobacterium (assembly GCA_041743025.1). Taxonomy (GTDB): domain Bacteria; phylum Cyanobacteriota; class Cyanobacteriia; order Cyanobacteriales; family Microcystaceae; genus JBGTNM01. The sequence goes on from JBGTNM010000471.1 coordinate 4,008, forward strand.
AGCTATCTTCTCTACCTGAAGCCGTCGATATTGTCAAACAACACGGTTATGCTACTTTATTAACCTTTGAAAATGCTGCAATTCGTCCTACCGTTCTTACCACATTAGTCCGTCTCGGAGAAGTTGGTGCAGAAATCGCTGCTTATCGGGATTCTACTACTCAAATCAACAAACAAGCGGCTATCCTCCGCGCAACTGGAACACTAGAAGAACTTGAGCAATACGTTACTGATGAAGTTTTTCCACCAGAACAGGCTATCCTACAGGAAATCATCGTAAAATGGCGCAAATTAGTTACTGGAGAAAGCGGTATTATCGGACGCGCTACAATCACTAAACCCGTTACTAATCCCTATATCGCTGGCAACCCAGTTACAGGAACTCTCTTTGTCGGACGAGAAGATATTATGCGTCGCTTAGAGGAAATTTGGTCAAAGGAAAAATGTGAATCTGTCGTTTTGTTTGGTCATCGACGCATGGGCAAAACGTCTATCCTGAAAAACTTAGGAGCAAGATTCGGCACAAAAACCATTACTGTCGATTTTAATATGCAGGGAGAAATCTATACGACTAGCACTGCCGATCTACTTTACCATTTAGCGATCGCTCTCTACGATAGTTTACCCTCAACCCAACAACAAGACCTAGTTGAACTACAAAAAGACCAATTTACCAGTGATGCTACAACTACCCTCAAGCGTTTTCTTAATCAACTGGATATAATTCGAGACGGCTTACGCTTTATCGTGACTATAGATGAATTTGAAATTATTGAGCAAAAAATTAACAAAAATCAGTTAGAACCAGGCTTACTGGACTTCTTTCGTTATCTAATTCAGAAATATGATTGGTTTATCGTGGCATTTGCTGGACTGCATAACCTCCAGGAAATGACTCACGACTACTGGAATCCTCTTTTTGGAAGCATCACGACAATTCAAGTTACCTTTCTCTCGCATGGTGCAGCTTATCGCCTAATTACCCAACCTTCACCCGATTTTGAGCTAGATTATGATCAAGATGCGATCACTCATATTATCGAATTAACCAATGGTCAACCGTTTCTTGTGCAACTCATTTGTCGTGAATTAGTCACACGCTTTAATACCCAGTCTTTTGAGGAAGAAATAGAACGAGAAAAACGTCTAACATTGGAAGATGCCAAAGCAGTCGTCAATACACCCGACTTCTATCAAGGAGATGGCAATGCTTACTTTAAGGGTGTTTGGGCGCAAGCAGCAACAAGTAAACCCACAGGACAGCTTGATATTTTAAAGGTTTTATGCGACTCGCCTCATTCTTCTCAAGAATTAGCTCAAGCGACATCCCTCAGTTTAGAGCAAGTTAACGCAGCACTAGAAACTCTACAACGTCACGATGTCATCCAGCAGCGAGGTGAGCAGTATATTTACACAGTTGAACTGATGAGACGATGGGCAATGAATAAGTAGGTGGTCATCATTATTCCTAGATAAGTAGGTAGTCAAAAATAAACATCAGATCATTGTAGGGTGGGCAATGCCCACCAATAGCTTGAGGAAAGGATTTCAGCCTTCTGATGGGCGATGCCCATCCTACCTTTAATTATGACCAGGTACTTATAAGAAAGTTCGTAGTTGGGCTTGAGCCAAGATAAGAGTGCGCTTAAGCGCAACTACAAACAAACTACTCAGGACTTAGGCAAATTATCAAAATAAACACCACCTGTAGGGGCATAACACTGTTATGCCCTACTTATCTCACTCGTACAGCCAAGGTTTAATCGTCGGTTCCCAACTGACTAATTCCTCGTCACTAAACCACAAGCTAATCTCCTGTTGGGCTGTTTCTGAAGCATCTGAACCGTGAATGAGGTTTCGCCCGATACTGACTCCATAATCGCCTCGCAGGGTTCCGGGGGCTGCACTGAGAGGATGGGTTGCCCCGATGAGGTTTCTCGCTGCCGCAACAACCCCATCGCCTTCCCAGACCATTGCCACTACTGGCGAGGAACTAATAAACTCGACTAAACTGTTAAAAAAGGGTCTTTCTTTGTGAACGGCATAATGCTTTTGAGCGAGTTCTTCAGAAACTTTGACCAATTTAAGTCCTACTAAAATAAAGCCTTTAACTTCAAATCGACGGATCACTTCACCGACTAAACCGCGCTGGACTCCGTCGGGTTTGACCATGATAAACGTGCGTTCCAAGGTTATCTCCTTCTGTACAAGCCAAAAATGTCCATTCTGATTGTAGGATGTCGGGTGCAGTTAGAAAACAATGAACAATAACCAATAATCAATGAACAATAAAAAATTGAATTGATAATTGTCTATTAATTAGTCAGGATTTACAGATACAAGTTTGCTGAATCGGCTAGAACGATCGCTTGGATACAGAATTTTTCTGCCAGACTTGATTACAATCGGTTGAGTGTAACAAAATGTAAAATAAAATCATCAAAATATTAAGACTACCTTAAAAATTGTGATATCGAGTCCAGCTTATCTTCTCGTCTCTCACGGCAGTCGCGATCCTCGCCCTCAAATCGCGGTTGAACGCTTAGCCTATCTCGTCAGACAACATTTAGAAAATCGGCAGTTAGTAGCAGCAAAAAGCCGTTTGCCTCTACGGGGAAGCCAGCAGGAACGGCCAAAAGCACTTGCCCTTCTTGACAAACCTTCTTCCCTCCTCATTGAAACAGCTACCTTAGAGTTAGCGACTGTTCCTCTAAGTGAGCGAATTATCGCATTTGCCCAAAAAGCACAATCTTTGGGCATTAAACAGGTCAAAATCGTGCCATTATTTTTGCTGCCAGGAGTCCACGTTTGTCAGGATATTCCGCAAGAAGTTGCGATCGCCCGCTCTGAGATTCCCGCAGACCTCCACCTTGAACTTTGCCCCTATTTGGGCAGTTATGGTAGATTGAGTACTCTGCTAGCTCGCCAATTGTCCCATACTCCCACCGAAGCCACTATCTTAGTGTCCCACGGGACTCGCCATGTGGGGGGCAACTATCCCGTTAAAGTCCTCGCCACACAACTCGATGCCTTAGCGGCCTTTTGGTCAGCCTTTCCCGGACTCGAAGAACAAGTCAGCAACCTAGTCACCGTCGGTAAAAAACGAATAGCGATCTTGCCCTATTTTCTCTTTACAGGGGGAATAACTGACGCGATCGCCCAACAAGTTCAGCGATTGCAATGCGCCTACCCTCATGTCAAATTGCGCTTGGGGATTCCCCTCGGTGCAACGCCCGAACTGGCCCACCTTATTGTTGAAGCAATAGCTAAATGAATCAATCCCAACTGCCATCGTGTCTCGGTAAAGTCTACTTAGTGGGGGCTGGCCCTGGCGACCCAGGACTGATGACCCTTAAAGGCAAAGCACTCCTCGAACACGCTGATGTCGTGGTCTACGATGCCTTAGTCAGCCCTCCTATTTTAGCCATGATCGGCGATCGCACTGAAAAGATCGACGCAGGCAAACGGCGGGGTCGCCACTCGAAATACCAGTCGGAAACAACGAGTCTCCTTATCGAAAAAGCCCAAGCTAACGCAGTGGTGGTGCGCCTTAAGGGAGGCGATCCTTTTGTTTTCGGTCGCGGCGGCGAGGAGATGCAAGATCTCTTACAAGCAGGCGTGTCGGTAGAGGTCGTCCCTGGCATTACCTCTGGTATTGCAGCCCCCGCTTATGCCGGCATTCCCGTGACGCATCGGGCTTACAGTTCATCAGTTACCTTCGTCACTGGACACGAAGCAGTCGGCAAATATCGACCGCAAATCAACTGGCAGGCGATCGCCAAAGGCTCAGAAACCATCGTCATCTATATGGGGGTTCACAATCTCTCTTATATTGTGGCGCAATTGCAAGGCGGGGGCTTGAGTCCCGACACCCTCATTGCCCTAGTGCGCTGGGGAACCTGTCCCCAACAGGAAGAATTAGTGGGAACGTTGGACACGATTGTCCAACAGGTGGAAGACACTCAATTTGAAGCCCCGGCGATCGCGGTTATTGGCAAAACGGTTCACCTACACGCCAGTTTATCGCTTTGTCGTCCCGTCCCGATTGTTAGTCATTAACCTTGGATTTTGACTATTAACTATTCACTATTAACTATTCACTATTCGAGGCTTGATTTTTATCGAGCGTGAGTAGTTCTGCCTGTTTGTGAGGCTTCAATTCTGCGTTGAGAGAAAGCAGGAGCGGGAAGAAAGGTTGGTGTAAACTAATTAATTGAGCGAGTGTTTTTTTTAACTGAGTGCGAGACACGATCGCATCAACAAAACCATGTTTGAGCATATATTCTGAGGTTTGGAAGCCTTCTGGCAGTTTTTCGCGCAAGGTTTGCTCAATCACCCGCCGTCCGGCAAAACCGATAGTGGCTTGAGGTTCTGCTAAAATAATATCTCCTAACATGGCAAAACTAGCTGTGACTCCGCCTGTCGTTGGATGAGTCAGAACGGGGATGTAGAGCAATTTGGCCTCTCGGTAACGTTCTAATGCTCCAGAAATTTTAGCCATTTGCATTAAACTGAGCATCCCTTCTTGCATTCGCGCCCCACCCGAAGCACAGACAATAACAACGGGCAAGCGTTCTTGGGTGGCGTGTTCAATCAGGCGACAGAGTTTTTCGCCCACCACTGCTCCCATGCTTCCGCCCATGAAACGGAAGTCCATCACGCCCAAAGCGACGGGCAAGTCATCAATTAATCCCGTGCCCACTTGTACGGCATCTGTCAATCCCGTTTTGGCTTGATAGTCTTGCAGGCGATCGCTGTAAGCTTTGCGATCGCGAAATTTGAGGGGATCGGTAGGTCGTACACTTTCAAAAAGCGCCTGCCAAGTATTGAGATCGATCAACTGTCTAATTCGTTCATTGCTATCTACCCACATATGATGCTCACAGTCGGTACAAACGAATTGATTGGTTTGAAGATCTTTTGTATAGGTCAGTACGCCACACGCTTCACATTTTGTCCATAAACCGTCGGCTATCTCGCGCTCTTGTTGCGGCTGGACGCGAGTTTCCGATTTTTCTCGGTTAGCAAACCAATCAAACAGAGACATAGTTAAATTAAAGTAACTTTTTATGTATTTTTTTAGTCATTCCTCAATCTTATCACGTTTCATCAACGAGTTTGGGACAGACGGCGATACTAAAAAAGGGGCGCCTTAGCGATCGCTCCTTTATCCATTTTTCGGAAAAGTTGCTAACTCTGCTAAATTTAGCGATAAAAGGAATGTGTAAATAATTATGCCTAAATACTTATCTTTGCCGATCGCGATTCTCTGTTGTTCTTTTGCCTTGATATTACCTGCCGCTAGTGAACCTGCATCTCCTAATTTAAGCAATAATCTCGACTTACCGCCGGAAATAAGGGAAGATAGTCGGGTATTACAGCGATGGTCAGAAGACATTCCCAATGTCCTCGAAGAAATTAATCACGATCGGGCTTTTCGCACTCGCTTGCGTTTAGGGTACGCCCAATTTCCTTCATCAGATGATGCAAGCGGACTGATGCTTGGAGTTGAAGATGTTTTTATTGGTAAAACGGGATTGACGCTGCGGGGAGACTATCAAACGTCTTTTGGCGATCGCGAGGCGGGGGGAGTCGATTTACAATATTATGTATTGCCATTGGGATACTACGTTAACGTCGCACCTGTCATTGGCTATCGAGCGATTAGCACACAAAATTATGCAACAGATGGCGTTAATTTAGGGGCAAAATTAATCTTACCTCTATCGCGTACCGGGGCGGCTGATATCTCACTCACGCAAAGTTTTATCTCTCCTGGCGGTGCTGATGAAGTGGGAATTACAACGCTTTCGGTTGGCTATGCCATCACCCACAATTTAAGACTCTCAACCGAAATTCAAAAACAAAATTCACGGGTGAATAAAGATAGTACGGTTGGTATTTTATTAGAATGGATGCCTTAATTAATGAATAGTTGATAGTTAATAGTGTTGTATTGCCTCTTTATTAACTTTAGTTGACGTTTGTTAATACTTCTTAACTAGATCGACGCAGATGCTTTAAAAGAAGTTGCGAGATGTGTTTCACTACACCAAGAATGCGCTAGGCTCACTAATCATTAAAGTAAAAAAATTAGTAGCGATTGATTTTCTAGGGAGGGGGCAAACACCCGATCCCAAAAGGGAATTTCGCTTTTGGAGGTATGTTATGACACAAAACGTCTTAGAAAATACCAGGAATGTGGCGATCGTCGGCCCCTATTCCAGTGGGAAGACGACGCTCCTCGAAAGTTTATTATCTGTCACCGGCACGATTACCCGAAAAGGAACGATCAAAGAAGGGAATACGGTCGGTGACAGTTCTTTTGAAGCGCGGGAACGCCAGATGAGCGTGGAAGTTTCCGTCGCCAGCACGACTTACGACGACATTACCTTAACCTTTCTCGACTGTCCGGGGTCAATTGAATTTGCTCAAGAAACTTATAATGCGCTAGTAGGAGCAGGCGCGGCCGTGGTAGTCTGCGAAGCCTCTGTTGATCGCGTGTTGACGCTTGCTCCTTTGTTCAAATTTCTTGATGATTGGGAAATTCCCCACCTCGTCTTCATCAACAAAATGGATCGGGCGAAAAACAACTTCATGGATGTCCTCCACGCTCTCAAAGAGGTTTCCACCCGCCCGTTAGTGCCGCAACAGTATCCCATCCGCCAAGGACAAGACCTCATCGGCTATATTGACTTAGTAACCGAACAAGCTTATCATTATCACGCAGGAAGTCCCGCCGATCCCGTTGCCCTGCCCGAACACCTCGCCGCAGAGGAACACGCCGCCCGCCAGGAACTGCTGGAAACGCTCGCTGACTTTGACGATCACCTCCTCGAAGAACTGATCGAAGAAATCGAACCGCCCCAAGACGAAATTCTCCGCGATTTAAAGCAAGATCTGAGTGGTGATCTCATTGTTCCGGTCTTTTTTGGCATTGCTGAACAAGATCATGGGGTGCGTCCCCTTTTAGAAGCTCTGATCAAAGAAGCACCTGCTCCTACCGCCACCGCCGAACGTCGCGGACTCAGCGATCGCGAGCAGGCAGAAACCCTGGTGCAAGTCCTCAAAACCTACTACACCCAACAAGGAGGCCGACTATCATTGGTGCGCGTCTGGCAGGGAACGCTCAGCGATGGGATGCAACTCAACAGCGTTCGCGCTAGTGGCATCTACCGACTGCTAGGACAACAACAGCAGGCGGTTGGGCAAGCCAGTGTTGGCGAAATTGTTGCTGTAGGACGCTTAGAAGGCATCCAGACGGGTGATACCCTTTCGAGTGCCAGCAAACCGAGCAAAACGCTTCCCAAAGCAGACAAGTTGGAACCCGTCTATGCTAAGGCGATCGCGCCTGAAAATCGCAAAGATGAAGTAAAACTCAGTGGCGCTTTGGGCAAACTCATTGAAGAAGATCCCTCCCTGTACTGGGAACAGCATGGTGATACCAAAGAGGTAATTTTCTGGGGACAGGGCGAAATTCACCTGCAAGTCGCGCTAGACCGCTTGCGCCGCAAGTACAACCTGCCCATGACTACCCACTTGCCCCAAATTCCCTACAAAGAAACTATCCGCCAGTCCACAAAAATTCATGGGCGTTATAAACACCAAACGGGCGGACATGGTGCCTTTGGTGATGTCCATCTCGATATCAAACCGTTGTCGAGAGGAGAAGGCTTTCAATTCCACGAAAAGATTGTCGGCGGCGTGGTTCCCAAACAGTACATCCCCGGTGTGGAAACGGGAGTGCGGGAATATCTCGCACATGGGCCACTCGGTTTTCCGGTGGTGGATCTCGATGTCACCCTGACAGATGGGTCGTATCACTCGGTTGATAGTTCCGAACAGGCATTTAAACAAGCGGCCCGCATTGCGATGACTGAAGGAATGCCCAAGTGCCATCCTATCTTGTTAGAACCGATTCTATCGATTAACGTGTTTGCACCCTCGGATGCAACGTCTAAAGTCCTGCAACTGGTGAGCGGACGGCGCGGTCAGATTCTCGGTTACGAAGGCCTCGAAGACTGGAAAGGCTGGGATAAAGTAACAGCCAACTTGCCTCAATCAGAGATGCACAATTTTATCGTTGAGTTGCGATCGCTGACGATGGGGGTGGGAACCTTTACCTGGAAATACAACCACCTACAAGAAGTTCCCGACAAGCTGACCAGTA
>JBGTNM010000472.1:0-1502 GCA_041743025.1 Microcystaceae cyanobacterium
CCCTAAGAATGAAGATAAGATATTGAAGCAAATAGCTACATTTAGGGGATTAAATTCTGATGATAAACCAGAAGTTAAAACTTCAATTAAAACAAATCATTCAGAATCGATTTCAAAAAATAATGATTTTAATTTGTTAGAAAAGCAAATTAATGATTTAAGGTCAGAACTGGCACAAGAGAGACAAGAAAGACAGAAACTATACGAGACTCTCAAATTGATTGAAAGTCAAATACCCAAACAGATTACACCTTTAGAAGCATTCAATAGTTTAAGTTTACTAGAAGTGACCTTCAGATTAAGAACTGCTGGTTTTACTGATAAAAAAGCTGTTCAGGTTGCTGAATGTGTGGAAAAAGAGCGTAAAAATAAAAAATTTGAATCTTTGAAAGATGTATTAGCAAGAGTAAAAATTGCCAGTGGTAAAAAACACATTAAAGGTATAAGTGGCGATAAAATGGTAGATATTGTTGATAGCTGGTCACGGGTTTTGTTTATTTAAAATTGAGTTACATCTCAGATCATCGTAGGTTGGGTTGAACGAAGTGAAACCCAAAAATTAACGCTTAATGTTGGGTTTCGTTCCTCAACCCAACCTACGTAGCTTAAAGTTTTTAGGGTTAACTGAACCGTATTAGGATAAGTTATTCACAATGTAAAAACCCTGCATAATTTTCTCCGCACTTTTACGTGAAACATTTCAATAACTATTTTCTAACCCCGCACCTGTCGCAGTGCATTAAAAGCCTTACCTCGCAACCCAACGGGTAAAAGCGATAATCCTAACCCAGTCCAAGCTTTAGGAGTTGAAAAAGACTTGCCTGCTAAAACTAGCTCTCTGCCCTTTTGTGTCTCACCCTTTTCAATCAAACGTAAACCTAATAATAATTGCGTTTCGGTTAGACGATTTTTCCTGATTGACTCTATTTTTTCGGACTCAAATTTATAACTTTCTAAATACCGGATTTTATCAAATAAATAAGGAATAGCTCGATTAATACCTTGCTGCTCTGCATGGTAACGATATTCCATCAATAATTCTGGTAAGTAATAGCCATTTCTCCCAGCTAAAGCCAGACGCACAAATAAATCATTATCCTCACAATTTTGCAGATTTGGCTGCATATATCCTAATTCTTGCAATGCTTTACGGCGAAATAATGTTGCCCCAACTTGAAAGCTTTGCTGAATAAATACAACTTCTAACAAATTATCAACAATACCTGATGGTAAATTCTTCCTACCCCAGCGATGAGAATTTTCTTGAGTTTTTGCCTCATCTCGCATATTGTTAATATCAATTATCCAATGATCTGTACCAACAAAATCAATGTTAGAGTATTGAACAAGAATAGCTGCGGTACTTGCGAGAAAATCGGGTGTTAGTCGATCATCATCATCAAATTTAATAAAATATTCACCACTGGCAGCATCAAAGCCAGAGCGCATATTATTACTTTTACCAATATTTTGCAGATGACGGATATATTTAATTCGTTGGT
>JBGTNM010000473.1:0-2337 GCA_041743025.1 Microcystaceae cyanobacterium
AAATGAAAATTGCAATAGGAAATCATGATGCCGAATTTGCTAATATATATAAACAGATTATTAACTATCATCAGTTAAAGAATCCATATTATTCACATGACTTTAAAAATGTTCACTTTGTAAGTATGTCTACAGAACATCCTTACGAGGAAGATAGCAAACAATATAAATTTATTAAAAGTGATTTAGAAAAATCAACAGAGAATCCAAATATTGATTGGATAGTTGTTCATCAACATAAACCTCTTTATTCAACAAAACAGGATAAACAAGAAGCAGAACAACTGAGAGATGTATATGAACAACTTTTTCAAAAATATGATGTTGATCTTGTAATATCAAGTCATAACCAATATTATGAAAGAACATATCCTATCTTGTACAATGAAAATTATGAAAAAACTACTAATAAGAAAGCAGAACCCCAGCCAATAATTACAGATCATTCACAATCAGAATATCCGCCAACAGATGGAATAGTATTTCTAACGGTAGGAACTGCAGGCGATGAATTAGACCCTATTAAAGAAAAACATGACTTTTATGTTATTCAGGTAAGTAAATTTGGATTTTTAAATATTGAAATAGAAAATAAAGGCAAGACATTAGTTGGTGCATTTCATGCCAATGATGGAGGGATAATTGACCAGTTTAAACTAAACGAGACATAATATTTTTTGATTCTTGTCTAATCATTGTAGAACATATATTCCTAAATTTCTTTATTAATAATGCCACCTTTGAAAGAAATATATATTTGAAAGAGATACATATTATTTGTTTCCAAAGGTATAAGATTTATTTCTAATTAAGATTTCTTCATTTCGAAATTATCCAGTATGTAGTCATCATCATCAGTAATTAGTAACCTGTAAACTCTTCAACTTTGATTCTGTCTTTTAGAATTTCTAAATCCTCTTGGAGCAAAGCTTGCATAGCTTTTAGCATGCTAGGAGGACCACAGATATAGAATTTTGAATTATTTAGTACATTGGTGTCTATGTACTTTAAAATCATTGCTTTGTCTATTCTTCCATACTCTCCTTCCCAATCATTTGCAATTGATAATGGTGATTGTTCGTTGTGTTGTTCTTCTCCTTCTTCACTAATGGTATAGATAATCTTCAAATTTTTATTTATGCTTGCCCAATCATCAAACTCTTTTTTGAATAGGATGTTGTTCCGATCTCTATTGGAATCAAACATTATTATTTTTACTGGCAATTGCGTATCTGTAGCATACTTTATCATACTTCTAAATGGAGTAACACCTATGCCTCCAGAAAGAAATACAGCATACTTTGAATAATCCTGATGCAATACAAATTGTCCTTCTGGACCTCTCAACTTGACTTTTGCACCCTTCTCTAAAGTCGAAAGTCTCTTTTTATATGGTGAATTTCTGATTCTAGTGCTGAACATTATAAAATTCTCCGTTGGAGAAGATGAAATAGTAAAATGTCGGATCGGACCTTTTGGATCATTATAGACTTCACCTATATCAAAAAAGGCAAATTGACCTGCAATATAATTTACTGTTTTGTTATCTATTTGATCATCATTATGTTTAGTAAACTTAAATGACATTACATCAGTACTATCAACTTTATCTTTTTCCATTAGTGTTAGCTCAATCTGGGGAGATTTACTTTTACCTTGTTTCTTAATTAATATGTTATTTCCATCTACTTTTACTTGATAGACTGGTTCTGGTTCACTTGCAGGAGGGTTTATAACTTCACCTGTTCTTACATCAAATTTGGAACCATGCCATGGACATTCAACTTCATAGCCTTCAAGAGTACCATCGGCAAGAGGACCACCTTCATGCGTACAAATACTGCCAATAGCATAGTATTTTCCCTCAACATTGACTATACAGATATTTTCTCCATCAAGTTGAACTTCTTTCATATGTGAAGGTTGAATATCCTTTGTATCAGAAACCTTAACAAAATCTTCACTCAATACGATCATTTTCATTATAATGTTAAAAGGCTATATGGTTTTCTATCTAAATTTACAGACACAATCATGAGCCAACATTTGGATCAATTATTTTTCCACTTTAGCTGGATAGAGTAGATAAAGTAGCACATATGGTGATATAGTATCTGGTTAGTCTTTAAATCTTCATTATTCCCTTTACTGTATTTATCAAATATGTGGTTTCGGTTAAGGTAAAACTGACCTATTATGCTATGGAATATCATTTTTTTTAGTATTATATACAGGGGGTGAATATCTTATTCAATAAAGAAATTTTATAAATTAAGAGATATTTATATGAAATACACGAATATTTGGATTTTTTTATACATAACAACTAAATTTACT
>JBGTNM010000474.1:0-3073 GCA_041743025.1 Microcystaceae cyanobacterium
CGATTAGTTGTCAGTTATTTCAACTGGATTTGGGTTCATAGCCGAAAGAAAACTACTGCTGCCATGAGAGAGGGATTAGCGATCGCCCCCTGGTCTTGGCAGGAGTTGCTCAGTTATCCCACACTTCTTTGATGCACAACCGGATAATTTTGGCTATTTCTAGTTTTTTTATTAGTAGTTGAAAGAGAAGCAAAGGACGGTCGTGTTCCATCGCTCGTTCTAATAACCATTTTTCTAACTGTTGATAGTCTGTTTTGCTGGGTTTGCGAAATCCCAAATAATCCTGAATCTCTTGTAGTTGGCTGGTTCTGGTCTGAGAGCGTTCTCCATAATCGGCGATCGCTCGGAAATAGAATTTGAGCGCGATCGCCAAAAAAATTCTCTAAAACGAATTATGAGCAAAATTTCTGCTTTTCAACTATATAAAGAAAAAAGCGAACTAAAAAGCTGATAACAATTCTTATTAACTCCACAAAGCTGGCGATCGCCGTTGTGACTGGTTTGCCTGACCGCATTACGCATTCCCCAACGGCAAAAAACAGCTGAACTTCCATCAGTTGCTCGTATTGGCATAATCGGACAACTTGGTCTCGATAAGTAGTTTAGAAAGCTCTGAATTTATTTCTTAAGAGTTTTCTAAACTACTTGTAGCAGGAGACAAGGGCAAATGAGGAGGAAGTGGAAAAAGGTCGTGCTCGAAATAACAACTTGGCTAGTAGCGGAGATTTGCTTAAATTTTAGCGGTTTGGATACTTTAGCCGATTACAGTGAGTTTCTTTTATCTCAACAGTTTAAATTAGATTGTGGCTCGACAATAACTTTTGTACTTTTTCTTCATCAATAACCTGCATAACTCCATCATTTAACAACGATTCATTAATTAGAAATTATTTATCGCCACAAGGGAATTACTAAACGGTATGTCAAGCATTTTCAAAAAAGATCGCCTCTCCTCCCTATTCGATAAGCGAGAAACTAACCAAACGTTAATTCCTACACCAAGCCAAATCGTTCATCACCTAAATCAATACGTGAGAGGACAAGAACGCGCTAAACGTGCCGTAGCCCTCGCCCTTTATACCCATCTATTGTATTTATCGTGTCGCGACAATCCCCAAATTTTTAAAGATATGGGAATTGTTGACAATATTAGCTTAAATTCCCAACCCCTGCTGCTAATTGGACCAACTGGTAGCGGTAAGTCCTATCTGATCAAAAGAGCTACCGAATTAGTTCAAATTCATTGCAGCTTCGTTTCAGCGACTAGCTTAGTCCAGACGGGATATGTGGGAACGAGTATCGATAAGGCAATCGAATCTCACTACTTTCGCTGCGGCAAAAACGTTAAGCGAGCAGAACGATCAATTATTTTTATCGATGAGATTGATAAAATTAGGTCTCAAGCTTCCTCTAATGGACCGGATATTTCGGGGGAAGGGGTGCAAAACGCTTTGCTGACCTTGTTTGATGGTCGCCCCGTTACCGTTTCAGAAAACGGCCATAGCGATAGTTCTAACAAGGTAGATATTAACACCTCCGGCATTCTTTTTATCTGTACGGGAGCTTTTGCGGCTGGCTTACCCGGTCTCATCCGCACCCGCCTGAATCATACGGGGAAAGACTATTTGAGCGATGCAGAAATCCTATCTCTGGTGGAAACCGAAGATCTAGTAAAATTTGGCTTTATTCCCGAATTTATCGGTCGCTTTGGAAGTTTAGTCAATTTAAATCCCCTAAGTACTGGTGATTTAGTTAGTATTCTAACCGAGACTAAGGATTCTGCCCTCCAAAAACACAAAGGCCTGTTTGCTCTGCATGGGATTGAATTAGAGTTTACTCCAGAAGCCGTAGCAGCGATCGCCTCAGAGGCGATTAAACTTCAAACTGGGGCGAGGGGGTTAGCTCGTATCGTTAAAAATTATCTAGTGGAGTGGGAATTTCAACTTCCCGAACTAGCAGAAAGGGGAGTAAGTCAAATTACTATTGACGAATATGCTCTCTGGGAAGGACAGCCAAGCTTTAAATATTCCGACAGCGAGCGTAACCATAGATTAATGCAACTTCAGCAACTTACTCTCGCTGACGAACAACCGAGCGAGCGTTTTACCATTTCAGTTGATGGTAAAACTATTACTAACATAGCAGGCTGGAGCGAGCTGCAAATTCGGCAAAGACTTGAAAAGGTCAAGTTACAAATTGGTTGGGCTGATACCACAGGAAGTGCCAAGAAGTGGTGGGAAACTTTTGAAGCAGAAAATAAACACAGAATGGCTTTGGTACTCCGTCTGGCTGAAGAACTCCTGTGGCGCAAAGCAACCATTACCGACTTCTTTTTAGCTTACGTCTATAGCAACACGGACAATATTCAGGCAAATCTTCATTATCTTGACTATACGAAATTGAAAAAAGAGGAACAACAGCGTAAGAAAGAAGAAGAATTACGCCAACGTCAAGAACAGGAACAACTGCACAAGAAAGAGGAGGAATTACGCCAACATCAAGAACAAGAACGGCGTAAGAAAGAAGAAGAATTACGCCAACGTCAAGAACAGGAACAACTGCACAAGAAAGAAGAAGAATTACGCCAATGTAAAAAACAACAACTAAGCGAGCAGACTGCCAATACTAGCTATCGCGTCGTTCTGACAGAAATACCGAGCGAGCGCAAAATTGCGCTACTGAAGACTGTAAGAGAACTGACCGGTCTTTCTCTCAAAGAAGCTAAAGATTTAATTGACTCCGTCCCTCCGATAACGATATACCAAGGTGCTTCTGCTGAAACAGCGCAAAACTATGTACAAAAATTAGTTAAAGTGGGAGTCAGGGTTACGGTTCAGCCTGAAGGTTAGAGTATTTTCACAAAAAGAGATTTTTTAGTACTAAAGTATTCATTAATTAATTGGTCGCTGTTCGCACCAAAATTAATATACAGCTTAAAAGCTTAGTTTATCCCTCTTCTGTCACTTTCCGAGATAGATCTTTACAGTAATAGGATTACAGCCATTTTAAAATTCGAGTTTTTATTATTAGAAAAAAACCAAGCAATTCTTTTCCCTGTAAAGACTCTGGATTT
>JBGTNM010000475.1:0-3903 GCA_041743025.1 Microcystaceae cyanobacterium
TTCAGTCTTTTAGCCTCTCTTTTTACGCCTTCCCGTAAAATCTCTAAAACCAATAGCTGATAACACTTATAGACTTTTTTGCTCAATTAGAGAACAAGCCATTTTTGCAGTGATTACCTAGAAGCTGCAATATGTGGCTATCAGCGATCACTGATTTTTCTAGATCTGGAACTCTTATCAGGTAAACGTTTTAAGCTATCCTGCCCCTGGTGTCAGCTTCGCTAGGTTTGCCCCGATTTGTGAGACGTTGAAAATATCGAGAAAAACCTTTTATAGATACAGGGAAGATAAGGCGTTATAGTACAAGATCTGATTGAAAACGTGGGTAAGGCTTACATGAGTAAAGAATATGAGTTCTAGAAAAGATATATTTTTCAAAACTGAAGAATATCGACAATTTCTTGAAGAAATAAAAACAAGAATTCGCTCAAAGCAGATTAAAGCAGTATTAGCTGTCAATCTAGAACTCGTTTTTCTTTATTGACATTTGACAGCTTCTTTGTTCTCAATTTTCTTAGACTATTCAGTTTTCTCTTCAGGAGTTCTTAGATAGCCATCATTTTTCTCTCATTTAGCCATCGTATCCCATTTGTCACAAGTTAAGCCTGTAAGCAAGTTGTCAAGGGTGATTTAGGAGAGGATTGAAAGAAAAAATGGTCAGTTCCTCGCTGTGCTGCCGGAAAAGGTGCAACTATCAACTTTTTATGCGGTTTTCGCTGTCGTTTAACAATTCCTAAACACTTCTGATGGTCAGAATCAGCAAAATATTTAATGGGGTCATGAGCTTGCCCTCGGCTTGAAGCACCATGAAAATAATAAAGACCACGATCAATCATTTCCAAGGATATGCTATCAAAAGGAAGAGATAGTTCCTCGGCTACAGCATCCCCTAAATCTACTAAAATCCCGTAAAACAACCACGTTGCCCAAATTTGTAATTTAACACCGTTGAGAGAGCTAGTCCAAAGATAACTTAAACCTAAAAGTCGCTTAACAGTATTAAAAGCATCCTCAATACGCCAACGTTTTTCGTATAAATCGATAACGACGTAAGGGGGTAAATTTTCTGGCTCAAGCACTGAAGTTACGTAGGAATGCCAAGTATTTTTCACTCTAATTTCAATCAACCTGACTGTCACAAAAGGAGTTTTTTTTGTGCCAGACCCAAGGCGGATTAACCGATCTCTTAAACTAGATCCATCTGTAAATACTTGTTGATATTCGACCTTGGCATTAATCTTAATGCGAGTGATAAAGTGAACTCCTTTATCAATTAAATGTTGCCAGAAATGAAAATGATAAAATCCTCTATCTAATAACAATAAAGTATCGGCATTTACTAAGCTTAAAATATCTAGCTCCCACTTGGTATCCGATGCTTTGGGATTTTCTTGAAACCATATCTCTACAGGAAATCTCGTCACCAAATCCATGACTACTCCCATTTTTCCAGCCAACAAGCCTACGGGTGCTTCTTCTAAACTTTTTAGCTTTCTGAACAACGCCTCTAACGTTGAACCATCTACTATCCAGATTTTTTTAAACTTAGATAAGGTAAATTGAACACTTTCAGGCAATGGGCGATTCTTTCTCTCCTCCCATCTAATTTTTAGCTGCGGCAAAATTTCTTGAAAAATTCTCTCAAATAAAACCGCAGGAAATGTCAAAAATCTTTGCGACATTGCCTGCTGTGTGATTTTGGTCGGTTTGCACCATAAAAATCCTTCAGTTTCCAACAATCTTGTTAATTCTGTCACTCCTGGCACGTTTCTCCACAATAATGTTAGGACGGCAGCCACCATTAAAGGAAGAGTAATAATTCTCTCTCTAAGTCCTAATTCTCGGAAAAATTTTGATTGTGATTTAATTGTTGGGGTAAGTAAACCCGTCAGATATTCAGAGATCACTTCATCGTCTACCATAGGACGTTGTTTTCTCTGTGCGTGGTCACGATTGCTTTTTCGGCTCATTTAGGATATTTAAGGCTTCATTGTCTTTTATTGTCTCGTAGGAACTCTTTGATGCCTCCATACTTCATTATTCTATGATAATCTTCCCTTGACATCTCACTTGTTATCTTAACTTGTGACAAATGTCGTATCCTAGAAAGTAAAGAACATCTTACACCATTCCC
The DNA here is from genome assembly GCA_041743025.1 of Microcystaceae cyanobacterium. GTDB lineage: Bacteria > Cyanobacteriota > Cyanobacteriia > Cyanobacteriales > Microcystaceae > JBGTNM01. The sequence continues at coordinate 2,135 of JBGTNM010000475.1, forward strand.
TTAAGTGATTAAGAAAAAAAGATTATGAAACGTACGCTCACAGCTATTCTTTCGGGTTTGGCGATCTCTGTTGCTAGTGGTTTCGGTTTAAACGTGAATTTACCAGCGATGGCTCAAATGACCATGCGCTTTAGCGCACCCTTTATTACTAATTCGGGTTTAGGAGATACATTAGGGGAAAAACATTTTATTACAGTAGGTGTTACTGGCTTTCCCTTAGAGTCATTAATGATTAATCTCCCTCAAGATATGCGGTCTTTAGAAGGTGCTACAGTTACCGATCAAAATGGTCAGAATGTGGCGACTAAGGTAGCCATTACGCAAGGTAGTGTTACCCTCAATTTTGCTCAACCCGTCAAACCGAATAATTACCTGACGATAAACCTAACGGGTGTCAGAATGGAACTCCAAGGTGGTGGAACGGCTATCTATCGTGTTAATTCAGTGAGCCAAGGATTACCTGGGACGATTCCGATTGGAACAGCTATTATCCAACTAAAGGATCAAGGGTAGGTGGCGAGCATTACAAAGCCTTTAAGTGCCGATGACTTGACCGCCCAACCGCTCTGGGATTGGAGAGTAGCTCTCTTTGATCACTTTAGGCACAAGACCAGTAAAAGTCATCTTAAAGATAGACCAGATCTCTCTTGTGCCTTAACCTACCACTTGAAGATTTAGGGTGTGCCATGATGACAAGTGCCATAAGTTACCTCTGCATGAGTCACAGGGGCGAGCATAGATAACCCGTAATCACAAAGGCAACCCATGAAAGCCCTTCAAGGATATATCAGTAGTTTATTTGACCGAGAGTTTATCCCGACTGGATTAAAAACGGCTCTATTTGTCGGCTCTGCCTTATTTCTGATCAATCATGGGTCGGCCTTGTTCCGAGGGGAGATGAATCGTGAGCGTTGGATATCTGGCGGGATTACTTACCTAATGCCCTATTTAGTTAATGTGCATGGTCAATACGCTTCTCGTCGCAAGTTAGAACAATCTTTTAGGAGGAGTGTGTGATCGTAAAGAGCTTAAGGAAGGTCAAACATCCTCTCATGGTCAGGCGATTGGCGTGATCTTTTATACTCTCCAAACATCCTCTAAATCCTTGTGATTAACGTGATTAACCTCCTCAATAATCATTACTTGGGGTAGCAGTGTAATCGGTTCACCGCGACTAACGGCGTTAAGGACATTCACGATAAAATAGATGATCTTCATTCCATTATTTGTTTGAGCCATTGTCTTACAATGCTCTTTAAAAGGCGCACGTTAAAAATCAGGGATTATCTATCGAGATATAGGTGAACCCGATCACTTGTCCAGGTGGCTATGCCTGCGCCAAAGAAGTCGGCATCTTCCGTCCAAATCGGACATTCTAGCATCAAAGCTACTGCTACAATTGACCAATCATCGACATCGCGCACAGCAATGCGCTTTTTTGCTTCTTGTTCGTGTAAACTATACAGGCTGCTGTCCACAAGTTGAACTAAACAGGTGAGCCTTTCTAGCACATCAAACATATCCTCTGTCGGCAGGTTACGTTTTTCAAAGATAAGAGGTAAATACTTTTCAGCATCCTCATAACAGACATCTGGCGTGAAAAACTGCACTTTCGGTGCGAACTTCTCAATAATCTCCCGTACCTTTTTACGGCGTGGTTCAATCGAGGGTAACACTTGGCGAGGAATTTTCCTTCTCGATAGGATCATTTGTTCTAAGCGGTTAGATTAATTGAGAGAAATAAGAGATAATGGGAAATTGCTCAAGAT
>JBGTNM010000476.1:0-3556 GCA_041743025.1 Microcystaceae cyanobacterium
GAAGCATCTTGTATACTTTGAGCTAATTTGTGCTTTTTGACCATGTTAGCTACTCTTAAATTTTCAATACAGATCATTCCGTATTCAAGAATCAGATGAGTAGATATTTTATGAAGAAAATCATCTCTAACATTTGTTACTGTTGCAGACATCCGAGCTAACTTGATTTTCGCAAGGACACGGGTCTGCCGTCGCACGGCAGACCCGTGAGATGTCCGCTTTGACTCGATTACGGCTACCTTTTTGCTTTTTAGAAAGATTCTTGTGAGCTTTTTTGAGCTTCCTTAAATTCTTTTTGTAGGATTTAGGATTTTCAATCTCTTCCCCAGTATTAGTGATGGCATATGATTCTAAACCTAAATCTATTCCTAATTCTTTTACTGAATCAGGAAATTTTACTATTTCAGTCTCGCACAAAAGATGGCCAATACATGGCCATCTTTTGTGCGAGAGATAGTGATGTTAACCAGTTTTCCCTCTATCTCCTGTGACTTATTGAACTTAACCCAACCGAGTTTAGGGAGTTTTAAATAATTTTCTCTAAACTCAATATTGTTATTGGTAAAGTTAGTTTTATAGGTTTGTTTGAAATCATGCTTTTTCTTGAACTTGGGAAAGCCTACTTTCTTTTGACACTTTAAGAACGCAAAGAAATTTTTGTAAGCCATTTCTAAGTTTTTTAAGGAATTCTGTAAAGCAAATTTGTCTACTTCAGCCAACCATTTAATCTCTTTTTTGAGAACGGTTAATTGTTGACTACAACCGTTATAGTTAAGAGTCTTTTTATCTATCTCATAAAGTTCTTTTCGGAGTGCTAAAAAGCGATTATAGACAAATCTTACACACCCCATTGTTTGATTAATCTGGGTTTGTTGTTTTTGATTGGGCTGTAATCTAACTTTGTAAGCTTTCTGAACTATCATTTTGAGACTCGATGTATTTCTTGATTTGAGATTCAGTATTTTCTGAGACAGTAGCGACAAAGTATGATGGATTCCACAAATGTCCTCCCCCTAGAAAGGAATTGGACAAAGTAGGACAGTCTTGTTGAGTTGATTGAGCGGCATAAGAGTCAGTCTGTTGTATTGAAGACTGTCCTACTTTGTCAGAATTTTTTGTATCCCATAGCTTAGTTTTGATTTGAGGGAATTTCAAAAACATTTTTCTAGCTGAGATCCCTTTCAAAAACTTAACTATATTAGGAATAGTTTGCTGTGGATTAGCAGAAACTAAAACATGAACATGGTCGGATACAACCTCAAGACTTTCTACCTTAAAATTGGATTTAATGGCAATTTCCTTAAGTAGTTCTTGAAGATAATCAGCAATTTCTCCATTTAGGACTTCCCGTTTATACTTAACGCACCATACTATATGATACTCAATGGCATAAACGCACCCTCTACGGTATTTTACTTCCATTCATATTATACTATATACATGACCATCTGTATAGTAACACAAGATCATTAGGCGGCTAACTCACGACTAAAGTCACTCTGGTGCGCCGCTTATCCATCAAAAGTGAAGGTTGATTTTAATATTTCTACTAAAAAAAGAATATTTTCGGGATAAGAATGGTGTAAGCGATATAACGAACCAAGAAGATGAACGATCGCAATATCTGGGATAGGCTCGCTATTTTTTAGGGTAATCGGTTTATTTTCTCGGATTAAAGCTTGATTTGCTAGACAGAATCTTAAAATATCTGCTAAGGTTTGTCCATAATAACTGTGTTCTGTTCCTTCTGGTGGCATTTCGACAATCAACCCATTAATTAATTCAACCTGTCTACGAGCAAAAATTCCGACCTCCACCATTTGGTGATAATCATCAACTGAGAATTTAGCGATTGTGGCTTCCATGAAACTAACTTCCTAAACTTTTAAGATCATCTTCCTTTTTACGAGACTTTAACTAGATTAGGACATTCTCGATTTTGTTCAATATCACTAATATTAGACATCGTTGTTTCAGCGATATTTTGCAGAGCGTTACGAGTAAAAAAGGCTTGGTGTGCAGTAATAACAACATTTGGGAATGACTGTAATAACTGGAAGTCATCATCTTGAATAATTGTATCCGAAAGATCTCTAAAGAAAATATCGGCTTCTAGTTCATAAACATCAATCCCCAGATAACCAATTTTCCCCGATTTAATACCATCTATTACTGCTTTAGTATCAATCAATGCACCTCGACTGGTATTAATTAACATTACTCCGTCTTTCATCTGATGAATCGTATCAGCGTTCACTAAATAATGAGTTTCTGGCGTGAGGGGGCAATGGAGTGAAATAATATCAGATGCGTTTAACAATTCGCTTAATGATACATATTGACCTATTTCTTCAAACTCCTGACTAGGATAGGAATCATAACCCAAGATAGTACAGTTAAAACCTTTCATAATTTGAGCAAAAATTGAGCCGATTTTCCCGGTTCCAATGACACCTACCGTTGAGCCATTGAGGTCAAATCCGAGTAGCCCATCTAGAATAAAATTATCATTGCGGACACGGTTATATGCTTTATAAAGCTTACGGTTGAGCATTAACACCAAAGCAACCGCAAATTCAGCAACCGCATAAGGAGAGTAAGCAGGAACCCGTACAACGTTAATACCGAGTTCTTGAGCAACTTTTAGAGCAACATTATTGAATCCTGCACAGCGCAACGCAATCAGGCGAGTTCCTCCGCTCTTCAGGGTTTGTAGAGTTTGAGCATCTAAACAATCATTAATAAATACACAAACAGCAGAAAATCCGTTGGCTAATCCTGCTGTATCCGCAGTCAGTCTGTATTCAAAAAACACTAATTCATGATTGTGTTGTGTTGCTGCACTTTGCAAGGATGAACGATCATAAGAGCGGGTACTAAAAACAGCAATTTTCATTTTATTAAAAGAGTAAAGAGAATATTAGAAAAGTCAATAGGAATGATTATCTTGAACTATCGTTTTTAGCTAGGTTGCTGAACGATCAGCAATTTAACTACACCTCATGATAAACGATCACTTGATATTCTGAAGTAATCTACAAAACATTAAAAAAATTCGCTTGAGTGAAGTTTATTCAACAGCTTTTGCTTTTATTTAACCCTCTGACTTGTACTCATTACTGCTTAAAAAGTAGGATTACGCCAACAAAAATGAATTAATCATGAAACTTTCATGATAAAATCATGATAATTATAAATCAAAAAATCAGCTAAAATATATTAGTAATAATTAAATTATAACTATTTAGATGCTAACTTCTGCCGAATTTTTAACAACTTCATTTTTAGCTCTTGCTCTGTCGGCTGATGCGATGGCTGTTTCGATGACCAGTGGTTTAATGATTCGCAATATCAAAATCAATAAAGCCCTAAAAATTGCTCTTTTTTTTGGAGTGTTTCAAGCAATTATGCCTTTAATTGGTTGGGTTATTGGTTTAACCTTTCGGGACTTTATGACAAGTTTTGATCACTGGATTGCTTTTGTTTTATTAAGCTTAATTGGTGGAAAAATGATTTATGAATCTTTTCAAGAAAATTCGGAAGAAAAGGAATTTAA
>JBGTNM010000477.1:0-2103 GCA_041743025.1 Microcystaceae cyanobacterium
CATCGGCAATAATCACAGTGGGAATTCCTTGTAATAAGGGAGCAAAAATTTCCCATACTGAGTCAACAAAACTAATGGCTGTTTTCTGACAACAAATTTCCCCTGATGCAAAAGGATAGGTTTTCCACAGCCAGTGTAAGCCGTTGACTGTACCGCGATGAGTACCGAGAACACCTTTCGGAGTTCCACTTGAACCAGAGGTATAAATCACATAAGCAAGATGGTTCCCACCAGATGTACTCAGGGGATTCTCTTGACTTTCTTGTTGGATAGTTTTCCAGTCAGTATCTAGAGCGATAACTCTCATTTCTCCCCAGCGATTCACTAATGACGTATGACTAATCACCAATGACACTTGAGAATCAGAGAGCATGAAGTGAAGACGCTCAACTGGATAATTGGGGTCTAGAGGTAGATAAGCACCACCAGCTTTTAAAATCGCTAGAATCGCCACAATCATATCTACAGAGCGTTCTAGACAAATAGCCACAATGGTTTCGGTTGTGACTCCTAAATTGATTAAATAATTGGCAAGCTGATTTACCTTTTGGTTAAGTTGCTGATAGGTTAGCTGTTCTGATTGAGTAATTAATGCTAAAGTGTCAGGAAATAGTTCGACTTGTTTTTCAAATAATTGATGTAAAGATGCATCGTGAGGATAATCAGCGCGGGTATTATTCCACTTTACTAACAATTGCTCTTGCTCTTTAGCAGTTAGTAGCGGTAATTCCGAGATACTTTGATTGGGATTAGTAACAATGCTTTCTAGTAAAGTTTGAAAATGAGCAATAAATCTTTGAATTGTGACTGAATCGAATAAATCTGTGTTGTACTCCAAAAACCCAGTTAATTCCTGCTGGGATTCGGACATTGACATAGAAATGTCAAACTCAGATCTGCCGTTATCAATCTCTAAAGCACGTAAAGTTAAACCAGAAACCTCTTCAACAGGTGTTGGTGCATTTTGCAGAATAAACATTACCTGAAACAGAGGATTACGGCTTAAGTCTCGCTCAGGTTGTAATTTTTCTACTAACTTCTCGAAAGGTACATCTTGATGTGCATAAGCGTTGAGAGCCACATCTCGTACCCGACTTAAAAATTCTCGAAAGCTAGGATTACCACTTAAGTTATTACGCAATACTAAATTATTGACAAATAAGCCGATTAACCCTTCTATTTCGGCTCGATTGCGATTAGCAATTGAAGAACCTACTAAAATATCTTCTTGCTCTGTGTAGCGGTAAAGTAATGTATTAAACGCCGCCAACAGCGTCATAAAAAAGGTACATCCTGCTTGTTGGCTGAACTCATTCAGTGCTTTAGTCAATACTTTGGAGAATGTAAAATATTGTTTTGCACCTTTAAAAGTAGCAACAGCAGGACGCGGATAATCTGTAGGTAACTGTAGCACTGGTAGCTTACCCCCTAAGTGTTGCTTCCAGTAATTGAGTTGGGTTTTGAGCAGTTCTCCTTGCAGGCGATCGCGTTGCCAAATGGTAAAATCTGCGTACTGGATAGGCAGTTCAGCCAAGGGGGAAGGATTACCCTTAGAGAAAGCAGCATATAGCGTCGCTAATTCCTGTGTAAACACACCCATAGACCACCCATCTGTGACAATGTGATGTATGGTCAAAAGCAAGACGTGTTCTTCTTCGCTCAAGCGGAGCAAAGTTGCTCTTACTAATGGACCAGTGGCTAAATTGAAAGGTTTTTGAGCTTCTTGGGTTCCTATTTGTTTAACTTCTAATTCCCAATCTTTACCTGATAAATGCTGAATATTGATGATAGGTAAATCCCAATTTGATTTGGGTAAAATTATCTGCATTGGCTGTTCATCAACCGTTAAAAATTTTGTGCGCCAAGCTTCGTGTCGGTTAAGAATTTCGTTGAAAGTTTGCTGAAGTGCCTCTAGGTTTAGCACTCCTTTTAAATGCAGGATGCTAGCAATATTATAGAAGGAACTCTCTTGATAAAGTTGGTCAATAAACCACAGCCTTTGTTGTGAAAAAGATAAAGGCACCGGTTTGGAGTCTTGACGCTGGGGAATAGTCTCAGCTTTAAATTTACCTTTTTTCCATTTCTCTAAAAGGGCTTTTTTGG
>JBGTNM010000478.1:0-22651 GCA_041743025.1 Microcystaceae cyanobacterium
AAAGTAAATCCTTCTTGCCCATAACCAGTGAAAACAGTCACATCGGGTAAATTTAATAAGGCATCTAGATGAAAGTCCATTTTTTTAACGGTGGTAAAATGTAGCGGCCGCTACATTTTACCACAGAATACCGAAAGAGCCGGTAACCATGCAACCACAATCATCAGGAGGGCAAAAAGTAACCGCAGATACCCCCCTCAAGGACACGATCAAAGTGGCCATGTCGTCTCTTGTCGCCCCCGTTATTGTTACGTCTTATGGGGTGGTAGCCATTTTGATTTCTATGGTTCTTTCTCAGGGAAATTTAGCCTTACAAGCTCAAATTGTCGGGATGATCTGGTTAATGATGCTGCTCAATTACTTAGGAATGCTTTTTGCTAATCCCATTATGGACATTGTGGGATTGCCAGTTCTAAGACTCATTGGTTGGGTTTTCGCCGTGATGCAGTCAGCTTTAGCCATTGATGTTATGTTAGAGGCATTTAAGTCTTTAGGGATCATTAAGCAAATACCCTGATCGGTAATCAGTTATTAGAAATCAATTTTTTCTTTTCTGAATTTATTGGGAGAAATTTTATGAAAAAACTCATTAAATCCCTTTTTTCCCTGTTAATACTCGCTGCTGTCGCTCCTAATTCTGCTTTTGCTAAAGGAGAAATCACCGTTGAGCAAGCAGATGGCAATATTGACATTTATTCTGCGGTAGAAATCTCAAATACGGACAATATCATCTATTTTAAAGGACAAGAAGGCAGTACCCTCTTGATCACCAAAAATGAATGCAGCAAAGAAGGCGAACTCTTAGTCTGTAACAAAGCCAGAATGGGTATCGATACGGACGGTGTGATTGAAGAGATTGGCGTTAGAGAAATTTTCCTTTTTATTAACTCTACTAACCAAGCACAACCTATTAAAGGCTCCACTGTCACCCTGACTCCCGGTACCGTTCTCTTAGAAGCAGTGACAGAAAAAGGGGCTTACATTACTGGACTGGGCAAAATTGATTCCACCACTAAACCCGCAGGAGCATCGAAATGAGACAAGCCATTTCCTTAACGTTAATTCTTTCCCTTGGTTTTCCCTTAGCCCTTCCGCTTAATCCGGTTTTTGCTGCTGAAATTGATCAAAACAGCGAAATTCTGACGGCACAACGTCAACGAGGGGGTCGAGGCGGTAGAAGTGTTAACCGAGGCGGTGGCGCGAATCGAACCGCTAATCGCGGGGGTGGCGGTATCAATCGCTCTAGAATGGACGCAAATGGCAGTGGACGGGTGAATCGCAGTAATGCTAATCGTCCTAACCGTTCAGGAGGGCAACAGACAGTTAGACGAGAGAATATGAACCTCCATGAGCAACGGGCAGGGAGTAATCGGGTAAATCGAGATCAAGCCCGCAATCGCACCCAAAATATTGACCGAGATAATGTTCGCAATCGCGCTCAAAATATTGACCGAGATAATGTCCGCAATCGGGTCGATAATAGCCGAGATTTCAACTTAGACAATGATCGCCGTTATAGTAATCGTATTAACCGCAATACAATTAATACAGGCAATCGTAATGTGATTGTTAATCCCAGAGGTGGCTGGGGCGGTTGGGGTTGGAATAATGGTGTCGCTTGGAGACCCAATTATGGATATTGGGGAAGCGGTTTTTGGGGGGGATTTGCGGCCGGTGCCATCACCGCCGGGGTAACAGCCGCAGTGGTTAGTGCAGCCACCGATAACGAACCCAATTATATAATTATTGAGCAAAATAGCCCCGGTTATCAGCTTTTTGATGGCTACGGTTTAAGCCAATTCCAATGCATCGAAAATGGCACACTGGTCTATGTTTATGGCCCCCAAGATAGCCTGATTTGTGCCACGCCAAACAGCCTCGTTCCGGCAGGATATTATGATGTTGAACCGACAGATTTAACCCTCATTGCCCGTTAATTTAATGTATTTAATGACCTTAACTCCCAAAATGACTTGGTATGAACAACAAAAAAGACGAAAATCCAATCCCTTTTTTCGTCTGCTTCGTCGCTCTTTTCCCTTCCGTTTACTATTGGCTTCAGGAATTTCCTTGTTAATCTTGGGAATCGTTCAGCGTTTTGAAACTTGTCATTCTAAAAACTACAGTGAAGACTGTCTTTCTGCTGATTTTGCTTCAGTTATCAGTGTGGGAAATGTGGAATCTTTTAGTATTGTGACTGCCGCTTTACTCTATATTTTGGAGGGATCTAAACGGAAACAACAGAGTAACCGTGAAGCATTAGAAATGATTAATATGGCTCAAGCCTCTGGAATTGTTTATAGTTTAGGTCGTATTGAAGCGCTGGAAATGGCCAGTGCAACCGGAGCTTATCTCGACCATCTCGATTTACACGGGGCGAACTTAGAACAGTTAACAATTCCCCATACTCGACTCCGAGAAGTCAATCTTTCTAACACGGTATTACTGGAAGCGGATCTCCGTTATACCGATCTCCAAGGGGCAAATCTGAGTCAGGCAGATTTAACCAGGGCGAAGTTAAAAGGAGCGAATCTAAAAGGAGCGAATCTAAGTGGAGCGAATTTAACCCAAACGGATTTGACGGACGCTGATTTGACAGATGCTAATTTAACTGACGTGGATCTCAAGGTTGCTACAGTAGAAAATGCGATTTTATCCGTTAACTCAAGACAAAAGGGTTGAGTAATTCTAAACGGAAGATACGGCTCTTTTAATTGAATAGGGTAAAATATTAGGATTGCATACTAAAGTTAGCATATTGGACATGAACCAAGCTGTCAATTCACCTTTTAGATACGCAGGTGGCAAGTTTTATGCTCGGAAGCTGATTTTGGAGTATTTGCTTCCGCACTCTTACTACGTTGAACCTTTTGCTGGTGGTGGATCTATATTTTTCGCGAAAGACAAAGTTCAAAGGAATTGGCTTAACGATATTGATGAGGAATTAATGAATGTTTACTTATTTATTCGTGACAATCCTGAACAATTAATTGCTGCTCTTAAGGGTGAAGTTGCTACTAAAGAAAGGCACAGTTTTTACAAAAATGGGTTTATTCCAAGTAATGACTTAGAAAGAGCAACACGCTGGTACTACCTCAATAGGACATCGTATTCAGGTATTATGAATATGAAAAATTGCTATTGGGGGTACGGTGATAAATACAGTATGCGACCAGAGAATTGGGAGCGTAATATCCTTCGTACTTCGCTAAAGTTGCACAATGTACGTTTGACCCAACTGGATTTTGAGGAAGTTTTGGAACAAGTTGAAGATGAGGCTTTTGTCTTTATAGATCCTCCTTACTTCAATGCCGATCAAGATAAGTTTTATAACTATCCATTCGCTAAAGAATGTCATTATAGACTTCGTAATGCTTTAAAGCGTTTAAGTAGTCGTTTTAATTTTCTGTTAACCTATGATAATAATCCAGAAATACAGGATTTATACGCTTGGGCTGAAGTTATTCATGAGAAAGAGTGGAACTATACAATTAATCGCACAGATGATCAGAAATTAACAAAAGCCATCAAAGATGGCGAAGTCAAGGAGGCAAAAGTTCAAAAAGGTAGCCGTTATAAAGGCAAAGAAATCTTCATAACTAATTACGAATTTTGTTTAAAAACAGAAATTCAATGTTGTTTAACTTATGAATTGTCTAAATAGAGGTTCTGAATCTTCAATAGGAACCCATCTGGCGATAGGTATTTTATTGCCATGCTCGAAGAACATTAAAGGGTAATTTGGCACAAAACCACAATCCATCCTTTTACATTTTTTTCTGGTGCAAGTAATTCCCGTTTGAGGGCTTATGATAAGATCCCATGACCGAGAAATATACATCCGAAAAAATGCAAAATCCTTCAAGTTCATATCAGTATCGTTGATACTTTGAAGAAACTCAACTTCTTTATCTGTTGGTTGCCATTCAAATCGACCTGTTTCTTTATTAGTTCTATAAAATGCATTTCCAATCGAAGTAACAACCAAATCAAAATTACCAGGAAGATACTGATCATTGTGAATTGTTAATACATCTTTGTCAATCCCAAGTTTTGGAGCAAGTTTTTCAACCATTTCACTTCCTAGTGTGCGGCTTCGCATACACTTAACTGCAATTTTACTTAATATACTTCCTGAACTTGTGGGACTTTTCACTACTCCATAGCTTTTGTTCTTCGCTAATTTGCACTCAACTGTAATTATTTTACTAGTAGGTATATGTGTTACCCGAACATCTGCATCATGAAGACCTAGTTGGGCATTCATTAATGGCTTATTTACTTTCCACTCCGCCTTATCCAAAATTGCTGAAAGAACAGTTGTAACCGAAAATTCAAAGGCTTTGCCGCGAATCATTGGCACAACTTTTGGATCGTAAAGAGTATCACCTAAGTATTCAAGAGGAATGTTATACTCTTTACAATAATTAATTAATCTTTGTATCCAAGTCATAAACCAGAAAAAAGATCTGAGATTTCAACTCCGAGGGCTATCGCAATCTTTTCGACATTAGTAAGCGTGATATTTTTCTCTGCTCGCTCAATCATTCCAATGTAAGTGCGATGCACTCCAGCCTTCTCTGCAAGCTCTTCCTGAGAAAGGTTTCGCTTCAGTCTTTCTTCTCTGACCCTTCGACCAAATTTTTCTAGAACTGATTGTTCCATCCCAAAAGCTTGACATTTGGAGTGCTATATCCAAATTAGTTCTCTGCTAACTTTAGTTCTACATACTATGATTAGCAATTCATCAATTGAGCGATCGCCAGAGAATTAACAGCTTACGCAGGATTGCGATCGCGCTACTCTGCTTTACGGGCGGCGGGAGGCGCAGGCAGAGATGAATCAACGACAGGTGCAGTGGCAGGTTCAGCACTCGCGGCAGGGGCAGTGGGTTGAGGCTCGGAAGCAGCCGGAGCAGAACGTCGGGTAGCGTAGCTTTGTTGCCCTTGCGGTGCATAAGTTTGCTCAGAAGAATTGCGGCGACGACGACGGCGGCGCGGTTGCGTTTGCTCAGAGCCTTGAGGGTTGACTTGTTGAGTAGGATCGTCTGAGCGCTTGGGGACAGTGAAGCTGGTGCGCCTGGGTTTAAGAGGTTCGGCTTTGAGACTACCTTTGCGCCCGTCAAGCTGAGGTAGCGTCGGAAATGGGACGTAGGGTAGGTCTTTGATCGCTGTTAACATGAATTGCCGCCAGATAGCGGCGGCTGTCACACTCGCGCCACTCGTCGGGCGGTTGTTATCGTTGCCCAACCAAACCCCAGCCGCCAGTTGAGGAACATAGCCCACAAACCACAAATCCCGCGCTTTATCTGAAGTTCCGGTCTTGCCTGCGGCAGGGCGACCAATTTGGGCAGCCGTACCTGTTCCCGACGTGACCACGCCTTGCAGCATCCAAGTCATGATCGCACTGGTGGTGGGGTCGATCGCAGGCTCTGGCTTAGCTGGAGCTTGATAGAGGACGTTGCCTTGGCGGTCGAGGACGCGGCTGATACCGTAGGCGCTTTGGTGGATGCCTTGATTGGCTAGGGTTCCATAGGCACTGGTCAACTCTAACGGCGTGACCTCCCAAGACCCCAAGGCCAAGGAATAGGTCGGCTGCAATTCGGATTCAATCCCCATGCGCTTAGCGACTCTAATCACTGGATTCCAGCCAACTTTGACAAGTACCTGCACGGCAACCACATTGAGGGAGGAAGCGATCGCTTGGCGCATGGTAACTGCTTGCCCTGTGTAAGAATCACCGAAATTCTCTGGTTTGTAGCCATCGACCGTATATTCAGCGTTCATAAAGCTGCGGTCGGGAGAAAAACCAGCCGCGATCGCTGTTGAGTAAACAAAGGTTTTAAAGGTCGAACCTGGTTGACGCTTGGCTTGTGTCACGCGATTGAACTGATTTTTGGCGTAATCATTCCCCCCGACCATGACCTTAATTTGCCCGTTGCGCGGATCGACCGCCACCAAAGCTGCCTGTTGATAGCCCTGCCAAGTGCCGTAGCGATTGACTGCTGTATCGATCGCTTTTTCGGCTGCTTTTTGCCATTGAGGATTGAGGGTGGTTTCCACCGTGATTCCCCCCGCATTGAGTTGGCCTTTAGAAACAAGTTTGGGCAGTTCTTGCTGAACGTAGTCAGTAAAGTAGGGGGCTAGAGATTGGAGGCGTTTGGGTGCTTTTGGGTTGAGTTTCAAGGGAGAAGCGATCGCTGAGTCCGCTTGTTGTTGGCTGATGAAGCCATCCTCAGCCATGCGACCCAGAACAAGATTGCGCCTCGCAGTGGCGGCGGCTTGATCTTTGAGGGGAGAATAGAGACTCGGAGCAGGAACAATCCCTGCTAGGGTAGCGGCTTCAGAAGCCGTTAACTGATCGGCGGACTTGCCAAAATACACCCAAGCCGCATCAGCAATGCCATAGGCTCCCGACCCCAGATAAACGAGGTTGAGATAGCGTTCGAGGATTTTGTCTTTGCTGAAAGTGTTTTCAATTTTTTGCGCCAAGCGCATTTCCTTGAATTTACGGGTGTAGCTGCGTTCTTGATTGAGGAAAACGAGGCGGGCGAGCTGTTGGGTGATGGTACTGCCGCCTTCGACAACCTCTCCGGCTTGTAAATTGGAAAAAGCGGCGCGGGTAATGCCTTGCAGGTCAACCCCGCGATGGTTTTGGAAGCGGCGGTCTTCACTGGCGATAAAGGCTTGGACGACGGGGGCAGGTATTTGCCAATTTTTCAGTTTTTCGTGAGTGACGGGGCCAATTTCTCGGAGAATAGTGCCATCGGACGCTTGAATAGTCAGCGTTTCGGGTCGCTCGTAGGTGAGAATGTCTGCCACAGATTCGGTAATGCTGCTTTCGAGCTTGTAAATGCCATAGCCGAGGGCGATCGCGCCACTACTGATCCCCACGCCTAGCCCCAAAAACAGCCAGAAGTTGGGACGGTGGCGAACACTAACAGCGCGTTTGAGTATCGCTGCGGTGTTTTGAGAGAGTGCGGTTAGTTGAGGGGGGAGTTTAGGCAAAAAGCGGCGCGATTGAGGGGCATTCGCCGTAGGCGATCGCTCGCCTGCTGGCGGGGATTTTTCCGTCAACGAGTCGCGTATCTGACTGATTTGCCGCTTGAATTTTGATCCTACTTCCTTAAACACGCCAACTCCTCATCGGCCTTGATTATTAAGCATTTTAAGTTAAATTTTGATTTTCGGATGGCGTTGCGGCAAAGGCAATGACCGTCGATGATCTTGAGATTCCCACCAGCGATTGAGAGGATAGTAAAGAACGGGGGCCCAAAGACTGCTGAGAATGGCTGAGGCCAGCACTAGGCGCTGATATTGTTGCCAGATTTCTGTGAGCGGTCTGCCACCGAGGCTGTAGCTGATCGCAATGATGGTTTCGGCCACGATTACCATGCCAAAGACCACCAAAGCCACCGAAATAAAATCCTCCTGAATGTAGCGCGGCTTTTGCAAGCGAGCACTCAAGAATCCTACCAACACCAGAGCGATCATGTGAATGGGATAAGAACCGATCATGCCATCCTGAATCAATCCCAAGGCCAACCCGGCTAAGATGCCATCCCAGAGTGTCCGTTTGAGACTCCAGGCTACCACCCAGATCAAAGGCCAGTTCGGGCCAACTCCTAAGAGTTCTACCCCTGGCAAGCGAGTCGGTGTCAAAAGTAAACACAGAACCACCGAACCGGTCGTTATTAACCCATTAAGCCATTTTCGTTGCTGCCACCTCTTCATATAAATGTTCTCTCAATTCTCTTGCCTTTCTTGCCCAGAAGTTCCCTCCCACTGATAGGGCTGTACAATCGCCCATTCCAAAGAATTTAACGGAGCACTCAATTGAATCGTCGCTTCGGGTGCTGGCCAGCTTTCGAGGTTGACCGACTGAACGCGACCGATAGGCAGGCCAGTCGGAAAGAGGCGGCTGACCGGAGAAGTCGTCACGGTATCGCCCGCACGGACATCGGGGACTTTTTCAAAAAAGCGCATGACAGCAATTTGGGAGCTTTTGCCTTCAATTAAGCCCATCGAACGACTACGGCTGACAGTGGCGCCGACACGGCTGGCGGGATCGCTGATCAATAGCACCCGACTGGTATGGGGGGTGACGTGAACGACACGACCGACTAACCCGCCAGTGCTCGTGATCACATCGCCGACCTTGATGCTATTTTGCGAACCTCGATTGAGAATTGCCTGCTTCCACCATTCCGAGGCACTGCGTCCGATAATCGAAGCGGTGATCGCCTCTTGCGGTTGGGTTTTGACGTAACCCAGCAGTTGCTTGAGTTGCTGGTTTTGCCGCTCCAACTCGGCCAGCCGATGCTCTAGCTCTAAAATGCGGACATTGGTCAATTGCTGTTGGCCGATGGCAGGAGGTTCTGGCACAAACGGACGACTGACCCAATAATACATTTCGTAAATGGCAGTCCCCTGAGTCCGGTGGAGCAGCCAGGCGACTCCTACCACCAAGACTCCCCCGACAAAAATTAACCCGTATCGCGCATACCAGCGCCTGACCGTCAGCATGGTTGCCTGCCTTGGGTAGGAATTAAAAGAGACGAGAGCTTTCGCTTAAAACACGGTCGAGGGCTTTGGGGTTTTTGAGGACTTCTCCTGTGCCTTTGACCACACACCGCAACGGGTCTTCCGCTATGTGCGTAACAATGCCCGTTTCGTGGCTGAGGAGCGTATCTAAACCCCGCAACAAGGCACCGCCGCCAGCTAACATGATACCTCTGTCGATGATATCGGCTGCCAGTTCGGGGGGTGTCCGTTCCAGAGAGCGCTTAACCGCATCGACGATCACGGCTAACGGCTCAGCCATACTTTCGCGAATTTCTCCTCCTTTGATGGTGACGGTTCGAGGCAGTCCTGACATTAAATGCAGTCCTCGCACTTCCATCATGGGTTCTTCCTCCATGTGAGGAATGGGATAAGCCGAACCGAGGCGGATTTTGATATCTTCGGAGGTGCGCTCCCCAATCACCAAATTGTGAACTTTTTTCATGTAATGCGTGATTGCCTCGGTCAACTCGTCTCCAGCGACGCGGACAGATTCACTCAGCACTCGACCTTGCAAGCTGAGAACGGCTACCTCAGTTGTGCCACCGCCAATATCGACGATCATATTGCCAGTGGCTTCGGTGACGGGCAAGCCAGCACCTAAAGCAGCCGCGATTGGCTCTTCGATTAAGCCGACATCTCGCGCACCCGCTTCTCTGGCAGCATCCATGACCGCACGCCGTTCTACTTCTGTAATGCCACTGGGAATGCCGATGACCATGCGTGGGTTCCCCAAAGGGCTACCTTCGTGGGCCCGTTGGATGAATTCCTTGAGCATGATCATGGCACTGAGAAAGTCGGCAATTACGCCATCGCGTAGCGGGCGCAAGGCCACAACATTGCCAGGGGTTCGCCCTAGCATCTTTTTCGCTTCTTCGCCGACCGCTAGTGGAATCTTGCGATCGCGATCAATAGCCACAACTGACGGCTCTTCTAAAACAATGCCTTTACCAGAAACATAGACCAGGGTGTTGGCAGTCCCTAAATCTATACCCATATCGCGGGAAAAACGACTAAAAAAACCCACTTGCTCTTATGCCCCCTTGCTTGGAATAATGTTCACTGTTTCCCTTGGTAGGAATCGAAGGGATTCTATTACGTTTTGTATTTGAAGTCTAGTTCAATTAACCAATTTATAGCAGAAAGTCGCTTAGCTCTCAGCAGAAATTATTATTCATTCTTCTACTTAGACGACGCGTCCTGGAGATAGGTTCCACTCTCTCCCTCCCCGACCAGCGCGGGTTCAGCGTCTTATTAAGTTTTGCAAAAATTAGCGATTGGTGTCGTTTCCTCGTAAAATTGAATTAAGGTACGTGTGTACTCAACTTTTGGCAAAGGAAAGATAACAATGGCTTTAAATGTTGTCCATTTAGTGGGTCGCGTGGGTGGCGATCCCGATGTTAAGTATTTCGAGTCTGGCAGTGTTAGATGCAGCCTGACGCTCGCCGTCAACCGCCAAACTAGCAAAAGCGATGACCCCGATTGGTTTAATTTAGAACTTTGGGGAAAAACGGCTGAAATTGCGGCAAATTACGTACGCAAAGGGCGTTTAATTGGCGTTAGCGGTTCCTTGAAAATCGACACTTGGACAGATCGCAATACGGGTGCCAATCGCTCTAAACCAGTCATTCGAGTCGATAGGCTGGAGTTACTCGGCTCTAAACGCGATAGCGATTCCAGTCCGTCCAACAACGACCAAGGAGAAGAATTCTAAGCGTTAATAGTTTATGAAATACGCGCTAGTTCATGAATGGCTGACTCCCCAAGCAACCGGCGGGTCAGAACTTGTCGTGCGAGAAATCCTGCGCTGTGTCGAAGCCGATTTATACGCGCTGATTGACTTTGAATCGACCCATCCCCAGAGCTATCTCTACGGACGTTCGATAGGAACGACGTTTTTACAGCACTTTCCTCTTGCAAACAATGGCATCCAAAAATATTTACCCCTGCTGCCTTTAGCGATTGAACAACTCGATTTACGCGACTATGATGTCATTCTCTCCTCATCTCATGCAGTTGCTAAAGGAATCTTAACCAGTCCCCACCAACCTCACATCTGCTACTGCCATACCCCCATGCGCTACGCTTGGGATTTGACTTTTGATTATCTCGATAGCAGTCGAATCGGTCGAGGCATTCCTGGGTTTTTCACCCGAATCCTCTTGCATCGCTTGCGTCAGTGGGATGTGATTTCTAGCAATCGAGTCGATTATTTCATTGCCAATTCCCAGCATACTGCCCGCCGCATTTGGCGTTGCTACCGTCGCCAAGCCAAAGTAATTTATCCACCGGTTAATCTAGAACGATTTGCTCTGCGATCGCCTAAAGAAGATTTTTATCTAACCGTGTCTCGCTTGGTCAGCTATAAAAAAGTCTCAATAATCGTGCAAGCGTTCAATCAATTGGGCTATCCTTTAGTTATCATTGGCGACGGCCCCGAACTGAAAACTATTCAACAATTGGCTCAGCCTAACATCAAAATTCTAGGGAGTCAAAGTGATGAGGTCGTCGAACAATATATGGCTCGTGCTAGAGCCTTTGTTTATGCCGCCTGTGAAGACTTTGGCATTGCCCTAGTTGAAGCGCAGGCTTGTGGAACACCCGTTATTGCTTACGGAGGAGGAGGTGCGCTAGAAACCGTCATCGACATTCGACAAAATCCAGACACGGGCACCGGCATTCATTTTTCTGCCCAAACTCCCGAAGCTCTGGTCAATGCGGTTGAAACTTTTGTGGCGTTTCGACATCAGATCGATCAAGGCAACTGCCGCGCTCAAGCGGCCAAGTTTACCCCCAAGATCTTTGAAACGTCCTATCTAACCTTTTTAGAAGACTGTTGCCAGGACTTTATTAAACAAAGGTCTACAACAAATTCTCGATTTTTCTAACCAGAATATTTATAATGGCGGTTTTCTGGTTTAGGATCGCAAATAGTGTGGTGTGATGTGAAGTGAAGGAGTAAAATGACTGCTAATAGCCAATTGATCTCCGTCAAAGCCCTACAAGCTTTGATGAGGCGCGGATTTAACCCCTCTCTTACGCCAGTAAGACAGCAGCGAGGGTGGTCGAAGGCTTTGGAGGGAGATGTTGCCAAGCGAGCCTTCGACATCATATTTTCCCTGTTGGTTTTGATTTTCTTTTCGCCGCTTTATTTACTGTTGACGCTGTTAATTGCCGCTAGCTCTCCAGGCCCCGTCTTTTACGTGCAAAAACGAGTCGGCAAGAACTTTAAGCGATTTGGTTGTCTTAAATTTCGGACGATGGTTGACAACGCCGACGAAATCTTGGAGTCGATGATCGCTGAGTGTCCTCAGATGCGGGCGGAATTTGAAGATAATTTTAAGCTCAGAGATGATCCGAGAATTACCTGGATTGGCAAATTTCTCCGCCTCACCAGCTTGGATGAATTTCCTCAATTTTGGAATGTTTTGCGGGGAGATATGAGCGTGGTAGGGCCGCGCCCTCTCGTTCCCGAAGAATTACATAAATATGGCAGCAAAATTGATAAAATCTTGACCATTCGCCCCGGAATTACGGGATTGTGGCAAGTATCTGGACGAAATGACATTCCCTATCCTCAGCGAGTACAGATAGATGTTTACTACGTCAACTATCACAATTGGCTGATGGATTTTTGGATTGCGTTCAAAACGATTGGGGTTGTCCTTTTTCCCAATAATAATGGGGCTTACTGAATCAGTAAAGTGTCATTCGACTAAAATGGCTGTCTTACCCAAAACTCCCCTTTGCTCTTTCATGAGGGGAGTTTTTGTCGGATGGGCAAGGGTTTTGGCTTGCACTCACTCAAGATTAGACGAATTAGTTATTTTTGAGTAAGGTATGATATTAATCTTCAACAAAGCCAATAATTTAAAATTAGGTTAAGTCAATGATGGCCCCATCCAAACGCACACTGATTACTGGCATTACTGGTCAAGATGGTTCTTATCTCAGTGAGTTATTATTAGAAAACGGATATGAAGTTCATGGGATTATCCGCCGCACCTCCACCTTTAACACCGATCGCATTGACCATATGTATGTAGACCCTCACAGCAGTGAGGCTAAATTATTCCTGCATTATGGCGATTTAACCGATGGAACCACCCTGCGCCGCATTTTAGAAGAAGTCAAACCCGTTGAAATTTACAATTTAGGGGCCCAATCTCACGTTCGCGTTAGCTTTGATTCGCCGGAGTACACCGTCGATGCAGTTGGCATGGGAACGCTACGCCTACTAGAAGCCATCCGCGATTACCAGCAGCGCACCGGCATTGAGGTACGCTTTTACCAGGCAGGTTCGTCGGAAATGTTTGGCAAAGTCCAAGAAATTCCGCAAAAAGAAACCACGCCATTTTACCCCCGCAGTCCCTACGCTTGTGCCAAAGTTTACGCTCACTGGCAAACGGTTAACTATCGGGAATCCTATGACTTATTTGCCTGTAATGGCATCTTGTTTAACCACGAATCTCCCCGTCGAGGCGAAACCTTCGTTACCCGCAAGATTACCAGAGCGCTCGCTCGCATCGTCGCGGGAACGCAACAAAAGCTTTACTTGGGCAATCTTGATGCCAAGCGAGATTGGGGCTATGCTAAAGATTATGTCAAAGCTATGTGGCTGATGCTCCAACAAAGCGAACCCGATGATTATGTCGTCGCAACAGGTGAAACGTATTCAGTACAAGAATTTTTGGAAGTTGCGTTTAAATATGTCAATCTCAACTGGCAAAATTATGTTGACTTCGACGAGCGCTACTTGAGACCCTCAGAAGTCGATTTACTCATCGGCGACCCGACCAAGGTAAAACAAAAATTGGGATGGGAACCCTCAGTCACTTTTAAAGAATTAGTGCATTTAATGGTGGAAGCCGATTTGACTGCGTTAGGATTGTCTTCACCCAACGAAACCACTCATGACAAAATCTTACTCTTAAAGGATAATGCTTATGTCCGCCAAGCGATGGGCATGATGGTGGACTAGATTCAGTTACCAGTAAGCAGTTATTCACAGTGAATCCTCAACGGGTCATTCCCTTCTGATTTCTAAGGCATCAAGATTTTGAGAGTAGTGACAATGTTGAATTTGGGCGAAGCGCGAATTTTAGTGACGGGTGGTGCTGGCTTTCTCGGCAAACAAGTCATCGAACAACTGACGCAAGTAGGGGCGAAACCGGAAAAAATCACCGTCCCTCGGTCTAGTGAGTGCGATTTGCGGGTTCTGGAAAACTGCCAGAGGGCCGTTACTCAGCAGGATATTGTCATTCACCTCGCTGCCCATGTCGGCGGAATTGGCTTAAATAAGGAAAAACCAGCCGAATTGTTTTATGATAATTTGATCATGGGAGCGCAACTCATTCACGCGGCTTACCAGGCAGGTGTAAAAAAGTTTGCCTGTGTGGGAACAATTTGCGCTTATCCCAAATTTACCCCCGTTCCCTTTAAAGAAGACGATCTCTGGGAAGGTTATCCCGAAGAAACCAACGCTCCTTACGGCATCGCTAAAAAAGCCCTGCTCGTTCAGCTACAATCTTACCGCCAACAATACGGCTTTAATGGCATTTATCTGCTCCCGGTCAATTTATACGGGCCAGAAGACAATTTTGACCCCCGCAGTTCCCACGTCATTCCCGCACTCATTCGCAAAGTCTACGAAGCGCAGCAACGCAGTGACAAGACACTGCCTGTCTGGGGAGACGGTTCTCCAACGCGAGAGTTTCTCTATTCAACTGATGCGGCGCGGGGAATTGTCATGGCAACCCAACACTACAACGGGGAACAACCTGTTAACTTGGGAACCAATGACGAAATTTCTATTAGAGATTTAGTGGAATTGATTTGTGAATTGATGGAATTTGACGGAAAAATTGTCTGGGAAACTGACAAACCTAACGGACAACCCCGCCGTTGTCTCGATACCACCAGGGCAAGAGAAACCTTCGGTTTTATGGCACAAGTAAGCTTTAGAAAGGGATTGAAAAATACTATTGACTGGTATCGACAACACGCCGCTTAATGTAGGGTGGGTTAGACGACAGTAAGCCTTCAAACTTAACTAGAAATTATCAATCCGTCGTAACCCATCTTCTTGAAATTTGTAACACATGCGAACATTTTACCCCATGATGTCGGGAGAGCCAGTCTGTCTTTCTAGTTAAAATATAAAGGTGGGCAATGCCCACCCTACCATTTTTGCTAAGCTATGCCGAACTTACCCAGTTTTAAAGATAAAGATCTGTTACTTTGCGCTTTAACCCACCGTTCTTATATTAATGAAAACCAAGAAGCGACTCAAGATAATGAGCGCTTAGAATTTTTGGGCGATGCTATTTTAGGTTTTGTGGTGGGGGAACTTCTCTATCAACGCTATCCCGATTTAAGTGAAGCGCAACTAACACGATTGCGGTCAAAATTAGTTGATGAGACACAATTAGGGAAGTTAGCTAAAGCCTTAAAAGTTGGGGAACTCATGCGGTTGGGAAAAGGCGCGATTAAAGATAAAGGCAGAGAAAATCCGGCATTACTCAGTGATACCTTAGAAGCTATTATTGGAGCTTATTATTTAGATTCAGGACTCGAAGAAGTTAGAAAGTTTTTGCGATCGCTCTTTCAATCCATCCTCAACGAGCTAGTTATTTTTGAACCATTTTCTGCCAATCAAAGTGTTACTGTATCGCCTTCTATTGTCGATGTTAAAAATCGCCTTCAGCAATGGTCATTGTCTACTCATCAACAAGTTCCTGAATATTTTTTAATCGAAGAATTTGGACTCGATCACGCAAAAGAATTTATCTTTGGCGTTCGTATTAACGGTCAAATTTATGGAAAAGGAACGGGACGGCGAAAGCAAGATGCTACCAAAGCAGCAGCCGAAAATGCACTCTTAAAATTAGGACTTGTGTCATAAGTAGGCAGGAAAAATTAGAGAAACGGGCATTTTCAAGCCTATCGAACTCACGTTTGATTGAATAACCGTCTAGTTTCGTCTGTAGCAGCTTGCATGGCTTTTTCGGGAGTGAGACGTTGGGTTAAAGCAGCACTAAGATAGCGTTGCAAAATATCCGATGCTTGGGCATATTGGGCAATTGGCGGGCGCAAGGCAGCTTCTTGCAACACTTGATACAGTTGAGGATAATGGGGATATTTTGCCGTAATTTGAGGGTCATTAAACAAAGACTTGAGGCTGGGAACTTTACCCGTAGCTAAGACAAATTCTCGTTGAAAAGCTTCACTGGTAAAAAACTCAATCACTTGCCAAGCTGCATCAGGATGTTGACTGGAAGTAGCAATGCCTAAACCCCATCCCCCCTGACAAGCGCCACTAGAATACCCAGCTTGACTAACCATTGGCTGGATGTCAAATCTGCCTCGAATCGGGGAATCCGGTTGAGAAGAAAGACTGACAGCATAAGGCCAGTTTCGCATAAAAGCAGCCTTGCCGTTTTGAAAGAGGCGGCGAACTTCTTCTTCGGCATAGGTAGTTACGCCAGGAGGAGAAACGTTGGTTTGCAAGGTATCGCGCAAGAATTCCACCGCTTGCAAGGCGGCTGGCTGATCTAATCCCACTTCTAGCGTATTAGGATCGATCCAAAATCCACCATACCCCGCGAGGACTTCCACAAACATGGCAGCTAATCCCTCATACTGCTTGCCTTGCCAGAGATAACCCCAATCGACCAATTTTGCTGTTTGCAAGGCTTGGCTGATCTCCAGTAACTCCTGAAAGGTTGTAGGGGGAGAATATCGCGCTTGTTTTAACAAATCGCTGCGATAGTAGAGCATTCCGGCATCCGATCGCGTGGGAATGCGGTATAGTTTATCCTGATAGTAGCTACCTTGGAGATCGCCTGTGAGAAAAGCTGATAACTGTGACGCACTCAAGCGATCGCTTAAATCGCGCAACCATCCCGCCGCCGCAAATTTGGACACCCAAACAATATCCATGTACACCAAATCGTAAGGCGAGTTTCCGAGCAAAAAGGAAGCGGTGTAGAGGTCTTCTAATTGATTAGTCGCGTTGGGGCCTTCTACAATGTTAAGGCGAATCTGAGGATGGCTGCGGTGAAATTGCTCGACAAAGGGCTTCCATTCGGCTGCTTCAGGCGCGTGCAACAGAAGACTAACAGTGATGGGTTCCTTCTCAGTCGATAACACTAGCCAACTCCAGGCAAGCATTAAACACAAAGTGAAGATGGCAACAAGGTAACGAAGGCGTTGAGAAAAACCGTTCATGCGCTTAGGTGCGATCGCGTGCTAATTTCAGTTTACTGGAAATTCATGTTAGTATAAGTAGATTGTGAGGGCACGTAGCTCAGTGGATAGAGCACCAGATTCCGGTTCTGGGTGTCGGGGGTTCAAATCCCTTCGTGCTCGTTTCTCATCTCAGAAAGTGTCCCCAAAGTATCCCTAAAAATGGGATACTTTTTGAGTAATTACACTCAATCAAGAGCATGAGCGAGCAAGGGATTTATCCGAAGCAGCGATAGCTGCCACCGACGAATTAATTGCAGAATCGATAACTTTTAGCTAAAAAATTAGTCAATTTCAATGGAGGTGGGACTACTAGAACTGCTACTGCTTGTGCCTAGCGGTTGGCGATAGTCTATGTAAAAGCGATCGCGCCACAGGAAAAACGCATCATAAGCAGTATTGTCAGCTAACCCCGGAATTCCCTTGCCTTTGAGTTCGTTGGGAATACTCATGTAATCTCCCGCCGGAAATTTGAGAATGATGCTCAAGCCAGCCACCGCTAAATCGGCTAAAGTCGGTTGGTCGCCGAGGAGATAGGGACGGTGTTGGAGAATGAGGCTGAGGGCTTCTAAATCTTGTTTAAGGGCCCTTGTAGCGGCTTTGACCGCTTCTCGGCCGAAACCGACTCCCGTTCCCAGTACGTCCAGTAATTCAGCCGGAACCGCATTGACGAGCGTTTTGAAGATATCGGGCATTTCTTCGGGTAGGAGAGCGCTGCGGAAGTTAGGATTTTGATTGAGTGCGCCAATCAAGGCTTTACGTCCTTTAAAACCGATGGATTCATCGGCCCATTCTTCAATTAACAAACACTGTCCCCTGAGAAGCGGATCGCTTGGAATGATGGGTTTTTCGGGATACTTGCGGTCTAAATAGAAAGCAATTTCCGTAGAATCAGCAATTATCGTATCTCCATCCCTGAGAACGGGAACTTGGCGCTGGCCTGTCAGTCGAAAGATTTCTAGCTGTCCTACGCCAGGAGTTACTTCAATTTTTCGATATTCCAACCCTTTGTAATCGAGAATCAGGCGCACTTTCTCAGAATATTGAGAAAGTTCAAATTGGTATAGCTCCAGCATGGAAACTCCTGGACAAGCGGTTACACTGTTTAGTGTACTGCAAGAATTAGCAAATGCTATTGGGATTCAAAACAAAGAAACCGTGAGCGAGAGTTAGGCACTTGTTTTAACGGGTGGTAGTCGAGCGCCAGTTCACTCAACTTGCTCCTCTACTTGGAGAGACCCCAAGAATGTAATTATAGAATAATCTAAAATGGAGTTTGGTAACCTTTTGAACGTTTAGAGCGATACTAGTTCAACTTTCGGCTGATTCCGCTTGTTTCCTCAGTCAAAAGACTGGCAATTGACGCAACCTAACCTAAATGTTTAGCCAACCTAACCAGCAGTTACGGATTTTACATGAGATTTCCCTGATTGCTCTAAGTTCACAATCTCTAGAAAACATCGCTCAGCGTATTGTCGAGAAAATTTGCTTGGCTACAAGCTTTCCTATCGGAGCCATTGAACTTTATAATCGTTCGCGTCAAGTCATGACGTTTATTGGAGTCCAAGGCGTTCCCTTGCCAGAGAATACCGGCATTTTAGAAGTTCCCGTCGAGCAAACCCTTTCAGGAAAAGTCGCGACAACCGGACAACCTATCGTCAAGCATTATACCAAAAGCGAAACTAAGAAATGTCAGGCTAATCCAACGCTTAGCCAATTAGGACTTGAAACCTTTATCTGTCAGCCAATGATTGTCAACGAACACGTGGTTGGCGTACTCAGTTTAGCGCATCGGCAGTTCATCGAAACCGATGAACTTTTTCTCGAATGGATCGCAATTTTAGCGAACTTTGTCGCTTCTTTGGTCGAACGGAGGCGTGCAGAGGCAGCACTGCAAGAAAGTGAAGAACGTTTTCGTCAAGCATTTATGCACGCGCCTTTTCCCGTCATGATTTTCGCTGAAGATGGGGAAGTGCTGCAAATCAATCATGCTTGGACGGATTTCACAGGATACACTCACTCGGAAATCTCTACCCTGACTGACTGGAGAGAAAAAGCGTTGGCGGTAGATTCAGCAATACAAAATTTTTCTAACAAAGAACTTGACAATGAGCATCAAACAATTAATCAAGGAGAATTTACCATCCGCATTCGTAGCGGAGAGTTGCGTTTTTGGAATATTAGTTCGACTCCTTTTGGACAACTCGCTGATGGCAGACAACTGAGCGTTTCTATGGCTAATGATATAACAGAGCGCAAACAAGCTGAAGCCAGATTACGCCATGATGCCTTGCATGATGGATTGACGGGATTGCCAAATCGATTGCTGTTAATGGATCGAATTGAGCAGTCAATAGAACGAGCGAAACGCAAGCAAGATTATCGTTTTGCGCTTTTATTTGTTGACCTCGATCGCTTTAAAGCCGTTAATGACAGTTTAGGCCATGCTGTCGGCGATCACTTATTAAGGGCGATCGCTGGTAAACTCTTAGAGTGCGTTCGTGCGATTGATACGGTAGCTCGCTTAGGGGGAGATGAGTTTATTATTCTCCTCGACGAACTAAGAGATGATCGAGAGGCAATTAAGGTCGCTCATCGTATTAATGAAGAATTGAAAACCCCTTTTTTAATTGAGGGTTGGCAAGTTTTAACGACCGCCAGTATTGGCATTGCTTTTAATTCTTCTATCGCTGAATATCCAGCAGAATTACTTAGAAATGCCGATTCAGCCATGTATGAAGCTAAGGCACGCGGCAAGTCTTGTTATGCAATTTTTTAGCCAAAATAGAGCAAAGTTAGTTAAGCTGTAGAACATTTAAATTACTGGTTGAGATCTCGCTACCGCGAGTGCCTTCGGCCCTCTGGCAAAGACCAATATGTAATTTAGAAGCGTGGCAGTTTAGACGATAAAACCCACACAAACGCTATTAATTTGTCCTATACTTAAGAAATAAATATATATTAAATCCTAGAAAATTTATACCTAAATGAATAGCAATCAAGTTCTAATTTATGTCTTAAGGAAGTAGCCATTAATGTACTTACGATGGAATTCTATTGACGCTAAGTTGTTAGGGACGTATGACTAATTCAGAACCCAAAGTTAACCTACTCTTGGTAGACGACAATCCCCGCAATTTGTTAGCGCTAGAGGCTATCTTGAATCGCCTCGAACAGAATCTAGTGAGGGCAACATCGGGAGAAGACGCACTGAGATGTTTATTACAACAGGATTTTGCCGTCATATTGTTAGATGTCAAAATGCCAGGAATGGATGGCTTTGAAACAGCAACTCTCATTCGAGAACGAGAGCGATCGCGTCACGTTCCTATTATTTTCCTGACTGCCTACAGCCGCAACGAACAGCAGGCATTTCAAGGCTACTCCCTCGGAGCCGTCGATTACCTCGTCAAACCGATTGAACCAGCAATTCTTCTCTCGAAAGTGACCGTATTTGTCGAATTATTCAAGAAAACAGCGCAAGTTAAATACCAATCTGACCAAATTGCTCAACTCAATGCTCAATTAGAACGGCGGGTGAAGGAACGCACGGCTCAACTCGAAGCAGCTAACCGTCAAAAAGATGATTTACTCAAGCGAGAACAACTGGCTTGCCAGGAAGCACAAGCCGCAGAACAACGATTTCGAGATTTAGTCAACGGACTCGAACACGCCATTTTTTGGGAAGCAGATGCCAAAACGCTGCAATTTACTTTCGTCAGCCAAAGTGCAAAAATTTTACTCGGCTATCCGTTAGATAATTGGCTTAACCAACCCGATTTTTGGTTGAATCTGCTCCACCCAGAGGAGCGAGAAGCTGTCTTTCTTCACCGCCAGCAGGAAACCGAGCAAGGCAGAGATCACGAAATTGAATATCGCTGTGTTGCGGCGGGTGAACAGGTTGTTTGGTTGCGGGATAAAGCTTATTTAGTGCGAGACTGCCAAGGAACGGTGCAAAAACTGCGCGGTCTTCTGCTCGACATCACCGAGGGCAAACAATCTGAAGCGGCTTTGAGAACCCACGCCGATAAATTGGCTTATTTGACTACTGCTTTGACGCAAGCCAATATGATGCTAGAAAAGCGCAATCAAGAACTCGATCAATTTGCCTATGTTGCTTCCCACGATCTTAAATCTCCTTTAAGAGCGATCGCTAATATCGCTCAGTGGTTGGGAGAAGACCTGCAAGACAAACTAACTGAAGACACCCAACACCAACTCGAATTGCTACAAAGTCGCGTTCACCGCATGGAAAGGCTCATTGACGGCCTCTTGCGGTATTATCGAGCCGGACGGATACAAATGTCCTCAGAACTTGTAGATGTTGAATTACTGCTCACAGAAGTGATTAATACCTTAGAGCCTCCCCCTCAGTTCACGGTTGAAATTACGCCTAATATGCCTACTTTTTCGACAGTGAGACTGCTCTTAGAACAAGTATTTGCTAACTTAATCGGCAATGCGATCAAGCACCATGATCGCGAGCGTGGAACGGTTAAAATTATGGCTAAAAACCAAGGGAATTTCTACGAATTTTCTGTTATTGATGACGGGCCGGGAATTGACCCCCAATTTCACGAAAAAATCTTTGGTTTATTTCAAACCCTTCATTCTCATACCAGTGAAAATACAGGAATTGGCCTAACTTTAGTCAAAAAAATTATTGATAATGAAAAAGGTGCGATCGCTATTGATTCGCAAGAGGGAAAAGGAACAACAGTTCGCTTTACTTGGCCGGCTTGATAAGGTTTGATCCCCCC
The DNA here is from genome assembly GCA_041743025.1 of Microcystaceae cyanobacterium. Taxonomy (GTDB): domain Bacteria; phylum Cyanobacteriota; class Cyanobacteriia; order Cyanobacteriales; family Microcystaceae; genus JBGTNM01. The sequence goes on from JBGTNM010000478.1 coordinate 21,569, forward strand.
TAGCCCCCCTTAAAAAGGGGGGAATTCTTTAAAACCTGATGAACCTAGCTGAAATTCTGAAAGACTCGAACTATAAGCTGTCTCAGTTTAATGAAACCGAGATTAAGCAATTAGAACAGACAATTACCCTAAAATCGACTAAAAACGGCAACATTCCCTACACAGTTTGTTTGATTCGCCAAAAGCAGATCAAACTCACCGCCGAGGAAACGATCCGGCAACTGTATTTGCGGGTTTTGATAGGACGATACCACTATCCTAGCGATCGCATCCAAGTGGAGTATGGCGTAAATTTTGGGCGGGAAGTGAAGCGATCAGATATTGTGGTGATGGACAAAGACCGTCCTAACACGGCGTACATCATTGTAGAGCTAAAAAAGCCGAAGCTCAAAGACGGCAAAGATCAACTCCGCTCGTACTGCAATGCCACCGGTGCGCCTATTGCAGTCTGGACGAATGGCGATCAAATTTCCTACTATCAGCGCAAAGACCCCAACTATTTTGAAGATATCCCCGCTCTGCCCAACGTTCATCAAACTCTAGCGGATATTCTCCAAATTAAATTCACCCTAGAAGACTTGATCGCCAATGACAAATTGGTGAAAGAAAATAAATCTCTCAAAACCCTGATTGAGGAAATGGAAGATGAGGTGCTAGCTAATGCAGGGGTGGATGTGTTTGAGGAACTGTTTAAGCTGATTTTCACTAAGCTCTACGACGAGTGGTATTCTGGGCAGGGCAACCGCCGTAAAACTCGCTCTCTAGAGTTTCGCAATACCGGACAGACGGAATCCGCTCTTAAAACCAAGATTCAAGACTTGTTTGACAGGGCTAAAAAGAAGTGGGAAGGAGTGTTTAGCGAGGATGCCAAAATCAGCCTTACGCCTTCTCACCTGTCGGTGTGTGTATCGTCGTTGGAGAATGTGAAGCTGTTTAACTCCAATCTGGATGTGATCGATGAAGCCTTTGAGTATTTGATCAACCAAAGCAGTAAGGGAGATAAAGGGCAATATTTCACGCCGCGCTATGTGATTGATATGTGCGTGAAAATGCTCAATCCCCAAGAGGATGAGTACATGATCG
>JBGTNM010000479.1:0-6904 GCA_041743025.1 Microcystaceae cyanobacterium
AAAGTAAATCCTTCTTGCCCATAACCAGTGAAAACAGTCACATCGGGTAAATTTAATAAGGCATCTAGATGAAAGTCCATTTTTTTAACGGTGGTAAAACGTAGCGGCCGCTACATTTTACCACAGAATACCGAAAGAGCCTAAGTTTGGTTGAGTTTTTTGTTCGTAATCCGTCACAGGCTGAGATTTGCCGTAGAATTTTCTGGCAGCTTGTGGAAGCATCTCGTCAACAAAGTCAGCAAGCACAGGAATTACTACTGGCGACAGTTCTTGAAGCTGCGCTTCGCTCTATAGATGAGCGTCCGTTTACACCAAAGAAGGACAATTCCTGGAATGTCGGTAAAAGTCTAGAAAACTTTTTTAATAAATATTTATCATCTGAGGAGTGGAAAGGTATACGTAAACAAGTTATGGAAGCGCATTGTTATTTGAGAGATCGTAATGCTCATCCAGATTGGTTATTTAATCAAGGTGGTAGCCTCTCGGAAGATGAAAAAACAAAATCGTTGAACAGCATGATTCTACTCAGTCGTTTTTATGGCTATATGATTCTCGCTCTTGCAGGATTCAAAAATTTGCAACCAAATTTTCCAACACCACACCAGACATGGGAGGCAATGATAACAATTACAACAGCTTCACATCTCAACTCTGTTAATTTTCAGCATTCAGTTGTGGACGAATTACACAAGCAGTTGTCAGAAGCAAAGACTTATCATGCTAAAACGATCATTAAGAGAAATTTTAACCGAAGTATGATGTAATTATGAATCACAGTGAAAATGAAGCCTCTCGTCCGGCACTAACAGACGAAGATTGGATAAGTTTAGGAAAATCTGACGCTTGGGAGGGCAAACCAAAACAGTCACCAGAACATGATGTTCGGGCTGCTAGCTTGTACGATCTCGGTTATAGCGAAGGCGAGATTTCGCGATCGCCCATTGATGCTGAGAAATGAAAAATTTACAATTTTTGATAAGGTACGATAAAGGTAGCTGCTACAAGGCTGTGTCAACATGACTCTTATATCGAATGAGCAATCAATCATTGTTCGTAATGAACGCGGACTGACTATTTCAGGGACTCGCATCACTTTATATGACGTAATGGACTATTTGAAAGCTGGATGGACACCGAAGTTAATCTTAGGATGGCTTCGTCTGACACAAGCACAACTCGATGCAGCAATCTCTTATTTAAATAATCATTACAGCGAAGTTGAAGCCGAGTATCAAGAAGTCTTGCAAACTGCTCAAGAGATTCGAGAATATTGGGAACAGAAGAATCGCGAGCGATTTGCTCGGATTGCTGCCTTACCTCCAAAACCTGGAAAAGAAGCTATTTATGCTAAAATCCAAGCCCACAAAGCCAAGCTTGGAATCAGGGAATGATTTTTCTCGTTGATCGCAATATTGAAGGATACGCAATTCTTTTGCTGGGGACTTTGACAGCAGGAGGATGGCTTGAACTGTTGCCGATTAAGTTTGTTATGCTTGAAGACATAGGCTTACCTATCACTGCAAGCGATCGTGTTATTTGGCACTTCGCTCAAAACCATCAGATGATCATCTTGACAGCGAATCGTCGCAAGAAGGGAATTGATTCTCTAGAACAAATAATCCAAGAAGAAAATACTCAGGGGGCACTACCTGTTATCACGTTGGGAAATACGGATCGCATGAGTGATTTTGAATATCGAGAGCGATGCAGTATTCGTTTGGTTGAAATTCTTTTCGATCTTGATAACTATCTGGGTGCAGGTCGTTTGTTTATTCCTTAATTGGTTACAGTTATTGCTCCTGAGAAAAATAAAAATCTATAATAGAAAGTTAGACTCTCTAAGCGATCGCCTGTCTTAACCATGACCCAATCCCAACGCCGCTATCACATTACTACTTTTGGCTGTCAGATGAATAAAGCTGACTCAGAACGGATGGCAGGCATCCTAGAAGACATGGGATTTTGCCCTTCAGACGACCCCAACGAGGCGGATTTAGTTCTCTACAACACTTGCAGCATCCGCGACAACGCCGAACAAAAGGTCTATTCTTATTTAGGCAGGCAAGCTAAACGCAAGCACGAAAAACCCGATTTAACCCTCATCGTAGCTGGATGCGTCGCTCAACAAGAAGGCGAACAACTACTGCGGCGCGTTCCCGAACTCGATTTAGTCATGGGTCCACAACACGCCAACCGTCTAGAAGATTTATTGCAACAAGTCTTTGACGGCAATCAAGTCGTTGCCACCGAACCTATCCACATTGTTGAAGACATAACCAAACCTCGTCGCGAAAGTACCGTGACTGCCTGGGTTAACGTGATCTACGGCTGTAACGAACGCTGTACCTACTGTGTAGTTCCTAACGTGCGTGGGGTGGAACAATCGCGCACTCCTCAAGCCATTCGTGCAGAAATGGAAGAATTGGGGCGATTGGGCTACAAAGAAATTACTTTGTTAGGACAAAATATTGATGCCTACGGACGCGATTTACCCGGCGTGACAGAAACAGGAAGACACCAGCACACCCTCACCGACTTACTCTATTTCGTCCACGACGTACCCGGTATCGAACGCATCCGCTTTGCTACGAGTCACCCCCGCTATTTTAACGAACGGCTGATTCGCGCTTGTCAAGAATTGCCTACCGTTTGCGAACACTTCCACATACCTTTTCAATCGGGAGACAACGAAATTCTTAAAGCAATGAAGCGAGGTTACACTCACGAACGCTACCGCCAAATTATTGCCAAAATCCGCGAATGTATGCCTGATGCTGCTATCAGCGCTGATGCGATTGTTGGATTTCCGGGCGAAACAGAGGCACAGTTTGAAAATACCCTCAAATTAGTCGAAGACATCGGTTTTGACCAACTCAACACTGCCGCCTATTCCCCTCGTCCAGGAACGCCTGCCGCACTGTGGGATAATCAATTAAGCGAGGAAGTCAAAAGCGATCGCTTGCAACGTCTCAACCACCTCGTTTCCCAAAAAGCCGTAGAACGTTCCCAACGCTATTTAGGGCGCATTGAAGAAGTATTAGTCGAAGATATCAATGCTAAAGATCCTTCGCAAGTCATGGGACGCACTAAGGGCAATCGACTGACCTTTTTTCAAGGTGATATTAGTCAGTTGAAAGGGAAATTGATCGAGGTGAAAATTACCGATATCCGCGCTTTTAGCTTAACCGGAGAAGCGACGCAAGCTAGCCTAGAGAGTATCTATAAAGAAAATATAAAACTTTTGCGTAGGGTGGATTAGACGGCGATAACTTAATTAAAACTATCTCGAAGATTAACTATCCGTCGTAACCCACCAATGCTAAACAAGAGTTACTAGTCTAATAATGTTACCTCATTTTTGGGAATAGCAGATAATAAATTCCGCAGAGCATGGTTAACTGATTCTGCTGTTTTAAAAACAGCCGCCACATCAGGATCTAAAGTAACAGTTACTAAGTTTTGAGGATTTTTAGGGATAAAGCGGTTACGTTTAGCTTGATTATAATCAAAATCATATTCTGGAAGTAGCTCATCTTTCGCTTCGTAAGAAAAGTTAGAAGTTGGTGTATTGTTCATAATCTTTTTGTTCTTTTTTAGTGGTTGGACGATTTACTTATCCCATTCAAATCTTAACTGACTCATCCCTTTTTTATCCTTTAATCAATAATTATAGGTACGTTGATGCTGCGATCGCAGAGATGCTTAATTGTCGTAGATAGTGATAATAGAGAGACAATTCAATCTCAAGTATCATTCAAAAATAGCTGATACTTTTATATCTCAGGATTCTGATGTGTTAGTTCTTTAGAATTTTTGGGAACTATAAGCTTACATCAAGAAAAATAACATACTTTGCGTTATCGAGCAAATCAAAAATCTGCGCTTGATGACGAGGGTATATAGATAATTCAGCATTTATTCTCAAGGATGGTTATAATGTTAATTGGCTATGTCAAATGGTTCGGTGGCTTTAATAAAAAATCTCAGAAAGTCAATAATTTTGGTTTTATGGTTCCATTTGATGGATTAAATAATCAAGATATCAAGGTTTATCGGGATGATGTTCCTGAAGACATTCAAAAAATTCTTGAAAGAAAAGATGCACGAGGAATTTACGTAAAATTTAATATCGAGAAAGATAGAAAAGTCCGAGAAAAAGTAGTTAATATTGAATTATTAAAATTTTTAGGAGTTGTCGAAAAAATCATCATAAATAATAATAACTGTAAAAAAGTTACATTAATTAGATATGAAGATGATCTAATCAGCCAAAACACTAATGTTGCATATTCTTCTGAATGTCTACCTCAAGGCTCCATTGTTTATTTTTATCTATGTTATAATGACAAAAATAATAACTCAGTAAGATCAAAAGAATATCAAGATCGAGCAATTGATGTAAAGAAAGTTGAGTTATTAAAAAGCGATAATTATTTAGAGATTGTCCTAAAATCATCTACTTTAAGAAAAAAACTTATAGAATATTCTACTTTTGAAGAATATATCTTCATTATTGATAAAAGTCTTGACAAGATTGATAGCTGTCTTGCCGATACTCTTGTAAAAGAACTTATGACTAAAATTGAAGCTAGACAATGGTTATCAATTAATCAAATAAAGATTATAAAAAATCAAAAAATTATTGAAAATTGCGTAAATAGCAATAATCCTGATATTTTTAAAGCCTTTTTGTTACAACACATTAAAACATTACCGCAGCAAAAAGCTATTGATTTTTTACTGTTAAAAATTAATTTTATGCTTCATACAGATAAATGTGAATTTATTAAAGAAGTTAAGGATGAAATAGAGTATCTTTTGGTTGAGTCATCTAATTTGAGAGAAGTATTATATGAAAGCACTATTGCTGACTACTTACAATTTATTAAAACAAGCTTGGAGTTTAAAGAAATCAGTGAAGTAATAAAGAAAACTCTATTAGAAGAAGTTGTGTATAAATATCAAGCAAGCGATCAAAATGATAAAATTGTGAGATTTTTGATGAAGCATTCAGATCTTCTCGACGAATCTTTAAAACTAGATGTTTTAGATAAAATGATTCAATATTTGCAAAAGTCTAGTCCCTCAGAACGCCTACGAATCTGGGATGAAATTACTTATTTTAGCGAAAATTTAGAATACGAAGGTCAATTCTGGGATATTGCGCCTGACAAATATACGAAACAAATTTTACAACAAAAATTCAGAATATTTTTTGATTTAGTTGAACAATTTAATCAGTCTGTATATCCTTACGCTGATGCTACAAAAGGCAATTATCACGAATTTTATAAAATGGACAATAATGAAGATATTAAATTAATAGAAGATTGGCTTCAAGATAATACGCTTACATTATCCGATAATGATGATAAAGTTGCTCAAATGATAGCTGCTCGCGGCGCAGAAAAACTGGTGATTAAATATTATGAGGCATTAGGTTATGAAGTTGATGATATTTCAGTACATCAAGTCACCAAGAAAAGCGATGACTATCTAAGATATGATATTAGAATTAATAAAAATAATGAAGAAATTTTCATTGATGTTAAAAATGCAAGAAGATTTAAACCTAATAAGTTTTCAAGGTTTTGTGTAAAAAGGCTAAAAGAGCAAGAAGAGAAAAACATTAAAATTTCTGGTGTTATTTCTCCACACTTACAAAGAAAATATATTCAAGAACCTTATCTCAACGATCCTGATCTATTAAAACTTAAAATAGAGCGGCTGAAAGTATTAGGTGTTTTTGACAAGCAAACAATGGAAAGCATGAAAGAAGATTTTAAGAATGTTTGCCAAAGATTACAATTAAATTTTAAATTTGATGTTGATCAACACATTAAAAACCAATGTGATAAAAACCAATGTGATATAAATAAGATAAATTTTGTTAAATTTTATCCTCACTGGATTTTTGACTATGAGAATGACTTTTACAAAAAACAATTTACAACCAATTTGGGAAGATGAAGAAAACCGCAATAAAATCTCTCAATTTACATCCTTTGAATTAACTTCAACGATGATTTTAAGAGGGACTCGCCGCAATGAAAATAAACAAACAACAATTCTTGCATATTGCGGAGGAAAAATTAAACAAAAAGGCAAAAAAGAAAAGCCTTGTGCCTATACTCCCTTAGTGATTGGACGTAATCCGACTTGTCCTGAGTGTGGTTTTCTTGTTTGTAAACAAACTAATTGTGATTATTGTAGTAGTAAAAGTTGCCCAGGATACATTAAAAGAAAAAATAAAAATCTTGAAAGATAACACCCTCAAAACTCTAGCAGTTATTTTGCTCAAGATGAATTAGATATATACAATATTCCATTATAATTAGATATAGTAAACTTCATTAGCATTATCTCAGTTCGCAAGGCCACCCAGCGTGAACGGCAACAGTACCGTCAATTTTTCAGATGAAAGACGAATACGATTTCTCGCAATCTGTAAAAAATCCCTACTTTGACAAACTCCAACAACCAGTCACCATTCAGATTGAGGGTGAAATTATTGACTATTTCAAAAAACTGGCTCAAGAGACAGGAATTCCTTATCAAAACTTAATTAATTTGTATTTAAAAGACTGTGTTCTTTCAAAACGAAAAATATCTTTGGAGTGGATATCGAGTTCTTAATCAATAGATAAGCTAACAACCATTCAAAATCGTATTCCTACATTGGAACGCAGTATTGAAGAAATTAAACTTGATTGGGCATTATGATGATTAATTCTAAAGAAACGCCTGAACCCGAAAACCTCAAGGAAACCCTCGCTCGTTCTCGCCGTCGTCGTAAAGAACTAGAATTGTTACAATTAGAATTAGAAGAATTAATCGTGTCCTTAGAAATGGAAAGTAGAAAACAGCGAAAGGAACAATTACAGCAGTATTTTAAAACGGTATA
>JBGTNM010000480.1:0-10623 GCA_041743025.1 Microcystaceae cyanobacterium
GGGCGGGTGTCCCGCCCAGACAGCCCCGTCCCCTACAGTAACACCCTTTTTTCCCAATGTAGGGGCGAATAGCGTTCGCCCAAAATGTAACATAGGCGAACACTTTACCCGATGATGTCGGGAGAGCCTATTTTCTCTCAAAATTTTTCAGGCATGATTTTGCCGTTGCGGTTTTCAAGCATAACTTTGCCGTTGCGGCAAAAGCAAACTTTAAATGACATCGATACCCAAAAACTGCTTCCTGCTTGCTATGGACGTAACTGGACTCGAACCAGTGACCCCGTCGATGTCAACGACGTACTCTAACCAACTGAGCTATACGTCCGCACATTGTTTCATGATAGCATATTTTTGGGAGATAGAGCAAAATTTTCTAAATCGAGCTGATAGACGACCCAATCCACTTGTAATTTCTTGAAAAGAAAAAGCGATCGCATCATTCGAGACTGTAATAAAAAGGAAAAACCTGCTATCTATAAATAGCCATTATTCATTAACAAGCCTATGTACGAAAAAATTACCCCCCCCACGACGGGATCGAAAATTACCTTTGAAGGCGGCAAACCCATCGTTCCCAACGACCCCATCATTCCTTACATACGTGGCGATGGAACAGGGGTTGACATCTGGCCTGCTACCGAAAAAGTGATAGATGCGGCCGTAAAAACTGCCTACGGAGGCACACGCAAGATTAATTGGTTTAAAGTCTATGCCGGAGATGAAGCGTGTGAGGTCTACGGAACTTATCAATATTTACCCGACGACACACTTGAAGCGATTGGTGAATACGGCATCGCCATCAAAGGCCCCCTGACGACTCCCATTGGTGGCGGCATTCGTTCCCTCAATGTCGCCTTGCGCCAAATTTTCGACCTCTACGCCTGCGTGCGTCCCTGCCGCTACTATCCCGGTACGCCGTCTCCTCATAAATCCCCTGAAAAACTCGATGTCATCATCTATCGAGAAAACACCGAAGATATTTATTTAGGGATTGAATGGCAGCAAGGCAGCGAAATTGCGAAAAAACTCATCCACTACCTCAATACTCAACTGATTCCTGCCACACCCGAACACGGTAAAAAACAAATTCCGCTTGATGCGGGGATTGGCATCAAACCTATCAGCAAAACCGGAAGCTTTCGCCTAGTCCGTCGCGCCATTCAACACGCCTTGCGTCTTCCTAAAGAGAAACAGATGGTTACTTTAGTCCATAAGGGCAACATTATGAAATACACGGAAGGTGCGTTTCGGGACTGGGGTTATGAACTGACAACAATGGAGTTTCGCGATGTCTGCATTACCGAACGAGAATCTTGGATTCTGAGTAACACTGAACGCAACCCTGACCTTAGTATTGAAGACAATGCGCGTCAGATAGAACCAGGTTTTGAGGCCTTAACCGAAGAAAAGCGGCAGCAAATTTGCGAGGAAGTCAAAGGCGTTCTCAATGCTATTTGGGATACTCACGGCAACCAACAATGGAAGCATAAAATTATGGTCAACGACCGCATCGCTGACAGCATCTTCCAACAAATCCAAACTCGTCCCGATGAATATTCCATCCTCGCTACGATGAATCTCAATGGCGATTACCTGTCTGACGCGGCGGCAGCTATTGTCGGCGGACTCGGCATGGGGCCAGGGGCCAATATTGGAGATACTTGTGCGATTTTTGAGGCCACTCACGGCACTGCGCCTAAACACGCCGGACTAGACCGCATTAATCCGGGTTCGGTGATTTTATCAGGCGTAATGATGTTGGAGTTTATGGGATGGCCGGAAGCAGCAGATTTGCTTAAAAAAGGCATTGGGAATGCCATTTCTAATCGGGAAGTTACTTACGACCTCGCTCGCTTGATAACACCGCCTGTCGAACCGCCGCTCAAGTGTTCGGAGTTTGCTCAAGCGATTATCAATCATTTTGGGGATTAAAATCTTAAAAATTCTCAAAAATCTAATGCTTCTAAAAAACAGCCCAAACCCTCTAAAGAGCTAAGGCTGCGATAACAACATACATTAACTAGGTTACTATTATGCAACACAACGAGAATCCTGCCGTATCAAGCACCACATCTGCTGGCAACATTGATGTATCAAGTGTACAAATTCTCAAAGAACGAATCAGACAAGCCTCATGGAGTTTTAATCTTGCCATCGCTTGTACCGCATCAAACACCATTTTAGGTATTGCCATTATGGGGCTTTTGCTTGCTGGTAAAGTTTCTGAGGCAAAATTCACTGCAATAGGCGGCATTACCTCCAACATAGTTGGCGTTTTTGGACTAAAATTATCTAAAGAGGCTAACGACCGTCTTGATCGGTGGATTGCCAAAAACTCGAAAGACGTTCAGGGCAAAAGTTATGAATAAACACTTCTAGAGTAGACAATGCCAATTCCAGCAGAAATAAACAATTTAATTAAACATCTCAATCAGGAGTTAGACCTTACAGAACAGCAAGCAACAGAAGGATTGGTTATTGCAAGGAAAATACTGAATCACTTTCCAAATAATATCATCCTAGTTCAGTATTTTGCTTATTTAAATAATGCTTTATTTTTAGTCAATCTCGACAAGAGATATATTCAAGAAATTATTGAAACTTTATCTTCAACTCAGATAATGAAAAATGAAGAAATTCAAGAAATTGGTGAAGGATTAGCATCAGAGTTGGGGAGAGTGATGGAAGCTAGAATAGCAGTGACTGAGATTAAAAATCGATTGGAGTACCTACAATGAAAACAGACAAACTAACTGAAAAACAACTTCAAGAAATTCTTGAGTTAGCTAAAATTGCCGAGCAAAAAATGAGAGAAAGTAGTGAGGGACTAGCCGCCTTAGCCAATAAATGTCGGCGTTGGTATCAGAACGAAAATACTAAGCTATAGAAAGGTACACCCTAATTTTAGGGCTTGTTCCCTTTACCGAACCTGATAGAACGGTTTTTACGACCGACAATCACGTTTTTAACCAAGCCATTTCGTTACAATTAAAACAAAGTCTTAGGAGATTCTCCTTATGAATGGCAACATTCGTGTCGGTAATTTATTTGGAATTCCATTTTATGTAAATCCTTCCTGGTTTCTTGTCCTGGGGTTAGTCACTCTCAGTTATGGCGGACAGTTAGCTTTCTTTCCGCAATTGGGAGGAATAACGCCCTGGATCTTAGGATTCATTGCTGCTTTGTTATTATTTGCTTCTGTGGTTGCTCACGAATTAGGACACAGTTTTGTTGCCCTTTCTCAAGGGATTGACGTTAAATCAATCACCTTATTTTTATTTGGGGGATTAGCGAGCTTAGAAAAAGAATCTAAAACACCGCTAGAAGCTTTTTTCGTAGCGATCGCAGGCCCTGCCGTCAGCCTACTTCTCTTTGCGATCCTAACATTAGTCGTCTCCAATTTTACATTTCCTACCCCGATTGAAGCGATTCTTCAGTTACTCGCCTCTATTAACCTCATTTTAGGTCTATTTAATTTAATTCCTGGGCTTCCCCTGGATGGGGGGAATATCCTCAAAGCACTCGTTTGGAAAATTACAGGCAATCCTAACAAAGGCGTGATATTTGCGAGTCGAGTTGGACAAGCGCTCGGTTGGTTAGCAGTTATTATTGGAGGATTAGCCATTTTAGGCATTAGTCAATTTGGTAATTTCTGGACATTATTAATTGGCTTTTTTCTGCTACAAAATGCTGGATCTTCTGCTCAATCTGCCAAAGTTCAAGAAACTCTCAGTGGCTACAAAGCGGAAGATGCTATTATTCCCAACAGTCCCATTGTCTCGGAAAATCTCAACTTAAGAGAGTTCGTTAACGAATACGTCATCGGACAAACTCAATGGCTGAAATTTTTAGTCACAAATGAACTCGGTCAATTGTGCGGCATTCTTGAGATAGAATCTCTCAAAAAAATCCCGACTTCTCAATGGACGGAAGTGCTAGTCAAAGAAGTTATGCAACCTCCTGAAAAAGTGACGACTGTTCAAGCAAATGAGCCTTTATTAGAAGTCATAAAACTTCTCGAACAAAATCAACTGCCTCAATTAACTGTCATTGATCGTAATGGTGTTGTTATTGGATTATTGGAAAAAGCATCTGTCATAAACTTTCTGCAAAAAAAAGCAGAAGCCAAAGCTGCATAGTTGTTGCGTAAGGTGGGCATTGCCTACCTTATTTTGCTCCTAATATAAAAATATTACATAATCTCAATGTTGTTCAGTCATTGGCTTAGGAAGGATACACAGAAATTCAGGCAAAAACAACGCTACGATTGCCATAGACCAAAACTCGATTTTGTAGATGCAAGCGAACTGCCTTTGCCAGGACAACCCGTTCTAAATCTTTTCCTTGGCGAATCAAATCGGCAATAGTATCGCGATGGCTAATACGAGTAACATCCTGCTCAACAATCGGCCCTTCATCTAAATCCGCCGTGACATAATGAGCTGTCGCGCCAATAATTTTAACCCCTCGTTCGTAAGCACGGTGGTAGGGATTTGCCCCGGCAAATGCTGGCAAAAACGAATGATGAATATTAATAATATTGGGAAAATGATGAACAAATTCTGGGGTCAAAATTTGCATATATTTAGCTAAAATAACCAGATCGATCCGATATTGTCGCAATATTTCGAGTTGCCGCGCTTCTTGTTGAATTTTATTTTCTTTAGTAATGGGAAGGTGACAAAAATCAAGGCCAAATTGCTCGGCAATTCCTTGTAATTGAGTGTGGTTGCTAATGATTAGCGGAATTTCGGCCCTCAGTTCTTTGGCTTGCCAACGCCAGAGTAAATCGAGCAAGCAATGGTCTTGTTTGGATACCCAAATAGCCAGGCGAGGGATAGTATCAGAAAAATGCACCTGCCAGACCGCTTGTAGAGGTTTAGCAATGGCGGCAAAAGCAGGAGAAATCATCTCACGGGGCAAGTTAAAGCCTTCGAGTTGCCATTCAAGGCGTGTCAGAAACAAGTTCGCCTCAAAATCGGTATGCTGGTCAGCGTGGATGATATTGCCGCCATTAGCATCGATAAAATTGGCGAATTTGGCGACTAATCCTTGTTGATCGGGACAGGAAATCAAAAGCGTTGCAGTCGGGCCGTTTATCATAGCGAGGTTTTACTGTATTTCAATTTTAGGGCGATCGCCTGACTTGTTGATTTACGAATAAATTCCGACCAGGATCGCCCAAATAAACGGCTTTAGTGCGATTATTTACGGAAAAAACAGGCATTAATTGCCAATGCAAAGCCAATCGTTGTAAAAATCGGTCTTGTTCTTGGCGAAACTGCTCAATATTATTGCCATAATTAATCATGGCAAACCACACCTGACCTCGTTCTTTCGTCGGGATGACCCCTGCTAGCGCACTGACTTGGGCTAAAGTTCCCGTTTTAATCGCCACGCCCAGAGGAATAGCCCGCAACTGCATCGTACCTTTCGTATCGCGTCCCCCCATTGGCAACAGATCGGCCACCTTAATCGTATTATCGGCTAATTTCCGCTCGATCGCCATCAACATTCTCACGGCTGCACGGGGGGAAATGCGGTTTTCGACTCCCAATCCCGAACCGTTAATTAACTGAATTTCCGCAAGCGGGACGTTTGCCGCTTTTGCGGCGGTATTCGCCACCATAGTCGCTCCGCCGAGCGATTGCGCGATCGTTTCAGCCATGACATTGTTGCTGTAGAGGTTCATTTGTTTGAGCAGTTCTGCCACTGTGAGGGACTGATGGCGCAGCAAAAGCTGAGAACTCACTGGGAGCACTGTTGACACTCGAATCGAACCTTTGATCGCGATTTGCGGGCGGGGTGTGTTGGGGGGTAAGGCTTGATACTGCTTTTCAATCTCAGGAGTCCACTGACGAGCATCAAAAGCCAATTTAAGCAATTTGCCAGCCCTTTGAGGATCTTCTTGAAAATTCATGTCAAAATCGCCTGTGATCATTAGATCCCCCGTAATTTGATAAATTTCTAACGTATTAAGTTGATTGGCCAGAGCGATCGCTTCTTCCCAGACAAATAAAGGATCGCCTCCCCCTTCAATCACCAAATCTCCCTGTAAAACGCCATTTTGGAGAGTTCCCGTGCTATAAATGCGCGTTTCAAATCGATGATCCGTTCCCCACCTATCCAAAGCTGCCAGTGAGGTCGCAATTTTGGTCAGCGAAGCCGCAGAAGCCGGAATCGTCTCGCGATATTGACCGAGATATGACCACTCCGACTGAATCATGATGCCCTGTTGTCGAGGGTCGAAACCTCTCTGAGCTAATCTTCTGAGGTAGTCTGTTACTATCGCCTCAACAATGCGATCGCGAGTCGTGGGAACCTCAAAAATTTTTGCTTGCTGCCAACTGACAAGGGGAACGTCGGCTAATTGAGTGCTATTGCGCCCTAGCAGGTTTCCTAAGCAGCTTGCTAGGGTCAAAGCAACCAACTCTTGCATGTCGAACCTCTACAGATAATGCGATAATTTGATCAACGTTGTCACAAATTTGTTCTTTCTCTTTTAGCATTATTTGCTTGGCCTGTCGCAGTCTGCTGGATCTTCCGGAGAACATTCGTCTAGGCTTGATGTTAAAATCTTGAAGGCTTCTATTACTTTGATCGATGGCAGCAAATCGCGCAAGAATTGCAGTAGACGCAATGGGAGGAGACTTCGCCCCTGGCGAAATCGTCGCCGGAGCAATCCGAGCCTCCGAAGAGCTTGACGTAGACATTTTATTGGTGGGCGATCGCGCTCAAATTGAGGATTCCCTCAAAGACCACACACGCACTTCCCATCTCGAAATTATCGAGGCTGATGGCGTAATTGCCATGCATGAAGGCATGGCGGAACTGCGGCGCAAATCCAATGCCTCGATTAATGTGGCCATGGATTTGGTGAAACAAAACCGCGCTGATGCTGTGGTATCGGCAGGACATTCTGGGGCAGCGATGGCGGCTGCTTCCCTGCGTTTAGGCCGTCTCAAGGGGATTGACCGCGCCGCGATTGGGGCAGTCTTTCCGACGTTGTTGGCGGGCAAATCTGTGATTATTTTAGACGTAGGAGCGAATGTGGACTGTCGTCCAAAATACTTAGAACAATTCGCCCTGATGGGAACGGTTTACAGCAAGTACGTGATGGGCATCGAAAAACCCCAAGTCGGCTTGCTCAATATTGGAGAAGAAGCCACTAAAGGCAACGACCTCGCCCTACAAGCCTACGCGCTCTTAGAAAATAATCCGCAAATTCCCTTTATTGGCAATGCCGAAGGGAGAGATGTTCTCTCTGGGCATTTTGATGTGATTGTCTGCGATGGTTTTGTTGGCAATATTTTACTCAAGTTTGCTGAAGCGATTGGGGAAGTTTTGCTGCAAATTACCCTAGATGAACTGCCGCGTGGTTGGCGGGGATTGCTGGGAACGGCTTTGCTCAAACCCAATTTAAAGCGAATCAAGCAGCGCATTGACTACGCCGAGCATGGGGGTGGTTTACTGCTAGGAGTCGATGGCATTTGTATTATCAGTCATGGATCTTCCCAAGCGCCATCGATTTTTAACGCCATTCGTTTAGCGACTGAAGCGATCGAGCATCGCGTTTCTGAGCGCATTCAAGCCTACACGGAATACCACCAACAGGCGGTTGAAAGCCGAACGGCGGACGCTAAGCGCGAACTTTAACATCACACATTGAACTGATCGCCCATCGCAAGAGGAAAAAAAATTGTTGAAAGACTCAGGAGCAGGAATCGCTATCATTGGCTGTGGGTCAGCAACGCCAGACCAAATGCTGACCAATCACGCTCTCAGTGACTGGGTAGATACCTCTGATGAGTGGATTCGGACGCGCACAGGAATTAGTAAACGGCATCTGGCTTCCTCGCAGATCTCTCTTAGTCATCTCGCGGCTCAAGCAGCCACTGAAGCGATCAACTTGGCTGGCTTGCTGCCTACCGACATTGATTTAATCCTGCTGGCGACTTCCACGCCTGACGATCTGTTTGGCAGTGCTTGCCAAGTCCAACACCTGTTAGGGGCTTCTAAAGCGGTGGCTTTTGATTTGACGGCTGCCTGTTCTGGGTTTGTCTTTGCGCTGATTACGGCGGCTCAATTTATTCGCACCGGTGTCTATCAAAATGTAGTCGTTATTGGAGCAGACATACTCTCTCGTTGGGTAGATTGGTCGGATCGCAACACCTGCGTTCTTTTCGGCGACGGGGCAGGGGCTGTTGTTTGTCAGGCTACTGATCAAGGCGATCGCTTGCTTGGCTTTGAAATGTATAGTGATGGTACACAAAATAGTTCCCTCAATCTTGCCTATCAAGGAATTCCTAATGCTCTCAACAAGACAGTCGAGATTACTCAAGGAACTTACCAGCCGATTGCTATGAATGGACGCGAAATTTTCCGCTTCGCTGTTGCTAAAGTCCCAGAAGTGATCGAAAAAGCTTTGTTTCGCTCGAATATGACAATCGATCAAGTCGATTGGCTGATTTTGCACCAAGCCAATCAACGCATTATGGATGCCGTGGCCGAACGATTAAATATTCCTGCCGAAAAGATCATCAGTAATCTTGAAGAATACGGCAATACTTCTGCTGCCTCCATTGGGCTAGCGCTTGATGAAGCCGTCAGACAAGGCAAAATTAAACCAGGAGACATTATTGCCACCTCTGGATTTGGGGCTGGGTTGACTTGGGGAGCAGCTATTTTTCAGTGGGGATAGGTGCAATAGTTAATAGTTAATAATTAATAGTTAATAGTTAGTGGGTAAGAGGTGATTTAAATACGCGATAGCATTAGATGAGTCAAATGCCAAGCTTAGAGGATTGAACTTTGTCTAGAAGTTTTATGCGTTTTGGATCTGAAAAACTCAGCGAAGCGACATCGATTAATCTCGTCAATCAAATTGAGTGTCAGTTAATTTCAATGCCGTTATGTCCTCAAGGCATCCTAACGACTTACGTGCGGCAAGGAGAAGGGGAAATTCCGATTTTACTGCTGCACGGATTTGACAGTTCTCTAATAGAATTTCGCAGGCTATTACCGCTATTGATGCAAAATGCAGAAACTTGGGCAGTCGATTTATTGGGATTTGGCTTTACCGAAAGAATCGAAGGATTATTATTGACTCCAGATCAAATAAAAACTCACCTTTATTATTTTTGGAAAACTTTAATTAACCGTCCCGTCATTTTGGTAGGAGCTTCAATGGGAGGAGCAACCGCCATTGATTTTAGCTTAACCTACCCCCAAGCGGTCAGCCAATTAGTTTTAATTGATAGTGTAGGACTGGTAAATCCTCCCATTTTGAGTAAATTTATGTTTCCTCCGCTAGACTCCTTGTCTACGGCTTTTCTTCGCCATCCCAATGTGAGAAAAAATATTAGTCGTGCTGCTTATTATGACAAAAGCTTAGCCAATGAAGATGCTCAAATTTGTACCGCTTTACATTTAAACTGTCTAGGTTGGAGTCAAGCTTTAATTGCTTTTACCAAAAGTGGTGGCTATGGATCTTTCGCCAGTCAACTCTCTCAAATCAAACAGCCGACGCTGATTATTTGGGGAAAAAATGATAGAATTTTAGGGACTCAAGCTGCGACGAAGTTTAAGCAATTAATACCTAACAGTCAATTAACCTGGATTCCCGAATGTGGGCACGTTCCTCATTTGGAAAAGCCGCAAATCGTCGCTCAAACAATTCTTGAGTAAATCCCTTTTTTAATGCCTGTCATGCGGGTGATTACCCTAATTTTCCTGATTGCCTCGAATCAGATAACGTACTTCTTCGAGCAAAACATTAAATCTTTCGTCGTTTTTTGTTCTGATGACTCTCTTTTATTTTATAGGGCGATCGCTGCGATCACACTCTCTTGTAGAGTGCGAAGTATAAAATGTAACGCACTTTCCTGAATTCTATAAATTACCCTCAATTTTGCGCTTAATCACCGCTTTTGTCTGCTCTCTTCCCTCTTCCGTATTCGGGAAATTATACTTGACTCCATTGGGATCGCGACGACTCATCAAAGCTCGTAAAGCTTCTTGATCTTCCCTATATTCTAACACATACGCCCTCAATTGAGCCTTATTCATTGCTTCAAAATTCGGTTCCATTTGGCAAAAACTCCCAATTTCCAGTTGAATAAATCACAATCTCAATATCTTGCCCTGCCAAAACATAAATTTCTCCCTTTAGATCGTCAAAACGAAATAAAACAATATCCTTAATTAATATAATTTAAGAGATTTATGAATTTTTGTAAAATTAAGTGAAGCTTTCGG
Source organism: Microcystaceae cyanobacterium (assembly GCA_041743025.1). GTDB lineage: Bacteria > Cyanobacteriota > Cyanobacteriia > Cyanobacteriales > Microcystaceae > JBGTNM01. The sequence goes on from JBGTNM010000480.1 coordinate 10,258, forward strand.
CTAAGAAATGCTCAATCCTATCTATCAGACAGTTTGTTCCCTGTCCGCCATCGCCATTAATCCGACTTCTCAATGGCATAAATGAATGATGGGGATGGTTTATCGAATACGGCTGAGTTTATTCTTGGAACTAATTCCAATAAATATAGTACAACCGATGATGGAATTAGTGATGGAGCAAAATTTGAACAAGGACTCGATCTTTTTAATGGTCAAGGATGGTATTGCTTATATAGCAATTCCATTTGAGATGTAAATATGAATTGATATGGTAAAATAGAAAAGTCTTGTCAATAAATAAAAGAAAAAGAGCAAATGAAGGCTAATCAAAATGAAAGAGAAAAACAAATAGAGTGTTTAATCAAT
>JBGTNM010000481.1:0-10173 GCA_041743025.1 Microcystaceae cyanobacterium
CCTCCCCACGTCAACATTTTCTATTGTCTGGGAGGCATTACCCTCGTTTGCTTCCTGATCCAGTTTGCCACTGGATTCGCCATGACCTTTTATTACAGACCAACGGTTGCTGAGGCGTTCACCTCGGTTCAATACCTGATGAACGAGGTAAACTTCGGCTGGCTCATCCGCTCCGTCCATCGCTGGTCGGCTAGTATGATGGTACTGATGATGATCTTGCACATCTTCCGCGTGTACCTGACAGGTGGCTTCAAAAAACCCCGCGAGTTAACCTGGGTGACGGGCGTTGTGCTAGCAGTCATTACGGTTAGCTTTGGCGTAACCGGCTACTCGCTGCCTTGGGATCAGATGGGCTACTGGGCTGTAAAGATCGTCTCTGGCGTACCTGCTGCTATTCCCATCGTTGGCGATCAATTGGTGGAACTGATGCGGGGTAGCGAAAGTGTCGGTCAGGCAACTCTAACTCGCTTTTACAGCTTGCACACCTTCGTGCTGCCTTGGTTGATTGCGGTTTTCATGTTAGCCCACTTCCTCATGATCCGCAAACAGGGGATTTCTGGCCCCATGTAAGTCTCAGTAAGCGTTGTCAGTGAACAATTTTTACGAGAGCGATAATAGCGAATCGATCTTTTATCAATTGCAACCGAATCCTGTCGATTCTAAATCATTAAGGAGAAAACGAGCCAATGGCAACTGTCAAAAAACCGGATCTCAGCGATCCCGAACTCCGTGCCAAACTTGCCAAAGGCATGGGACACAATTATTATGGTGAACCTGCCTGGCCTAACGATTTACTTTATGTTTTCCCAGTCGTTATTCTGGGTACGATTGGTTTAGTGGTCGGATTAGCCGTTCTCGATCCGGCAATGATCGGCGAACCTGCCAATCCTTTTGCGACTCCCCTAGAAATTCTGCCGGAATGGTATCTCTATCCTTCTTTTCAAATTCTGCGGATTCTTCCCAACAAATTGTTAGGTATCTCCCTCATGGCAGGTATTCCGTTGGGATTGTCGCTCATTCCCTTCATCGAAAACGTTAATAAATTCCAGAACCCCTTCCGCCGTCCTGTCGCGACTGCTATTTTCCTGTTCGGGACGTTAGCAACGCTGTGGTTGGGTGCTGGCGCTACTTTCCCGATTGATAAATCCCTGACATTGGGATTGTTCTAAAGCACCAAAATAAGGGTTGCCATTATTAGTACCTGCGATTTGTTCTTCTGCGGAGACTGACAGCCACAACAAGGAGAGCGATCGCAGGTTTTCTCACATAGAGAGGCTGACCTCAAAAACGGATAATGGGTAGTTTATAATGCTTTCATATCGACTCCTATAGAAATTGAGAATGTCTTACGGCATCACTCCTTGCCTCAGTTTAGCGATTGAGCGTCTCAAAACAGCAGGTTCAGATGGCTTTGCTCGTTGGGTAACTCGTTCGCCCCTACCAGAGGGATACGTCCACCATGACTCTCGCTGGTCGGAGGCTTTGACGCGCCAATGGCTGACTTGGCAGGAAATGTTTTCCTTGCAACAGTCTTCTCACCTGCCTAATGTTTATCCTGACTCGACCAACCATTTACCGCCGTTAACCTTTTCTCATTCGAGTCCCAGCGAAAACTACGGTGGACGGCTGATGCAAGAGTTGGGCATTAGTTTGTGGCAGTGGCTCTTTGACGGTCAAGTGCGTCAGAGTTATGACAAAAGCCGCAGTATGGCTTTTGGTAGACATCGCCCTCTCAGGTTGCGTTTGGAGATTCGCGACCCCAATTTAATCCCCCTGCCTTGGGAAATCATGCAGCCAGAAGCTGGAAAACAAGCGATTTCTCTCGATCCCCAAATTCTTTTTAGCCGTACTACTAGTAATGTCGATCCTCTGGCTAAGCAGCAGTCAAGCGACGCATTAAATATTTTGCTAGTGCTCGGAGAAAACCTCCAGCCGAAAAGTGTCAATAGCGACAAAGATAGTTTGTCCTACTACTCCTCCAACGCCACACTGCAACTAGAAACAGAAGTCGCCAGTCTGACGGCAGTTATCGAACAAAACGCCTCAATGCCGACCCCCTTAAATCCTGCGGCTGCTTTTGTGCGAGTTCGCGTTACCTCGCTGATTCAACCGACTCCCGCCAAAGTGATCGAAGCCCTCGACTCTGGCATTTACAACGTCTTTTTTTATGCGGGACACGGTATCCCTGGCCCTGACGGAGGATTGCTGTTTTTGCGACCCCAGACCACCATTAATGGCACCGAATTAGCCCAAGTCCTGGTGCGGGATCGCATTACCCTGGCTGTTTTTAATGCCTGTTGGGGAGCGCAACCCGACCAGCAAGGACAACAGGCGATCGAACGCAGTAGTATGGCGGAGGTACTCATCCATCATGGAGTGCCGGCGGTGCTGGCTATGCGCGATTCGATTGCCGACCGAGAGGCTTTAAGCTTTATTCAAGAATTTACTAAGGCCCTTACCTTGCGCTGGCCGGTCGATCAAGCGGTCAGAGTGGCCCGACAGCAACTGTTAACGCTCTATAAGTTCAATCAACCCGCTTGGACACTGCCCATTCTCTATATGCACCCGGAGTTTGATGGGGAACTCATTCGACCGATTAGTGAAAGCAATACTGAACTGCCCTACCTTGATAATAGTGCCAATCCTCACGCCCCTTACCCGATCGCTTATTTACGTTTTATCGACAACGACACTGAAAATTACGTCAGGCGAATCTACAATGAAATTATGCGGATAGGCCGCAGTCCTGAGAATGATCTCGTGATTGAAAATTTGTCGGTTAGCAAGCAACACGCAGAAATTATCTGTCGAGAAACGACTTCTTCAGGTGGACTGCGACAATACACTTACTCTTTGAAAGATTTTTCTCGATTTGGCACTTATGTTTCGAGTGTTAAAGGTTGGCAGCAAATTTATCATCAAGAAGTTCTTTTGCAATCGGGTACGCAACTTAAATTTAGCCCTCATGGGGAAATTCTTGAATTTGTGATTGAAGGAGAAAATGAAAGTAGAAAGTAGGGTGGGCATCGCCCACCAAGGTTTACCATAAAGCTTTTCACGATTTTATGGGCAGTGCCCATCCTACTAGATTTCTCCATTAAACTCACGTTGAACAGTAAGGAGCGATCGCTTAATAAAAATTTATACATGGAATATTATCAGTGTCCGAAAAGCCACGCGACAGGAGAGGCGGTTTTATGAAGAAGGAAGATGAGAATGAAATGAAGGACGAATTACGCCCTGAGTACGACTTCGCCCAGATGAAGGGAGGTATTAGAGGTAAATACGTTGAGCGATATCGTCAAGGAACCAACTTAGTCCTTTTAGATCCCGATGTTGCCCAAGCATTTCCCAATGATGAAGCCGTCAATAAAGCATTGCGAATGTTAATCCAAATGAAAATTGTCGGTGAGCAAGGTCAAAACAATTCAAAATAAGACAATTTCGACAATTAACCAGTTACCTGAAAGGTTTAATCGTCCGAGAACTGAGATTAATTGACCACTTACGCAGTTTTGTAAACAGGAATTTACTTCGGGGCGAGTTGTAATTAATTGCCATGTTCGAGCTTGGAAGTCTGGAGGGTTAGTCAAAGTAACCTGATAATCTTGAACCCCTTTTTTTTGAAAAATACCCTGATATAAATTTGCGGTTGAGCAGTTTAAACTAACAGACTGACAGGCACAATTGCCATCTGCGGGATAAGCTTGCGGATAGTTTAAATAATATCGCTGCCAGTCCAGCCATTCGCGATGATCGGGGGGTAAATTAAACAAAGGAATCACCGCAGACGGTGCAAAAGCATCAGTTAACAAAGCTTCCTGAACTTGTCGAAGCGGAACTTGCCAAGGTTGACAGTTTAATTCGATACATAAAGCGGCTGCCATTCCTGCTGCTTGTCCGATATTCATCACAACAGGTTGCAAGCGAGTGCTGCCATTGGCAATGTGAGATACCGAAATATTTTTCTCACAAACCAATAGCCCTTCTATAGAATGAGAAACGAGGGAATTATAAGGAATGCAAAAAGGCGTTCCCGTCCAGCGTCCGCCCCAGCGAATTGATTTAGGTTGTAGGGAAAATTCAACACCAGGATAATGATGATCGTTAGGGTAGTTGCCGATCGCAATCGAACTGACTTCACCCTTTTCTGTTACGGGTAAGGGAGCAACATTTCCATCAGGAACAGGCAAAATATCTCGTTCTGTTATCGTTATTTGCCCCTGCAAGCGGCGACTTTCTCGGAAATAGGGCATTAGAGCAAACGAGCCATTTTCGAGAGCATGGGGGAAAATATGGGGGGCTAAGCAGTAACGATTTCCCAACTCCCTTTGAATAAACTGAGCAAAATTGAGGCTGTGTAAATACGCTTCTTGTAAATATTCTTTCTGTAACGTTTCTGAGGCGATTAAGCGAGCTAATCCTTCCCCATAATCATTACCACAAATCGGCCAGTTAATCATAAATTGTTCCCCAGGCAATCGTCCGTAATTGAGGAACTTTTCACCGCCGTAATTGTCCCAAGCGCCTTGAAATTGAGGGAAAGCAGAAGGGGAAGGGACAGATGAAATGTCACCGCCACCTTGAAGAATAAAAACCCAAGTGGGGGCTTGTACAGGGTAATGTTGGGTTAATGCATTTTCGGAGACAGGCGCACTCGGTTCGTCAAATTCGCTTTGTAACTCCCATCCCCATCGGTGAGGAACTTCCCCCAACGCCAGAATATCTCCTAATTCCGTCCCATCAATCGTAATTTGAGCTTCAACATAGTAATCGGCAAAGCGCACCCCGATAATGCGATCGCCTTGTCGCTTTACTTCCAAGGGAACTTGTCCCCCAATCCACTGCAAATTAGGCAAGGCTTCGACCCATTCGGCTAAAATCTGCGCTCCGATGCGAGGATCGTAAGTAAACAGGCTTACCCAAGCATTATCCAGTCCTCCTGGCTGTTTCCGGTGTAATGCGTTTAGATACGCCCCCCACATCCCTGTCTGCCACGCGGCCAACTCATTGCCATCGGGTGCAGGAACGCCTGCTGCTGTCAACATTCCCCCCAACCAAGGAAATTCGCTAATTAGGATGGTTTTAACGCCTCGTCGGGCCGCCGTAATGGCCGCCGCAGTACCTCCCGTTCCGCCACCCACAACGAGGACATCAGTAATTAGATGAGTCAGCATAGTCAGATTTTTTAAAAAAGGACAACAAATCCGCAGGAAATCAAAGATAGTATAATAGAAACTTAGATTGGAGTCAGAACAGCAACATATTGCCGCTCTTGCCATGAACTTTAAGCGAACCAGCGAACAAATTAAGGCAGAAATTGAGTCAACCCTTGGTTTTGTTCCCCCCTTTTTTGAGCCTGCCTTACAAACGCCACAGGTTTTAGAAAACTTATGGCAGCAGACCTTGGCTGCCTATCTTAATAATCCACTGCCCACTCTCTTTAAAGAGAAACTGTCCGCGTACCTCTCGCGCTTCTGTGCCCTTCCTTACTGTATGGTCTGCCACAAGTTGTACCCTACGTCCTTTAGGCATGAAGGCAACCGAAGTGTTAGCCTTACTTAACGCTCCTCTGTTAAGCGAAACAGACGTTGATAAATACCTCAGTTTGCTGGTAGTTCAGCCTGCTCCCTTAACGGATTGGCCAGAACCAAACTCGCCACTAGAACACATTCTCTTTTCCGCTTCCATATTTATTACCTCGCGGGACGCTTGCGAGCCTTTTCGTCGAGAGTTGCACCGAATTTTAGGCACACAAAACTATCAGCATCTCGTCGCCTTGCTTGCCTACATTAAAACGTGTCATGGGTGGATAGAAGCTCACCCCGAAGTAGCCTCTGAAGCAGATCAGCGTGTCATCAACCATCTCGGTGCTTTACTAGAAGAAGAACCGGCTTTGGCTGAATTCTTCGGCAACTATCAAGAGCGAGTCAAGCACGAGTACCAAAGCCTGGCCCAACAGTTAGCCAAGTTAGCCGAGTACAAGCACCAACGACAGCAAGCCGAACTCAAGCGCATCGTGTCTAAGACGGCCAGGTTGCAAAAAGCTAATAAAAAGCTAAAATCTAAAGAAAAAGAACATATAGCTGAGCTAGAAAAAATTAATGAGCAGTTACGGCATGAAATTGCTGAACTTCAACGGATTGAGCTACAGTTACGCCGAAAAGAGCAGGAGCTTTCTGACTTTGTTGAAAATGGCACTATTGGCCTTCACTGGGTAGGGCCCGATGGGATTATTCTGTGGGCCAATCAAGCAGAATTAGATTTACTCGGCTACACTCGCGAAGAATACATTGGCCATCATATTGCTGAATTTCATGCCGATCAAGCGGTAATCGGAGATATTCTCCAAAGATTAACAGCTAAGGAAACCCTGAATGACTATGAAGCAAGGCTTCAAACCAAGGATGGATCAATTAAATATGTCTTAATCGACTCGAACGTATTCTACGATGAGGAGCAGTTCATCCACACCCGATGCTTCACCCGCGATTGCACAGTTCGCAGACAAGCAGAGCAAGCTCTCAAACAAGCTTATAACGAGTTAGAAATTCGAGTCACAGAGCGAACTCAGGCATTAGTAAAAGCTAATCAACTTCTGGCAGAAGTCAGGCAAGAGGCAAGTAAGCTGTAGAACAACAAGAATTGCTAGTTGGGACAAGGCAGGAGGCAGGGGACAGGAGGGAATTAACAATAGGCAACTTAAATGTGGAATAGCTTAACGCCATGTAGGGGCGCATCGCGTGCGCCCAAAATGTAACAAAGAGGGTTAAAAACGCTATTTTCTACGACTTTGCGCCCAAACTTTGGTAGGGAGTCCCCAAATGTAGATAAATCCTTCTGCCGCTTTGTGATCGAACTGATCTTCTGCGCCATAAGTAGCTAAATCAGGAGAATAAATCGAATAATCAGACTGACGACCGACAATCATAGCATTTCCTTTAAATAACTTGACGCGCACCATTCCAGTTACCGTTTCTTGGGTTTTTTGAATGAAAGCATCCAGGGCTTCTTTAAGCGGGCTGTACCACAAACCCTGATAGATTAAATGGCTGTAAGTTTCTTCAATGCCTCGCTTGTAGTGGGTGACATCGCCAATAAGGGTCAAGCTTTCTAAGTCGCGGTGGGCATGAATTAAGACCAATAATGCCGGCGCTTCGTAAATTTCCCGCGATTTAATGCCGACGACGCGATTTTCTATCATATCAATGCGTCCAACGCCGTGATTGCCCACTTTTTCGTTTAACTGTTCGATCAGGGTAACAGGCGGAAAAAGTTGACCGTTGAGGCTGACAGGGATGCCTTTTTCAAAGCCGATGTCTATATATTCGGGTTCGTTGGGCGTGTTTGCGATCGCTTTGGTCATCAGAAAGATTTCTTCGGGGGGTTCAGTCATGGGGTCTTCAAGCAGCCCTGCTTCGATGCTACGTCCGAAGATATTGCGATCAATACTGTAAGGAGAGGACTTTTTAACCGGCGATTCAACCCCAAAACGTTCTCCATAGGCAATAGCTTCTTCGCGACTCATGCCCCATTCCCGTGCCGGGGCCAGCACTTTGAGGTTAGGATTGAGGGCCATTATCCCCACATCAAAGCGGACTTGATCGTTGCCTTTGCCTGTACAACCGTGTGCGACCGCATCTGCACCGTATTTTTCGGCAGCTTCGACTAACAGCTTAGCAATTAAAGGGCGAGCTAATGCTGTTGAGAGGGGATAGCGGTTTTCGTAGAGTGCATTGGCGGTAATGGCAGGAAAAGCGTACTCTTTGACAAATTCTTCTTTGGCATCTGCGACTAACGACTCGACCGCACCGCACTTGAGGGCTTTTTGTTGGATGGGCCCGAGTTCGTCTCCTTGCCCTAAATCGGCAGCGAGGGTAATCACTTCCTTTACGCCCCATTCTTGGATGAGATAAGGAATGCAGACTGAGGTATCGACTCCGCCAGAGTAGGCAAGAACAACTTTGTTAGCGCGGCCCATAAGATATATTCCTAAAAAATACCCAAAGAGGTATTGTACTGTAGTAAGCAAGTCCCAGTCATCCTAGTTCGTCAAAGATACCGGACAAAATGATCAGGTTAAAGCCTAGCGTTAATCAAGCCTTTGTTGCCAAGTTTCAGAACTGCGACTAGCGTGTAGAACGGCAAAAACCGTTAAATGCTCATCATCAACTGCGTAATAAATGCAGAATGGAAACTTTCTTGTCAAAACTCTACGAATTCCTGGAGCAACCTCTTGATAAGCCTTGGGAAACTGGGCTATTAACTCAAATGTTGCATCAACCGCATTTAAAAATTTTAGGGCAAGTTCTAATCGATCTTCAGCATACCACTAGGCTGCCGAATCAATGTCTTCTTCAGCCCTAGGATCAAGCAAGACAAGCAAGTTAGCGCTCACGATACTTGCTCATCAGCCTTTGCTTCGCTTCATTCCAGGGACTTAGTTGTGTCGTAGCTTGTGAGGAAACACGCTCACGCACGATCTCAAGATGCCATTGGGGAACAGGAACTTCATCAGAAGCAGCCAGTATCACATTCGGGAGTTGCTGAACGTAAGCAATTTGCTGATCCTTAGTTAGCTGCTCGAATCCGGGTGGAAGGGTGATCGACTGAGGGGTTGACATTGCTTTTATATCAGCACTCTATCATAACTAGATTATAGCTGCTGACAAGACGCTAGAAAATTTAGATAGAATCGCAGTACAAGGAGATAGCTTATGACCTACACACCCCCCAAACTATTCACCTTTGAGGAATTTCTGAGACAATATGGAGATGACCCGCGCTATGAACTGATTGATGGTGAACTTCGCGATATGGAACCCACAGGGCCGCACGAATCTGTTGCAGGCGAATTGGCTGGAAGGCTATTCGTTGAAATTTTGCGCCTAAATCTCAAGTGGACAATTCCTAAAAACTGTCTCATCCGTCCTTCGACCATTGCAGCAACCGCACTACGTCCTGATGTCATTGTTTTGGATGAGGCGGCATTAGCAGCAGAACCCCTTTGGGAAAAACAACCTATTATCACCAGTGGCCAAGCGATTCGATTAGTTGTAGAAGTCGTCAGTACCAACTGGCAAGATGATTATGCCCGTAAAATTGAGGAATATGCGGCTTTGGGAATTTCTGAATACTGGATTGTGGATTTTCGAGCTTTGGGAGGAATTGCCTTTATTGGCAAGCCAAAACAGCCAACTTTTAGCATTTATCAACTAGACGGGGACGAGTATCGCTCTCAGCAATACCGACTAAATCAAGCAATAACCTCAGCCATTTTCCCTGAATTATCGCTTTGTCTCAATGATATTATGCCATAAACAATCATTAATGTTATTTATTCCCAAAATCAAAGCGATCGCACTTACCGCATTTACGTTAATTATGAAGTAACACGTTTAATAGCGCAAAATGTCACAATAAATATAAGACACGATCGCAAGCACTCATCTGTTATGCTTTACACCCCTCAATCTTTAGGCGGTAACGAAATTCGCAGCAAATTTCTGGACTTTTTCGCGCAAAAACAGCATCAAATTCTCCCCAGTGCGTCTTTAGTACCCGAAGATCCCACCGTCCTCCTCACGATTGCCGGGATGCTGCCGTTTAAACCCATTTTCTTAGGACAGAAAACCCCTGAATTTCTCCGCGCCACCACCTCTCAAAAATGCATCCGTACCAACGACATTGAAAACGTGGGACGGACTGCCAGACATCACACTTTTTTTGAAATGTTGGGTAATTTTAGCTTTGGGGACTATTTTAAAGAACAAGCAATTAAATGGGCCTGGGAGTTGTCTACCGAAGTCTATGAGTTGCCACCTGAAAGAATTGTAGTCAGCGTGTTTGAAGACGACGACGAAGCATTTGCTATCTGGAGAGATATCATCGGCATTCCCCCAAGACGCATCAAACGCATGGGAGAAGAAGACAACTTCTGGAAGGCCGGCCCGACTGGCCCTTGCGGCCCTTGTTCAGAACTTTACTACGACTTCCATCCCGAACGCGGCGATGACAATATTGACCTAGAAGACGATTCACGCTTTATTGAGTTCTACAACTTGGTATTCATGCAATACAACCGCGATGCAGAAGGGAATTTAACGCCATTGCAAAGCAAGAATATCGACACGGGGATGGGTTTAGAACGCATGTCCCAAATTTTGCAAAAAG
>JBGTNM010000482.1:0-4115 GCA_041743025.1 Microcystaceae cyanobacterium
GCATTCAAATCTTTGCTTTCCCTGTTGATGGCCGTTTTTCCGAACATTTAAAGAATTACAGTGTGGACATTTCATACAGGCTAACTGTTTTTTTGTTTACTCTTACTTTTTAACAAATCAACTGTAAATTCAGCAACGCCCTCAAGTTGAACCTCTGCCCGTCCTTGAGCCAGGTTCTAACTTTCTGTTGCTGAATGTGGATAAAGGTAATCAAGCGCAAGAAGGTAACGAGGCGGTGGTGCTGGGAGATATTGCTAAGCCAGATGATGGGACATTCGATTATGCTCTGATTACGCGCAATAACTTGGCGCGACCCTTTAGCTTTCGCACTGATGGCAGTGGGAGTGCTTGGCTTTATTGGGGGACAGATTCGGGTTTTGAAGGAACGACAACGCTTTACTACACCAAATTTCAAGCGCAATTTGCCGCCGTGCCTGAACCGTTGATTTTTCTGGGGATCTGCACGGCAGTCGGATTCGGCACGTTCTTCAAAAGCCAACTGAAGTCTTCTAAACTGAAAAAAAAACGCCAAAAGTCGGGTTAAGGTTTAGGCAAAACAGCTACATCTTTGAGCGTTGTTCCTCCCACTGAGAAACGGCCCAGCCCGCCCGTCGAACTCCTACAGAATACATGGCATTTCTGCCAAAAACGTAAGCTAGGGCTTCATAAGGACTTTCAAAACGCCTCAGATATAGAGCTTTCTCTACTTCATTAGTTTTTCCGGCCAAATAGGGCATAAAGATTGAAGGGCGCAGTTGATAGACTTCTTGAGTCGCTTTCAAACGAATACGTCTAATCGGCACGCCCATTTTTTGAGATTTGAAACTTCCGTGCAAGACATAGCCCGCCTCAATTTCTGGGGGGAAGTTCTCAGGGTGATATTCAATTATCTCAGCTAAATATTGATGAAATAGCTGTTTATCTCCCATAAGCTGGCTATATTCTGTTTCATCCCTCACCGGAATACAGATACTTTTTTTCCCGCTTGCGCTTTGGTCATTTTGGCTTTTTTAAGATAGCGATCGCGCTTTGGTCTTGTTTAGTTTACCCGATCCTAGAACTCGCTTGAGCCAAGCGATCAACAAAATCCGTTAGAAGCAGAGATTTTTCAATCTTTTGACTAAATATAACCTGAGTTCGGGTTAAGCCGATTGAGTCCAAAACCCTTATTCTTCCGTTACCTCCGTAACGCTTCCCAAGGTAATCGATAGGCAAAGGCGAAGTGCTAACCCTATCAACTTCTCTATTTCAAGTTTATTCGCGTACACTATAAAAAAAGAAGTATCCCACATCTGGGACGCACAAGTTAATTCAGGATTATCAAACTCTAGTTCATAAGCGTCATCGATAGGAATCAAGCTTTCCTGAGATTGATACCTATCAATATACTGTTTTGAAACTGCTCTTATAGTAGTTTCACAATCTCCTGTACTCAAAATATTCGCCACTAATTCTTCCGTATTACGTTCCCAAACGGCTCCCCACAAACCATCATTAGTATCACCATCTCCCCAATTAAATACCATTCGCAACGGTAAAGATTGATGATTTGCATCAATAATGTCAAAGTCAACCCATTCGCATTTTAACCGCGTTAAATGCTCTAAAAAATCTGCTGGATCATCCCAATCTTCTTCATCTGCATGTTGTATTGGTGTATTGGGTATGTCTGGGTATTCTGCCATCGTACAGTTTCCTAGTAATGAAACCAGGCGAACGGGAATCAATATGTCATTATTATTCAATTTTCCTTGAGCTTTTAATGCTTTCTTAAATACGTCTTTGAGAAATTCTGTTATTTTCTCGTTCGCTTGATATTTTTGAGGTGATAGGCTATTTAGGCAAACCGGCCACATTTTCTTACTCCTTAGAGGATGTTTGGAAAGTATAAAATAGAACTTCTAGGTACTAATGAACTAGAAGTAATGACTCAGAGAAAACCCTATCCGACTGATATCACAGACCAACAATGGCAGATTCTCGCCCCTTTAATTCCCCCGCCCAAAACGGGTGGTCGCCCCAGAAGCGTCGAGATTCGAGAGGTTATTAATGCTATCTTCTATATTTTAGCTTCTGGTTGTGCTTGGCGACTGATGCCTCATGATTTTCCTCCTTGGCAGACGGTTTATTACTATTTTCGGAACTGGCGAAGGGAAGGACAATGGCCGTCAATCAATCAAACCCTACGAGAAAAAATCCGTTTATCAGTGGAAAAAGAGGCTACTCCTAGTGCAGCTATCATTGATAGCCAATCCGTCAAAACGACGGAAGTGGCTACTGAAGTGGGATACGATGGGGGCAAGTTTGTCAAGGGGCATAAACGGCACATTCTGGTAGACACGTTGGGTTTGTTGCTAATCGTCCTAGTGACAGCCGCTAATTTAGGAGAAAAAGTCGGAGCAAAAACTATTTTAAAGTTAATTAACGAGAAATTTCCCCACCTTGAAAAGATTTTTTCCGATGGAGGCTATGACGGTCAAGGCTTTCACACCTCTGTCAAAGACGAGTACGGCTATGATTGGGAAGTGGTCAAACGCTCTCAGAAAAAGGGTTTTAAAGTTTTGCCTTGGCGTTGGATTGTTGAACGAACTTTTGCTTGGTTAATGCGCTATCGACGGCTGACTATTGATTACGAAGCTTTACCCGCTTCTGCCGAGTCTTTTATCTATGCAGCAATGGTACGACTCATGGTTAGACGGCTGGCGTGATTTTTTATACTTTCCAAACATCCTCTCAGATCGCTAACGATATCGCTTATGGATTGGTAATTGCCCAGCAAAAAAATTATCTTGACTACGGAACCAACCGCTACCGACAAGTGCAAACAGCCATTCATTTACTGCGGAGAGGAGCGGGTTTGGAGGTAGCCTCCCGTCGCTCGGCAACGCCAAGGTTACTGCTCGAACAGTTGAGACAGTGGGGACAACAACGTCCAGGAGCTAGAATCGAGACAGTAGAGTAGAGAACACTGGCCTTAAAACTGGCTTGAGACAAACGCTCAACTGTCATGCCGGAGAAGCAGAAATAATGAAGATCTTGGTATAGGAAGAAAAAGGTTTTTGTTTGGGATTTAAAGTCGCTGTAAAACCTTTGGCCATTTGATAATACAAATCAACTCTTTTCGGTAAATAAGTCAACATTCCACTATACCATATTTAGGGCTAAACTTAAGATGCGTTTACCCTGCATATTGACTTCTCCAAAAGTTTAGAAAGCTTGAGGCATCATTATGTCTCAAAACATCCTCAAAAACTCAGCCACCACATCGGTGGAATGAGGGTTTCAGCTTAGCCTGAACTCACGTAAAAAAGCTTTTTAATGAGCCATAGCTTTTTGAGCAACATTCATACTCCCAGCAGCACCAGAAGCAACAGCACCACCTGTCCCAACTGGAATAGCCAAAGCAGCACAATATGGCGCTAGAGCAGCTGCGGGTGGGAAAACTCCTGTCGCTATAGCGTCAGCAGCGAAACATATTGCTAGAGGTGTTAAAAATATAACGGCTGCTTTTGCTCCTTCTTTGGCTAGTTCTATTGTAAAGGGTTCTTTTTCAGAAAACCCCTCAGAAGCAGAAGCAGGAGTGACGAAACTTGTCATTGCAATGACTAAAACTAAAACTAAAACTGCTACTTTACGGAACATACAAATTATTGACAAGTGAATAACCCATTGTACGTTCATTCTATCGGGACGATCATTGATGTTGATCACCCTGAGAAAAAAAATTTTTTCACTATTGCAGTTATCAAAACATCCCCAAAAATTCAGCCACCACATCAGCCGGTCGCTCCAGACATTCTCTGCCAGTAAACCTGACAGTTGCTATTCCCTCGCGCAGCAGCACCCTGTCTAGGATGTTGAAAATCGGGAAAAATCAAGAAAATTTTTGTACACAACTTTTATGTCGCAGCTAGCAGAGGAGGAAAGGAGGAAAAGAGGAAAAAAGGTGAAGTTAATGACCAAAAAGGATCTTACGTTTAGAGAGATTAGGTGCGACCCGTTTCAGCCTAAATGCTTAAAGCATGAACGCTGAGGGGATTTTCGGAACCTAGAAAATCCAATAACTCTGAAGTCTTGTGGGTTAAATTCCCACCGCCGAGTGAGACGGTTGAATC
>JBGTNM010000483.1:0-26487 GCA_041743025.1 Microcystaceae cyanobacterium
TTTTTCACGATACGGTAAAAATTGCATTACAAAAAGAGGGGTGGACAATTACCAATGACCCTCTCGTTGTTCGCTACGGGGGAAAAGATTTATTTGTCGATCTAGGTGCAGAAAGAATTATTGCAGCAGAAAAACAAGGCATTAAAATTGCGGTTGAGATTAAAAGTTTTATTGGTGCTTCTCAAATCAAAGATTTAGAAAATGCAGTTGGACAATACATAGTCTATCGTAATATTTTAGAAGAAATAGAAAAAGATAGAGTTCTTTACTTAGCAATTTCAAATAAAGCTTTTAAAGATATTTTTTCGAGCCTATAGGGAGTTTAATCTTAAACAAAAATCGATTGAACTTATTGATTTTTAATCCTCGCGATCAGGAAGTTAAAAAATGGATAAGCTAGAAAATTACCAAATTATCATCAAACGAGTTTTAAACGACTATGCCCAACTACCTTATTCCTATGGTAATTTACACAGACAACTAGTGAAATATTATCGATACGCTTAGCAAGATTGGGTTGAAAGAACAGATAAGGGTCGGGAATAATTGATATGGTTGAAGATTCAACGAGACTTTTAACTTTGTCCTGCGTTTTAATATCTGTAACAAAAATAGAATCAATGAATTCTGGACTAATTTTGTGAGGAATTAAACATTCAGCCATAATTTTACGCTTGCTAACGATTTGAGTGTCATAAATTGGCGTAAAATCAACTTGCTGTCTTTCTATCTCATCATGGGAAAAAATTCCATTTACAAGAATAGAAGGGATATTATTAACGTGAGTAATGTAATAAAGATTTTTGATGTCGAAGTGAGGCATATTTAGAATATCAATTCTGCTATGTCTATCATATCTTAATCTATATCCTCTAGTCCCTACTTCACGGTTTCTGGTAACTGGCAACCCGCAGGACAAGTTCACCACTTTGAGGATTGCGAGTAAAAATAAATACCCCTTTTTCTTTGTTCTCTCTACTGGCATCCATCCCAAGCTTTAACGCCTTGTTTCTGAACCTAGACTCCTGCTATTGACGAGACAAAAACTCATCAGGAGAAATACCAGCTTGCTTTAAAATAGCTCTTAAAGTTCCCTCTGGCGTATCTCCAGTGTGGTTAGGAATTGTTGTATAATTCCCCGTTTCAGGATTGTACCAAATTTCATGGCTTCCCGCTGCCTGTCGATCAAAAACAAAACCAAAAGATTTGAGGATTTTAATAATTTTACGATAGCTAAAACCTGCTAATCTTCCCATCTAAAATTTTACTGATTAATAACTAATGGATAATCAAACTTCTCAGATATAGACTCTAAATTAGCTAATTGATTTCTCTCTTTTTTAGCTTCTAATAGTTTATTAACTACATCTTGAGCAATTTCTATAGTTTCAGTAATTGTTTTTCCTTGTGCTACTAAGCCTGGTAAATCATCAGAAGTTGCCAAGTAGAAGCCTTCAGATAATTTCTCAATTTGAATTCTTAGAATTTTTTCCATTAAAATCCTTTTAAAAGTATCTATTAACTCATTCTATCAGCAAACTAGGTTCGAGTCATCATAAAAATTGAGGCAGAAGGGAGACTGATTTGAGAAACGCTATATAGTTCACGGTTTCTGGTAACTGGCAACCCGCAGGACAAGTTCGCCACTTTGAGGATTGCGAGTAAAAATAAATTCCCCTTCTTCTACTTCGCCTCCTGCTAAAAAATTAATTTGCTGCTCGCTCGTTTCCTCAACTTCCCCATTGACGCGCAATTCCGCAATAATTTGAACGGCATCAGCCGTTTCTCCTCCCTGATTGGTAAGCGTAAAAGGCACGTAAAATTGATCTGCTACTTGACGAATGCTGTCACTCGCCTTGACTTCTAAAACAACGGGTTGCTTACCCACCTTAAACCAGCTATAGAAAATTAACCCTACAATCGTTGAGAGAATAGCCAGAGCAATACTAAAGCTTACCCACTCGGCAAGCGATCGCTCCCGCCGATGAAAGGGATTAAAATGCTCTGTTTTCTGTTTTGCTTGATTCATACCACTATCCGTCCTGCTGCGCCGCCAATTGAGGCTGGAAAGCCAAGTACAATGCTGTGACTCAACCAAACTGTCCAGGGATCTTCGATACTAAGTTGATGAAAGAACCAGAGCATCAAAGCGGCGGCACCGAGAGAAACCAGATACGCCGCAACTGTTTCACTAATGGGTCGCTGAAAAAGTCCTTGCTGCTGATGGCGTTTATCCTGATTGGTCAAACCCGAAACAAAGACAATTCCGTAAGATATTAATAGCGAGGCCGCTAGCATTAACAACAACCAAGGCGGCGTTATCGCTGAAGCAATCATAGGAACTTCTTCAGTTGGCGCAATACTAAAAGCAACAAAGATAGCCCCAATTAAAGTTACGCCAATATCGGCTAACGTCGCGTTAATTTCTGGATGTTCGGGGTGAGAATCTGCCGTTTTTTTCTCGGTTTCATTGGCATTGCGATCGCCTTTTAACATTGAATTAGCAACTGCTACGCCTAGCGAAAAAGGCGCACTTTCAAAAACAATTTTACCCAAAGCTTCGTTGAGTGAGGTCGCTTCGGTAATCTCCCGAATCAAAACCATCACAATACCAGCGCACACCGCACCAATGGCTAGGGTTTTCACGCTATCTATTAAGGCATCTAGCAAGGTGACATCACTCGTTCTGCGAAATCCTTCCGTCCGAATCAGTAAAAAGACAACGACGAAGTTAGTCAACAGTGAAATGAGCAATCGAGACGGTTCTGCATGAGAGCCAATCCACCAAACTTCCATCGTCAGGAGCAAAGGAATTCCAAACAAAAAGCCTCCCGATGCTCCCCGAATGAGATCGCCAGCTTCTTGCCTCCATGAATTGAGAGAGCGATCGCGTTTTGCTTGCCCGATCATCTATGCAACTGCCTAATTTTAGAATTATTGAATGAAATTATAGTTTTTATTGTATATTGTATATTGATAAACTCAACAGTATTATCCCCCTAACGATAGAACGATTTCCTGCTAAGCTAATAAAAACACATTTGGCTCTTAGAGGCAAGAAAACCGATGATTTTACCTGGTGCGACCGTTCGCGTGATTAATCCAGACGACACTTACTATCGATTTGAAGGCTTAGTACAGCGCGTTAGTGATGGCAAAGCTGGTGTCTTATTTGAGGGAGGAAACTGGGACAAATTAGTAACGTTTAATTTATCTGAACTCGAAGCCATCGATCCGGTAGCTGCTAAGAAAAAGTAATTGTTCCTCTCGCGGTCATTGGTTATTGCTAATTGATCATTGCTCATTGAAAAATGCGTCTTCCTCTCCCCCAATTTGCTACTGACAGCCACCATCCCGATCACATTGGCGAAGTGATTGAAACCTCAACCACCCAATTTTTAGCGCAATGTTTGGAACCCGAAGAACTTAATTTTCCAGTCATGCCACCTTTTGGGAGTTGGGTGAAGGCAATGGACGAAGAATCAGGTAATAAAATTTTAGGAGTTGTCATTTTTGCCACGACTTCTCCCATTGATTCAGTGCATCGTGCTAGAGCGTTAGGGCTATCTTTAGCCGATTTACGCGAACAACAACCCCAAATTTTTGCGATGCTCAAAACCGAGTTTCGGGTGGCAATTGTGGGCTTTGAAAGGCCCAGTCATGCTAATGGCAAAAGAGATATATTAGGACAAGTCTACCAATATTTACCCCCTCGCCCTCCCCAAATTCATCAAGCCGTCTACTGCTGTGAAGCTTTAGAAATCATTCATTTTAGTCAAGAAGTTGATTTTTTACGCATTCTTTTACAAGTTAAGGATTCTCCGATTGAAGCCTTAATTGCCGCAGCGATTCGAGAGATTTATTTATTACGAAAAGCTGATCGCGAATGGTTGGTCAAGGTGGGACGCATTTTGAGTATTTTACTGAAAGATGACTATGATCGCTTGCGCTATATTTTAAGCCAAGTTCAACTTTAATAGGAAATTTAGTTCCGAGAGTTTCTGTACTTTTGCTTCCGAAAAACCCCTCGATCATATTCTGCCGCAAGCTCCAGTCTCGTTGAGACGCATGGCGTATAGCATTGGAGTTGGGTATTTTTCCTGGGCTTTCTGTAGGGCAGTCATCTCGTCGGGATCGATGAAATACTCACCGCTATCAGGTTCGATGATAATATACCAATCACGATATTGTCTTATCAAGTCGGGAGCGACACGGCGAAAAACCTTTCGGCATCGCTCGGCAAAAGCTTTATTTTCGGCTTTACGTCTACTGATTTCTTCAGAAGAAAGACGAGGGACTTCAGGAAAAATTGGCTGACCTAAAGGAACTTTTCGATGAATTTTTTGAGTCATGTCAATTTCTATTTACAATCTTCCTTTGTATTTTAACTTAGTTCAGTTACGCGATCGCTAACTAATTTTACAATATCTTTTTCAGTTCTGTATTGACGTAATCTTGCAGCTACAGTACGATTTATAACATATACGAACATTTTACCCCATGATGTCGGGGGAGCCATGTTGTCTTTTAATATCTCGCACAACTGCCCAGAAATCTAACCGTTGCTGTTGCACTTTTTCGGTTCCTTTTTCTGTCGCGTGTAGTGTTTTTTTTGAGCGTTAAATTCAGGCGACGTAACATTCTATGCAGAGTAGAACAACCCATTAAAATGCCGATTTTGTCCGCTAGCAAATGGCGGAGTTCCTCTAACGTAGCATCGTTGTTTGTCTCAACGATCTCTCGCAAAACATTTAAGTCTTCGGCGTTGAGTTTGGGTTGAGTTTGTTGGGTTCGGACTTTTGGGGCAATCTCTCCGGTTTCTCGATACTGTTTCAGTAATTTTTGCACAAAGCTTAAGGCCACACCGAACTGTTGAGCTATCTGACGTTGAGAGATAGGCACTCGATGGTAAACATCAATAATTTGGGAGCATCCCATTTATGTAACAATAGAAAAGCTATCCCAAAAGTAACAAATTAAATTGATGACATTGTACAATCTTAAATAATGATAATTGACAATTCTTGAGGCGTGTTTTTTCAGATAATTACTAAACTGATGTCCCCTGATGGGTTGTTCCTGATTCAAATAATTGATAGCCGTTGTCATTTGACCCATCCAAAGATCAGCTTTCAATTGTTCTATCTGGTTTTTAGAGGCTTCTGTCTTATGAAGGTTTTCCATGAGATGATACCAATCTAATATTTCAATCCTCTTCTGCATTTTGATAGGATTCATTGGCACTTAGCAGAAGACAGCATTTTTCTAATAAGGGACTATGACGAGTATATGCCTTTATTCCTAACTTTTCGGCTTGTTTCTGGGTTATTCTTATTTTTCCTACACAGCTTTTTAGTTGTCTTTTTCTTCCTTTTTTTGTTTGAGTTTTCTTTTCGATAAAAAAAGGGCGATTTTCGGACTTACCTCTTCTAGCATTTGTTCTCTGACCGTTTTTTCTATCCCTTCAAAGGTTTCTAGACCTTCAGAGTCACTATTATTGTACAATATTTCTCCCACTCGTTTTAAGCACGCTTCTAGTTCCTGATGCTCTGATGGTGTCATGACTATTCCTCTCTATCTCTACTTCCTTATTATCTCAGATTATTTCAGAGGCCATTCGTTTCTCTCAATTTTTGTCTATTTGCAAAATTGGGATGCTCCCATTTTAGGTAGGGTTAAATTAGTTTAGGACAAGCTTTTAAATTTTGCTACTATACCATAAAAAACTTTTGCAAGAGGTCTATTGCTCACTATTCACTAATAACTATTCACTATTAGGGTGGCAGGATCGCCTAAATCTCCTGTCAACTGAATACCTCGATGATTGGTAGCCAGGTGGCGCACAATTTTATAGACTGCCTCAATTTCTGCCGGAGAACCTGCTTTTTCGGCTAAAGTCGCTAAATCGAGGGGTTCACGAGCGGCTGCGATCGCGTCTGTCACCTGTTTTTGCAAGGCTAAAATGGAGGCGGCCATTTTCTTGCCTGCTTCTACGCCAGGTTGGTGATAGGCATTGATATTGATTAACGACGCATACAGGCTGACTGCGCGTTCGTAGAGGGCAATTAAAACGCCAACCGTGCGAGGATTAACTTGAGTAATGGTAATCGTCACCGAATCGCGTCCATTTTCATACAATGCCTGTCGCGTCCCTTGTAGCAACCCAGAGAGGTAATCCCCAGAAGTCACCATTGGATCGATCTCTATCGAGTTGCCTTGGCGGTCTTCAAGTACTTCAATAAAAGTCACAAAGAAATTGGGAACGCCTTCGCGCAACTGCTGAACATAGGCGTGTTGGTCGGTCGATCCTTTGTTACCATAAACGGTAATCCCTTGATGGACGATGTTGCCATCGAGATCTTTTTCTTTGCCTAACGACTCCATAATCAACTGCTGCAAGTAGCGGCTAAATAACAGCAAGCTATCTTTGTAGGGGAGAATAACCATGTCTTTTTCCCCTTTACCGTTCCCAGAATAGTGCCAAGCTAAGGCGAGTAAAGCAGCCGGATTCTGCTTCAAATCTTGAACGCGGGTAGCTTCGTCCATTTCTTTGGCCCCTGCTAGCATGGCATGGATGTCAATGCCCTGCAAGGCTGCGGGTAACAAGCCGACTGTTGACAATACGGAGGTTCTGCCTCCCACCCAGTCAAACATGGGGAAAGCTGCCAGCCAGCCTTCCTCTGTGGCAATCTGATGCATTTTGCTGCCAAACATCGTCACGGCAACCGCGTGGGGGGCAAAGGCTAGTCCTTTTTTTTGGTAGGCGGCTTTGATTTCTAGCATCCCGTTGCGGGTTTCGGGCGTGCCACCTGATTTGCTAATGACGAGCGTGAGGGTACTCTTGAGGCGAGCGCCCAAGCGCGTTAGAATGCGATCAATGCCAGCCGGGTCAGTATTATCGATAAAATGGACTGCCATCGGCGGAAAATCAGAAGCAAGGGCTTCTGCGACAAATTCTGGCCCCAAGGCTGAACCGCCGATGCCGATTGAGAGAATGTCGGTAAATTTGGGGGCTGTCGGGGGTTTGACGGCTCCTGTATGGACTTTTTTGGCAAAAGTGTCAATATCTTCGACACTTTGTTTTATTTCGCTTTTTATGTCTGTATTGGGGGCAAGATCGGGATTTCGCAACCAGTAATGTCCTACCATGCGGCCTTCGTCGGGGTTGGCGATCGCGCCATTTTCGAGTGCTTCGATATCTTGGAAAGCTTTTTTAAATTTGGGTTTGAGGCTTTCGACTAGGGCATCGTCGAAGCGCATCCGACTAATATCGAGATACAGTCCCAAACCTTCATGGTAGTACAGCCAGTCTTGATAGCGTTGCCAAAGTTGTCGGTTGTCCATCTCTATAAAACCATCGGTTGAGTGATTCATCGCTAGACGAAGCAGTTGTCGCCTCTAATCATATTAGATACGAATGTTGTTGAACTAGTATCTTATTTAGAGTTGAACTAGTATCTTATTTAGATAGGATATAGAAATAGCATTTTCTAACGGATGCTGTTGTCGGTGAATGAAGAATCCCCCGATTTATCGGCGGGAGCCGTCAATTGCTACTTTCTGGCGTAATTATCACTTCTTTGACTTCTCCTAGCTCTCCTAAAGGTTGAGCCGCTTGCTGGTTGACCGCAAGATTCACTGCACCTGCATTGCCAGATCTGAGCGTGACTTGCTTTTGACCCGACCAAGTTTGCTGGGTGTCTTTCTCTAAAATGCCTTCATAGGCGGTTTTGCCGTCTACCTCAACCTTTAGCCAAGAAGCCTCTTGCAACTGCACTGAAACGGTCACAGGGCTATTTTGTCCTGTCGGTGAGGCAGGGGAAGTCACAGGCAAAGGAGAGGCTGATACAGAAGGCGTTGTCTTGGGAATAACAGGTTGTGCGGAAGAAGGAGAGGTTTGAGCAACAGGGGGGGCTGGCGAAGGTGAAATAACTGTTGTCGGAGGGGTCGTTTTCTGTACGGCAGAAGCTTTGGTGACAGGAGAGGGCAAAGATACGGGTTCTCGAAGTTGAGAGGAGGAGGGATAGGGAGGAGAAGATGGGTTTTTGCTGGGTTCAGGCGACTCAGAGCGATAAATGAGGTAGAATAGTCCGGCGATCGCTCCTCCCAACAGCAGCAAGTAAAGCCAATAGAGTTTCAGTCCTTTGAATCCCTCTTGGAACAAGGGTTTAAGTTGTCCGTTGGCGGCTGTCTTTTTCTTTTTAGCAACGGGATGAGTCGCTTTAGTCGGGCTTTTTTGAGCCGTCCGAGTGATTCTGGGGGGTTCTGCGGTTGCCGAGTCTGGCTGAGAAGCTGATGCCGCCGACACCAATTGAGATGGAATGTCAACCGCTACCGATTCCTCTGTTGAGGAAATTTGTTTGGCAAGTGCATTGCTGTCGAGTTTTAAGACATCGGCGTAACGGCGAATAAAGCCTTGGACGTAGACTAATTCAGGCAGGCAATCGTGCTGTCCTTCTTCAATTGCCTGCAACATTGCCAGGCGAATAAACGTGGTCGCCGCAATTTGTTCTAGGGAGAGGGAGCGTTCTAGCCGTTGTTGGCGCAAGTAAACGCCAAGTTCTCTCAGGTGTTTGGCTTGGTTGGGACTGTACTTGCTCATCTGGGCTTAAATCAATGAGATCGATAATTAAACGAAAGAAGACAAAAACTGAGACTACCGAAAAGATACCTCAGTTAATGTATTTTGTCGAAGGCAGGACTTACGCAGAAACCGGGTTTCTTGGGCCTTGGTGCGTAAGTCCTAATCATGGCATTGGCTTGTCTTAACCAATCCGCTAGAAAGATCGATAATACAGTTGTAGCTCCCAAACCCCCAATTGTTCCCGCCGTGCAGTAGAAAGTTAAATTACTATACAGATTAGACTCCATACTCTATTTGAGCTTCTTTATAACTCGCTGGGATTGCAACGAATTTCTAATAAAAATCCATCAGGATCGTAAAAATAAATTCCCTTGCCGGTAGAACGAGTTACCGGGCCGTGGTCGATCACAATCTGGTTCTGTTTTAGGACTTCTACGGCATGGTCAAATAACGGCGGTTCGATATCAAACGCGAAGTGGTTAGCGCGAGTAAATTGACACTTAGGGTCGGGATTAGGGGGCGATAAATCCGGTTCCCAAAACAGATCGAGAACGGTTCCATCTGGCGTGACAAAATTAGTCACTTTTCCTTGTGCCACTAATTCTTTTAAGGTACTGGGAACTTCATCCCCTGTTAGTTCGTGCAATCCTAAAATATCGCCGTAGAAATGGCGAGAAGCTTGCATATTTTTGACATTTAAGGCAATGTGATGCACATGGCGCAAACTGCCTAGCGCGAGACCTTTTGAAATCGATTGACTGTCATTCATCAGCAATTATATCGTAGAAATAGAAGTAGGGTGGGCATTGCCCACCAGCCTTGTTAAGGCAGCGTTTCTTCTGAGGGAATCTCACCGCCAATGCTGATTCCCGTGTTGAAAATTTGCGCCTCATCAAGGGTAAGTGCGATCATTGATGCTCCTGTCACATCAGCATCATAAACCATTGCCCTTGTAAAATTCACTCCATTGAGATTGGTAGCATTAAGACTGGCATTGGTCACTAACGCCTCTGTCAGGTTAGCATTTTCCAGGTTTGCCCCTGTGAGATCGGCCCCTTCTAAATTCGCTTCGGTCAGGTTAGCACCTTGTAAATTTGCTTCTCTTAAGTCTGCACCGATGAGGTGTGCGCCACTGAGATTAGCCCCGGACAGATTGCATCCTTGACATTCTCCTGTTGAAAGTAACTGTTCAACTTGAGTAAGATCGGCAGCTTGAGCAGGACTTGCCAGTAATAAAGAACCTAAAAGGGTTAAAATAGCAATCATTTGGCGTTTCATAGTTTTAGTTTGGACTTTTTATTATTTAATGACGAAATAATTTAATGATTCGTTCCAACTTTTCTTCATCCCTTTAAATCCTTACTGATAACTGTTAACTGATCTGATGGCAGCTTACATCACCGAAACCGCTTTATCTGTTGCAGGGCTAACCGAATACCTTCAGTTGCTTTTAGAAGAAGATGCTCAATTGCAACAGGTATGGGTAACGGGTGAAGTGTCGAGTGTCAACGATCATGCTAAGGGATTGTTTTTTACCCTTTGTGACTCTGATGCAGCTATTCAATGTGTCGTTTGGAATGCCCTGCGTCCGAAATTGATTCATTTTCCCCAACGTGGTGAACAAATCCTAATTTTGGGTAGTATTCGCCTTTATGCTAAGCGGGGAGACTATAAACTCTCGGTTTTTCAGATTCTCTCGACAGGCGAAGGATTACAAGCGCTGCGCTACCAACAATTGCGATCGCGACTCCAATCTGAAGGACTTTTCGATCCTAGCCGAAAACGACTGCTTCCCGTCCACCCTCAAACCATTGCTGTTGTGACTTCGCCGACTGCCGCCGCTTGGGGAGACATCCAACGCACGTTGGGAGAACGATATCCGGGGTTGCACGTTATCTTTTCTCCCGCTATCGTTCAAGGGGATGATGCACCTGAGTCGATTGCCAGCGCGATTGAACGGGTGAATCTAGACAAGCGAGCAGAAGTATTAATCCTAACGCGAGGAGGTGGGGCGGTTGAAGATTTGTCCTGTTTTAACGACGAACGAGTGATCAGAGCGATCGCCATCAGTCACATCCCAATTATTACAGGTATCGGCCACCAGCGTGACGAATCTCTGGCTGATTTAGTGGCAGATTATAACGCTCACACGCCGACAGCAGCCGCAGAAATTGCCGTTCCAGCTTACACACAATTAGTCATAGAACACCAGCAACGGTTTAACACGTTGATTGCTGTTTTGCAACGGCGGCTGACCGAAGAATTAGACGTTTTAGCAGGACTCAAATCTCGTTTAAAACGCCTTCCTCTCACGTCTCGGCAGTTATTACAATCTACCGCTCAGTGTCATTTATTAAAAGAGAAATTACTGGCTCTCGACCCCCAAAGTATAATCAATCGCGGGTTTGCAGTGGTCAGACAAAGCGACGGTCAAATCGTCTTGACAACAGCACAATTGAACTTGAATCAGGAATTAGTGATACAATTGGCGCAAGGACAAATTAAGGTTAAAATTACTGACTTAATGTAAGTCCGAAGGTAAGAAATAAATGGCAGAAGGAAAAAACCGAGCAAAGCGTTCTAAAACCTGGAACTACGAAGCAACGATTGCAGAGGTTGAGGAAATTATTAATCAGATTGAATCGGGTTCTCTCCCCTTAGAAGACGTTTTTGATAAGTTTGCGATCGCAGTTGAGCAGATGCGCCGATGCGAAAATTTTCTCAATCGGGGTCAAGAAAAAATGAATTTATTAATCGAAACCTTAGAAGAAGACTTAGAATTTTAAGTACTCAGGCATAATTAGTTAACATTATAATTAACGTTGGTGCGATCGCTAAAAAAATACTGTCCCTGAAGCACTAAAAATTTAGGCACAAGAACAGTTAGGTATTTTGGTACTTTCTTTAAATAGTAGCCATGAAAACTCACTTAAAGTAACTAAATTACTCCATTGGCTCTTCGTCTTCAGATTTTTGCGTGTTTCTTTGATAGCCTCGTCTCTTATTATTAAAAGTACCTGTGGTTCTCTTGCGAAACTGGCGAGCATTGGCTCGATTTCGTTCTGCTTTTTCTTTTTTTAAATTCCGACGTTTAGCCAAGGTTATTTCCTCTGAATACGGTTTTTTTAGATGCTCAGAAATTTTCTCTAAACATAATGTCTCAATATCTGCCGTGAACAAATGACATAGCTTGAGAGGTTAGGAGTTGCAGGAAAGTCAGTCGAACTCAATAGGAACTACCTACTCAAACGACGAACTGATGCAATTGTCGATTTTTTTGCTTAGCCCCTATCCTAGCACGAACCCAAGCGTCTCTAACCGAAATGCTTTTGGCATAGGATGGTAGCTGTGGGTCTTCAATTATAGCGCATTATTGGAAGTACGGCAGCTTACGCGCAGGAGACGGCACTCAACGCCTATGGTCACACGGAATGCTTGCAGCACCCCAGGCAAAAATGTCAAAATGATGACATATCGTTAATCTCTGAGGAGTTGTAAGCTGAGTGATTGAAACATTTTTACGCATTCGTCGTTTCGCTATCCTATCGATTTTTGGGGTTGCTTTACAACTCCTTTTTCTCGCTTGTAACTCCCAACAGGATACGCCAACTTCTCAAACACCTACTCAATCTCAAAACGAAACTTTAAAATTGCTTTATTGGCAAGCACCTACGATTCTCAATCCTCATCTTTCTACCGGCTTTAAAGATTCAGAAGCCAGTCGAATTACCTTAGAACCTCTGGCAACATTTGATGAAAATGGCAAGCTCATTCCTTTTTTAGCGGCTACCATTCCTAGTATCGAAAATGGCGGCGTTGCTAAAGATGGAAAATCGGTAACATGGAAATTAAAGCAAGGCGTTAAATGGTCGGATGGAACGCCATTTACAGCTAAAGATGTCGCCTTTACTTACGAATTTGTTGCTAATGCTAAAGTCGGGGCTACCAGTGCAGCTACCTATGAATTAGTGGATAGTGTAGAAGTCATTGATGACTATACGGTTAAGGTGAATTTTAAAACGGTTAATCCTGCTTGGTATCTTCCTTTTGTTGGCAGTGAAGGTATGATTTTACCTCGCCATATTTACGAACAATATAATGGAGAAAATGCCCGACAAGCACCTGCAAATTTAATCCCGATTGGCACGGGGCCGTACAAAGTCGTAGAATTTAAACCAGGGGATGTCGTGGTTTATGAACCTAACCCGAATTTCCGAGAAGCCAATTCATTGGGTTTTAAAAGAATTGAGTTGAAAGGAGGCGGAGATGCAACATCAGCCGCCAGAGCAATCTTACAAACAGGCGATGCAGATTATGCTTATAATTTGCAAGTGGAAGCTCCTGTTTTAAAAGAATTAGAAGCTGCTGGAAAAGGTAAAGTTGTTTCAAGTTTAGGGTCTTTAAGTGAGCGGATTCAGTTTAATTTATCCGATCCTAATCAAGCAACAGAAACCGGAGAGCGATCGAGTCTAAAATTTCCTCATCCTTTCTTACATAATAAACAAGTTAGAGAAGCTTTTAGTTTAGCGGTTGACCGAGAAACTATCGCGGAGAAACTTTATGGCATTACGGGAAAAGCAACCTCTAATTTTTTGGTTTTGCCTGAAGAATATAATTCCCTTAATACAAAATGGGCGTTTAATCTAGAAAAAGCTTCAGCTTTATTAGATAAAGCAGGTTGGAAAGATACAAATAATAATGGAATTAGAGATAAAAATGGCATTGAAATGCAAGTTCTCTTTCAAAGTTCAGTCAACCCTCTACGACAAAAAACCCAAGAAATTGTCAAACAAAGCTTACAGTCGATTGGGGTAGGTGTAGAGCTAAAAAGTATCGATCCAAGTATTTTCTTTTCGAGTGATCCTGCTAACAACGATACCACTGAACATTTTTATGCTGATCTTCAAATGCTTACTACTGGCAATACAAATCCCGATCCTTTGACTTATTTACAAGATTATAATTGTAATTCCATTCCTCAACAAGCGAACAATTGGTCTGGTGATAATTATTCTCGCTATTGCGATCCTGAATTTGACAAACTTTTACAGCAAGCTAGTCAAGAATTGAATGCTCAAAAGCGGCGAGAAATGTTGATTAAACTCAATGATAAATTGGTTAATGATTTTATTGTTATTCCTTTAGTTCATCGAGCAGATGTCACAGCAATTAGCAACACTCTAGCGGGTTTTGAATTAACGCCTTGGGATCGCAATACTTGGAATATTAAAGATTGGAAGCGAAAAGTACTATGATTTCAATGATTGAATGAAGACTATGATTAAGGGATTAAAGGAAAAATTCATCAGAGTGTAATCATTGTATTTTACTTTTATGACTGCTTAATATTGCGATCGCACTTAATACTAACAATCCCAAAGTTGCTGAAGGTTCAGGTACAATCGCAATACTTACTGCATTAATCCCGATCGCTCGGTTGGAAATATTGGTATAATAAACTAATCTGCTAATATTGGCCGTTTCGCTGCGAACGCCTAGAAACAAAGCTGAGTTATCAATAATCGTTGAAGACATCCCTGGCAAAGAAAAGGTTTGCAAGAGGCTATTAGCTGCGTCATACACCTCCAAAGTGGCTACAAAATTCGGCGTGTCATCTACAGCAATTTGCGTTCCAGCAGCCACGACGGGAGACGAAAACGTAATAGGTTAAGGCATTAACGGGAAAAATTACTGCTGTAATTGCGAGAGTTAATGTTGTTCCAATAACAAGATTAGCGACATTGCCAAACGAATTTCTCGGTAATTTAAACTTTTTCATTTGTCTTTAAATTAGCAATTATTGTAAAAATTATGACTCTACCGATTCATGTCTCTCCCCCATTGCCGCACCATACATTGCCAACAATGTACGATTTACCGAGTGAAGATCCAGAGGAACCCGGATTGCCAGACACTTTTCATGAATTACAACCGCAAATCCTGCAATTAACTTTTATTCCTCAAGGATGGGAATCTGATCAGGTATTCAGTGCAACGGATCTCAATTTGTACTACGATCTCCAACATACTCTCTGGCACAAACGTCCTGACTGGTTTGGCGTTGTCGGTGTTGACAGATTTTACAATCAGCAAGATTTGCGCCTCAGTTACGTATTATGGCAAGAACAGGTTAGTCCTTGTATGGTAGTAGAACTGCTTTCTCCCGGTACCGAAGATGAAGATTTAGGTCAAACAAGTAGCGAACCCCATCAACCGCCAACAAAATGGCAAGTCTACGAGCAAATTTTACGGGTTCCCTACTATGCTATTTTTAGTCGCTATACGAATGAATTTAGAGCTTTTCAATTAATCGGCGATCGCTATGAAACGGTTGATGTGAGTAACGGCGGTTTATTAATTCCTGAACTCGGACTGAGCTTAAGATTGTGGCAGGGAAGATATCGTCGATTTAATCGTCTTTGGTTGCGCTGGATGACCTTAGAAGGAGAATTAATTTTACTGCCAGAAGAGGAAGCAGAAATTGCCAAACAACAAGCAACAGAAGCTCAACAACAAGCAGCAGAAGCAGAACAACGTGCAGCACAATTAGAAACAAGATTGCGAGAATTAGGGATCGAGCCTGACTTGATGTGATCGTCTCAGATAAATCTATATTTAAACAAGCTGATCAAGTAAATCTCTGTGTCTTTGTGCCTTTGTGGTTAATGTAAAATTTATGAAGAAACCCTAAAGAATATTGCTTCCCTCACTAAGCCCGTAATACAACCAAGTAACCAGCGATCGCATAGAATAACCAGAATGAAAATTGCACTCAACGTGACCGAATTAATTGGCCGCACGCCTTTAGTCCGCTTAAATCGGATTCCCCAAGCAGAAGGCTGTGTGGCCGAAATTGTCGTGAAATTAGAAGGCATGAACCCCGCCGCTTCGGTAAAAGACCGCATTGGGGTTCATATGGTCAATGCTGCCGAACGAGAAGGCTTAATTTTTCCCGGCAAGACCGTTCTCGTCGAACCCACCTCTGGCAATACCGGCATTGCCCTGGCCATGACCGCCGCCGCCAAAGGCTACAAACTGATTTTAACCATGCCAGAAACCATGAGCTTGGAACGGCGGGCGATGTTGCGAGCTTATGGGGCACAACTGGAACTGACTCCTGGTACTAAAGGCATGAAAGGGGCAATTGCCAAGGCCCAAGAACTGGTAGACAGCATCCCCGATGCCTATATGTTGCAGCAATTCAACAACCCCGCCAACCCCGAAATTCACCGCCAGACGACTGCTGAAGAGATCTGGGCTGATACCGATGGCCAAGTCGATATCGTCATTGCAGGCGTGGGAACAGGTGGAACCATTACAGGCATTGCCGAGGCCATCAAACCGCGCAAAGCGAGTTTCCAAGCCATTGCTGTCGAACCGTCTAACAGTCCCGTTCTTTCCGGTGGAACGCCAGGCCCCCACAAAATTCAAGGTATTGGAGCAGGATTTGTCCCCCAAGTGCTAGACGTGGAACTCATTGATGAAGTCATCACCGTTACTGACGACGAAGCCATCGACTACGGTCGCCGCCTCGCCAGGGAGGAAGGCTTGCTGTCGGGGATTTCCAGTGGAGCGGCTTTATGTGCCGCCATCCAAGTTGCCCGACGGACTGAAAATGCAGGAAAACTCATTGTCATGATTCAGCCCAGCTTTGGTGAGCGCTATCTCAGTACCCCTCTCTTTAGAGATCTAGAACCCCCTGTATCAATGCCAGTAATGGTCAACTGATTCAACAAAGGCATCCCTTGTCAGTTCCGCTACCCATGCCAAACAGTAACCCCTACCATATCCTCGAAGTCAACCAACAAGCGACTCAAAGAGAGATTAAACAAGCTTATCGGCGGCTAGTAAAGCGGTTCCATCCTGACAGCCAGAATGAAACCGCCAACCACGATAAGATCGTCTTGATTAACGCGGCTTACGAGGTATTAGGCGACCCCCAACGGCGGCGGCGATACGACCAACAAGGCTATTCCGCCTATCCCACCCTAGCACGACAGCAAAGAACCGCCGATGCTCAATCTTACTACCAGCACCGTGCAAGAGCGGAACAAACAGCCCAGATCCAACTTGAGTGTTGGGTTAAACAGGTCTATACTCCTGTCAATCGGCTAGTGGGCCGTATTCTCAGCCCATTAGCCGCGCAAATTGATCGCCTCGCTGCCGATCCCTTCGACGATGACTTGATAGCGGGGTTTCAATCTTATTTAGCAGACGCTCAAGGCTGGCTCGCCCAAGCAAAACAGCTTTTTGCTTCCCTTCCCAATCCGCCGAAATTGGCAAAAGTGGCTGCTACCCTCTATTATTGTCTCAATCAGCTAGAGGACGGCCTTGACGAACTCGAACAGTTTACGTTTAATTACGACGATGGCCACTTGCATACCGGTCAAGAATTGTTGAGCATTGCCCGACGCTTGCGGAGTGAGTCCAGAGAATTGGCTACTGCGATCGCGCCTTAAACTAAGCGTTAAAAGTTGACGGCAATCGGCTAAAAAAGGCGATCATGGGCGAACCTGTGGAAAACTTTTTTGAAATTAAAAAGTTAAAATTCGACTTATCTTGCCCAAAATTGGACAAAAACAACAATTTAAATTGATACAAGCTGAGCGAGTCTGTGGAAAATTCAGCCACTTTTTCCACAAGTTTTCCACAGGCTAGCGAAAAAAGAAGAATGCTTAAATGAATTAAGCATCTTGTTCCTATCTACCAATACAATCGATCTAGCTTAATTAATCTCTCTCAACGGCATCATGAAATTAACCTGTTCTCAAAGTGAACTCAACGCCAATCTCTCGCTTGTCAGTCGCGCAGTTCCCTCGCGCCCCACGCACCCTGTTTTAGGCAACGTTTTGCTAGAGGCAGATCCGACGCAAAAACGCATTTATTTGACCGCGTTTGACCTCAGTATTGGCATTCAAACCCATTTCGCCGCAGAAGTCAGCCAAGAGGGCAAAATTACCCTACCCGCTAAACTCCTCAACGATATTGTCTCCCGCCTGAGTGACGGCGAAATTACTCTCGCCACAGATGAGACTCACATCGAGGAAGAAAGCCAACTGTTGACCCTGACCGCCGCCAGTGGCCAGTTCCAAATTCGAGGGATGAGTGCGGCAGAATTCCCCCAATTGCCGAGTGTAGCGGCGAGCGACCCCTTACAATTGCCTGTAGCAATGTTAATGGAAGGACTCAGAGCTTGCTTATTTGCCGCCAGTACCGACGAAACAAAACAAGTCCTTACGGGGGTACATTTTGTCGGCGGGCCAGACAGCTTAGAATTTGCGGCGACTGACGGACACCGTTTAGCCGTTGTAAAAGCTTCTAACTTGATCGAAAGTGACTCCGATGAGATGGCGGCACATGAGCGCAATTTAGAAGGTTTTGCCGCAACCATTCCCGCTCGGGCCTTACGGGAACTCGAACGCATCTTGGCAGCAAAGGCAAGCGGCGATTGGGTGGCCCTGTATGCCGATGAGAGCCAAGTCGTCTTTGAAATTGGAGAACAACGCCTTACCAGTCGCAAACTAGACGGAGCCTACCCCGCATATGAGCAGCTTATTCCCCGTCAATTTACCAGAACGGTTAGTTTAGAACGAAAACGACTGCTGAGTAGTTTAGAACGGGTAGCGGTACTGGCCGACCAAAAAAACAACTTGGTTAAATTTTCGATTTTAGGCGACGAGGGACAACTGGCTCTATCGGTAGAGGCGCAGGATTTAGGCAGTGCTAAAGAATCTATTCCGGCTGAAATTACCGGAGAAAGTGGCGATATTGCTTTTAACATTAAATATTTGATGGATGGATTGAAGGCATTGCCTGCCGCCGATATTCAGATGCAGCTAAATGAAGGCAATCAACCCGTGATCTTTACCCCGTTAGGAGGGGTAAAAATGACTTATTTAGTGATGCCAGTCCAATTAATTGACGGAAATAATGGATAAGGTTGAGTGAGAAGGGAGTTCCTGCCTAGGAATCTCCAGAATTAGGACTCTCGTTTATCTACCTCAAGGAGGATGCTTTTTAGTTTCTTTTTAGGTTAACTAGTATTAAGATTGAAAAACTATTTTTTAAAAAATTAATATTTCTCAGAAAAGAGAGTGCCAATGCCTGCCCTTAAAACGATTAATTTAGCAATTGTTTTGGTTGTTGGAATGATCGCCGTATCTGGCTTGTTCGCGCCTAATATCACTCAGGCACGAACGCTGGCAATTAGCCAGGAAATACCCCAAAAATCTGCGGCAAAGCAGCAGGTGGCAAATGATTTGTTTTTAAAATGCTTGCCCATCCTCAATCTGCCGATTGTGTTGGGAATTGCTATTTTTTTGATTAATAAAAGTAAAATTTAATTTTTTTAATTTAGGCTGGGAGGAGGTAATAAGATTTGCGCTTCAATTTCCTCTCGAACCGTTTGAGTGATCTGACAATCACTATTGAGACATTCGACTAAAAACAGGTTAGCTTGATAATATTGTTGCCAACTTGCTTGCTGTTGATGATCGAGTTGCCAATCCCAGCCAATCTGTCGATACTCAATTAAAATCTGGCGAAAGCGATCGCACCATTGTTGTCCTTGAGTTCGCCACCAATTTTCAATTTCTGCTCGGTTGATATCTAGATTGGGAAGTTGAGATTTTAAGGCTCGAATTGCTTTTTGGAAATCAGCAGTAAGTTTAAATCTGCTCTCTAAATCTAGCGTAAAACATAAATTCAGAAAATCTTTCAAGTCAGGATTTTCTGTCAAATATAGGCTGTCTCTCAAGGCTCTGGCTAGTGTAGCATCTAGATCGAGTTCTTGGACTAAATTTCGCATACTGGCGAACTTAACATCTAAAGCGATTGATAAATTTAAATCTCTTTGATTAAATAATGTAAAATAAAAAGCTCTGATTGCTGCTTCTTTATAAGCAAGTTTTAGGGATAATACCTTACGATTGAGGCTAGCTAAATGTTGATATAAAGCGGAATCCTTGCTCACCAATCTTTGAATGATTTTGAGCAGATTTCGTAATAAAGGATCTGCTTTAGGCAACATACTCGCTGTCAGCAAAATTACTTCTCGCCAGCGAATATCGAGCATCTTTTCAGCTAATTTTATCAACTCATTTTCTATTAATCCAGACGGGTTAGCAATGACTTTTCTCGCAGTGAGGTATTCTTGAAAGGTTAGGTGAGAAAAAGAATAGATATCCCTCGCTCTTTCTACCAATAAACCATGTTGTAATTCAATCGCTTTTAAAACGGCTTCGCTCGTCAGCAAGAGCGTTTCAACATCACTAGAGAGATTGGGCAAATGACGTAAATATTCCTCAATAATATGGAGAACATCACTCGTTTCAAAAAAATAGCATCCTTGCTCAAAGGTCGTGGCAGCAATTTGACATAAAAGCTTAATTTTATCTGGCAAAGAAAGATGCTGATAGACGCGATCGCGCTGAATTCCTCTAGCACGATCCCAACGCTTTAACAAGATATCTAACGCCGCTTGATAGAGCTTGGCTCGCTTACTAGGAAAGCTCATGCGTTCTTGAAACACAGAACACAAAAGACTTAACAAAATCGGCGTAACCGCCAGTTCTCGAATCGGTTGATTTTCCGTTCGCTTCAGTTGATCTAAAAATT
Source organism: Microcystaceae cyanobacterium (assembly GCA_041743025.1). Taxonomy (GTDB): domain Bacteria; phylum Cyanobacteriota; class Cyanobacteriia; order Cyanobacteriales; family Microcystaceae; genus JBGTNM01. Next base: position 20,201 of record JBGTNM010000483.1, read on the forward strand.
GCTGGGCTTTTTTCCTGCCTTCTGCCGAACTAGATGCAGTTGCCAAAAACCATTTTTGAGCAAAAATCGCTATTTGCTCTGAATTAAAATCAGTAATTTCTACATAAGTAAATCCGCGAAAATGAAAAGGAATAGCGGCACTGCGACAAGTAATAATAATAGGGTTTTTATAAAATTCTTGAGTAAAGCTATCAATGTCTTTTAAAATTTGGTTACTCTTTTCTAGCGGAATTTCATCGAGTCCATCTAAAAGCAATAATCCCCTTCCCTCTTGCAACAAGCTCAATCCTTGTTGTCTTGACAAGCCACCGCGCCGACACTGATTAATCAAATAGTTTTGCAGTGTCAATTCTTCTCCGTCGGCTATTTCAGTGAATAGCGTTCGCAGTTGAACAAAAAAAGGAACTAAATCTTGACGAAATTTACCTTGATTGCACTGGAGGGCAATGTATTGCAAAAAGGTTGTCTTACCAGCACCAGGTTTGCCGAGAATAATCAATTTTTCCTGTTGGGAGACAATTTCCAGCCCAGAAACGGCTTCAAAATTGGTTTGTGACAAGCTAAACCGTTCTGAAGTGTTATGTGACTCCTGCAAGTCGGATACTTCTAGCCAGCGTTGATAGCTGGGTTGAGATAGCACTTGAGTCACTGTGTAAACTTGACTTAAAAGCGGCTGAGTCACTTCAAACGGAGATTGTAGGGTATTACACTGGGTTTGAATTAGTTCAAACAGTCCAGTACGCATCACCTGCACCCATCCTGCAATCCCCAGATTGTCGTCTACTTCCACCACAGGAAGCGGCGTAGACTTCTCTGGAGACAACTCAACGATTTCTTCCCAAACGAGGTCGAGTCGCTGACAGATTTCTTTGAAATATTGGCGCTCAATCGGGCGCCCGGTAAAAAATTTCCAGACAGACTGTCGGCTGGACAATCCAACTTCGTTGGCGAGATCTTCCTGCGTCAAGCCTTTACTTTCAAATACCTGTTTGGCTCTAATCATCCCTTCTGGGGATGCTCGAAGCGATCGCCTAGCCATGCTTGCCGTTGCTACAACAACCGAGTGCTTACTAATAGTGACATATCTCGGCGAAAAAGCTATGGGAATTGACGGAGATCACTTAACCCTTGTGACGGAGATTATAGATATTTTTCTTAATTGAATCCACACTAATAACAGGTTTAACCGTAAATTCACTGAAGGTAACTTTATGTAGCATCTGTTGTCAACGCTCCACCCGTTTGAGAGCAGTGGCTGTCTCTGGTTCCCTCAAAGTTGTTACTTAGGGTCACAAGTCTTTGATCTGCTTGGAACACTTGACAAAATGTCTCCTAAAACAGAGATGAGTGATTAAATTCTTGCTAAGCTTGTGGAGTATTATTGTGTAAAGAAACATTAAGACTAGTAAGAGGTCAAAGATCGCCAAAAAATTGCCAGACAGCTACTCAAAATAGGGCTGTCTAAGTTCAAAGATCAAGCTGAGCAGGAGAGACTAACCATAATGGGAAGAAATCATCACAATGACAAGCAGATCACCCTTCGTTATCTCGGACTGACGAGCATCGTCTTAATTGTCGCTCAAATGGTTTTTGGTGTCGTTCAGGTACGCTGGCGCTACCATCAGCAAGTCAATACCTTGAGAGAAAAAGTCACCGATGCGGCCAAGGTACTACAAACGGTCAATCAAGACCCCTCTTTTCAGCTTAATGATGCCACTTTAACTCGCCTGCTCAGACAGATGAGTGTCGAGGCGGAGCTAGCCTACAGTTTGGTTGTCGATGCCAATGGGAAAACTCTCGCCAGCTTTTTTAACGAGGATGAGCCTAATATTGTCCAAGCCATCGAGCAAGAAGAAGCCAAAACGAGCGATAATCAGCAATCAACCACCTTAGAAACGCTTGAAATTAAAGAAATCCTCAAAACGATCAAGCAGACAGGCGAAATTAGAGAAGTTCGCAAGCCGATTATTGTTGCTGGTCAGTCAAAAGGGGAAATTCGCTTTGGTTACTCTCTCAATCGCACGTATCAGGATACGCTGGGTTCTGCTGGCAAGCTATTAACAGCCTCCCTAGCCGTCAGTGTTCTGCTGATTTTAGCAGCGATCGCCTTGTTCGAGCGGGAAGTCCGCCAACCTCTGCGGCGGCTGGTTGAGCAAACCCAATCCCTCATTCCAGAAAGCGATCGCCTCCCGTTTGCCACTGGCGATCCTTTTACCCAGTTGCAGGAAATCGCTCTGAGCTTAGCGCAATACCTTCAGTCCCTCAAAAAATTAGAAAGCCAGATCGTGCAGCAAGAAGCCACGCAACAAGCTCTTGCCGCCGTCAATCAAACCAAAAATGAGTTTCTGGCCATGATTGGCCACGAAATTCGCACGCCTCTCAATGCTGTCACGGGCATGACAGGACTGCTACTCGATACCAACCTTACGCCCAAACAGCGCGAGTGTGTCAACATCGTCCGCAGTAGTGGCGAAACGCTGCTGACGACCATCAACAATATTCTGGATTTTTCTAAAATTGAAGCCCGCAAACTCGATCTTGAAGAACAACCCTTTGAACTCGGACAGTGCATTGAAGAAGTCCTGCGACTCTTTGTTCCCCAAGCCTCCGACAAAAAATTAGAAATGGCCTATTTAGTTGAACCTCATACCCCCAGTGCCATTGTCGGCGATAGCACTCGTCTGCGTCAAATTTTGGCAAATTTGGTGAGTAATGCGGTAAAATTTACTGAAGCTGGCGAAGTCGTCGTCTATGTTAATGCCACTCCCCTCCCCGACAGCGAAACCCCCGATGGCCCTCCCGTTGCCTATGAACTTCGCTTCGCCGTCAAAGATACCGGCATCGGCATACCCACTGATCGCATTGAGCGTTTGTTTAAACCTTTCAGTCAAGTTGATGCTTCCACAACCCGCAAGTATGGCGGGACTGGCTTGGGATTGGTCATCAGCCGCCGCTTGAGCGAACTGATGGGGGGCAAAATGTGGGTACATAGCACCGAAGGCAAAGGCACGACTTTCTATTTTACGCTCCAAGCAAAAGCTTCTCCCAGCCTGATTCCAGCCAATTCTAAAGAGGGCGAGCGCGAATTGATGGGCAAGCGCGTATTAATTATTGATGACAACTTAACCAATCAAAAAATTCTGACCATGCAAGCCCAATCTTGGGGGATGTTTACCTGTGCCGTCGAATCGGGAAGCAAAGCCCTCGAATGGCTCAAGCAGGGAATTCCTTTTGATCTGGCGATTTTGGATATGAATATGCCGCAAATGGACGGACTGACCTTAGCCAGAGCGATCCGCCAACAACCTCGCTGTCAGAAGTTGCCTTTGGTGATGCTCAGTTCGATTACCAGGCAGGAAATTGCCCAAAATGTTGAAGATGTCGAATTTGCGGCTGTTCTGACCAAGCCCATTCAACAAACGCAACTGTACGACAGCCTGATGCGTATTTTTGCCGGCAAACCGATTAAAGTCACGCCTATCTCCTCGGAGTCTGAGCAAAACCAGTCTCTAGCCGAAATGCTGCCTTTGCGGATCTTGGTGGCTGAAGATGTCGGGGTTAACCAAGAAGTGATTCGCCTGTTGCTCGAAAAATTGGGCTATTGGGCAGATATTGTCAGTGACGGTGTGGAGGTACTCGACGCTCTGCACCGTCAGTCTTACGATGCGATATTAATGGATGTGCGGATGCCAGAAATGGACGGTTTTACGGCAACTTATCGAATTTATCAAGAATTCCCCCCCCAACGGCGGCCGCGCATTATTGCCATGACAGCCGAAGCGATGCGGGGTGATCGCGAAAAGTGTCTGGCGGCTGGCATGGATGACTATATTTCCAAACCGATCCGCATTGAGGAGTTACGGCAAGCTCTAAGTCGCACTCAGCCTTTTTCGGACAAACCCGCTATCGACTGGCAAATTCTTAACGCGCTACGGCAAATGGCAGGCAAACGCGCCGCCGAAGTCATTGGCGATCTGATCGCGAGTTATCTCGAAGACGTGCCTAGTCGCCTATCTAAGATGAACAGTGCCCTGCAACATGGGGATGCCCCAGCCTTACGGCAGTCTGCTCACGCACTGCGCTCATCAAGCCTCAACCTCGGTGCAACTTATTTGGCGCATCTGTGTCAGGAAGTCGAAGCAATTGCCCTTACTAGTAAGATCGCTGAGGCGGATGATAAAATCACTGCGATAAAAATAGAATATGACCGAGTCTGCCAAGCTTTAGTGCGAGAACGCAGACAGGTTCGCGAACCGTTAGCTGCCAACCCCTTATCGTGAATAGTCAACCGCCATCCCCTAACCGTCCCCTCATTCTCATTGTCGATGATGAACCCGTTACCCGACGCTTACTGAGAGTCGCGATGGAAGAGGAGGGCTATCGAGCAATTGATGTCAAAAATGCCGCTCAGTGTCTTGATGAGTACCGCCGCTTGAATCCCGATATGGTGCTGCTAGATGCCATCATGCCGGAAATGGATGGATTTACTTGCTGTGAGTCCCTGCGGAGTCTTGCGGCTGGCAATCACCTGCCTATCTTGATGATTACGGCTCTCGACGATCGCGTCTCCATTGATCGCGCTTTTGCGGCTGGCGCGACAGACTATATCACCAAACCCATCTATTGGGCGGTTTTGTCCCAGCGAGTCAAGCGGCTCCTCAATACCAGCACAGCACTCAAACAGTTAGACTTTCTCCAGCGACAATTTACGCAACAGCAGCCGTGGGAACAACTCCTCCACCAGCTTGCAGCGCAGTTACGCCACACTTTTAAACTTCAGACTTTGTTTAACACGGTTGTCGCTGAATTGCGGACGTTAGTCGCTGCCGAAAGAGTCGCCTTTTACCGCAAAGACGGCACGCTTTGGGCAGAATCGACAAAAGAAGGATTTCCTTCCCTCAAAAGCTTGTCTGGGGATGATATAACCGCTTTTAATCACTATCAAGAACGCTACAAGCAGGGACAAATGGTTATTTTGGATTTGTGCCAACCCTCGATCTTACCGGATGCGGCGATCGCCCCTCTCAAGCAATTAACGGTTTTGACAGCAACCATGTTTCCGGTCATGCGCCAAAATGAATTGTGGGGGATTCTCTGCTTCCATCACTGCCAGACCCCGAAATTATGGGAATCGTGGGAATTGAAGCAGCTTTCTTACTTAGTTGATTTGTTGGCGATCGCTAGTTTGATTCGTCCCTCAATGACCTCTAATATCGATCAATCATCTTCAGCGACGGGCTAAAAATTTGTAAGCTATCAGCTTTGATCTGTCAGCCTGAGTTCTGAATGCTTACAAGAATTCTCGCATATATTGATTGACTAATTGGGGGCATTCTTGTTGTACCCAATGACTACAATTAGGAATGTACTTAATGCTCAAATTTCTTACGTATGTCTCTGTGCCATAAGTCAATTCTTTCCCTAAAGCCGTATCGTTTTCTCCCCAAATCATTAAGGTTGGTGTTTCCATAACCTTCCAGTTTTTTAGAGCATTTTGCAAAAAGTCAGGAAAGAGATTTCGATAATAATTTAACATGGCAGTGAGTGTGCCTGGTTTGGCAGCAGCCTCTTGATAAGCTTTTAAGTCATTCTGACTAAAGGCACTTTTATCGATTGCCATATTTTTAATCATTGAAGCAATTGGTTGATAGTTATTAGCTTGCAAAAACCACTCAGGTAGCAAAGGGAATTGAAAGAAAAACATATACCAGCTTTTTAATAATTGTTGGGGAGTTCGCAAGCCTTGTACAAATTTAGCAGGATGGGGAAGATTTAACACGATTAATCTTTCTACCATTTCAGGATGGGCATCGGCAAAAAACCAAGCGATCGCGCCTCCCCAATCATGTCCGACTAAAATACAACGCTCGTAGCCCAATCCTTTAATAACGCCTTCAATATCTTTTAAAAATTCTTCCATGCGATAGGCTTTCAAATTTGGCGGCTTTTCACTGTCATTGTAACCGCGTAAATCGACAGCAACAACTTTATATTCTTTGGCAAACTCAGGAATTTGATGCCGCCACGAGTACCAAAATTCAGGAAATCCATGCAACATTAACAACAGAGAACCTTGCCCCTGAGTGACATAATGTAATTGAATGCCATTGGTTTGAATAAAACCTTCTTCCCAATCTTTTTGCTGTGTTGATGACATATTTATATTAACCACAAAGGCACAAAGACACAGAGGATTGTTATATAAATATTTTAATAGATCTTTAGCCTTTTTGTTATATTTTTAAAAAATTGAAACTGAGACGTTTTTTGAGAGGGCATAAGTGTAG
>JBGTNM010000484.1:0-11987 GCA_041743025.1 Microcystaceae cyanobacterium
AGGAAATCTCAGTCTCCACTCAAAATTTTTGCAATTTATTTACTTTTGGCAACAATCGCCCTCGCTATGCTCTTTCCCCTGCTCTGGCTGCTCGGCACTGCTTTTAAATCGCCGACTGAAGATATTTTTAGCGACCTTTGGCAGATTTTGCCACAAACCCCGACTTGGCAGAACTTTCGCGTGGTGTGGCAGAGCTATCCCTTCGGACGTTACTTATTCAACAGTACATTGGTAGCATTTCTGAGCGTTTGTCTCAATTTAGTTATTTGTGCGCTGGCAGCTTACCCTCTAGCGCGGCTGGACTTTCGAGGACGTAATACCCTCTTAGCGGTGATCGTGGCCACCATTATTATTCCCTTTCAAATCGTCATGATTCCGCTTTACGTTCTAGCCGTGCAATTAGGGTTACGTAACACTTATTTGGGCATCATCTTTCCGAGCTTAGCCTCGGCTTTTGGCATTTTTCTGTTGCGTCAGGCTTTTTTGGGAGTTCCCCAAGAACTCTCTGAAGCCGCACGCATTGATGGCTGTTCGGAGATAGGCATCTGGTGGAATGTGATGCTCAGTGCGGTGCGACCTGCGGTGGTAACGCTAGCCATTTTCGTCTTTATCGGGTCTTGGAGCGACTTTCTCTGGCCCCTGATTGTCTTAGACCGCCCCGACTACTATACCCTGCCCTTGGGCGTAGCGAAACTGGCTAGTGCATTAGATCTAGACTGGAGACTCATCGCAGCAGGCTCGATTATCTCTGTCGTCCCGGTATTGTTTTTATTTGTGTTTTTACAGCGATATATTCTGCCAACTGAGTCGGGAAGCGGTGTCAAGGGATAAAATAGCGTTTTTGCCGCCTGGCCCAGAGAACCATCGATGATAAGATAAAAAATACCGAGCCAATTTTAACGGTGTTGTTTAGGAAGTGGTAACGTCCGCCCTACTTCCTCCTCATGATGTCCGATTCCTTGAATTAGACGAGTCCAATTAGCGGCAAAATACCAGGTTAATGAAAGAAGACATTTTTGAAAAAGTCAAAAAAATCGTGGTCGAACAACTCGCAGTCGATGCCGAAAAAGTAACGCCTGAAGCGAGTTTTGCTAACGATCTCGGCGCAGATTCCCTCGATACGGTCGAACTCATCATGGCCTTAGAAGAAGAATTTAACATTGAAATTCCCGATGAAGCTGCCGAGCAAATGAGTACTGTCAACGAAGTTGTCAAATACATCGCGCAACAAGTCCAAACACCGGCTTGAAACTCGTAGTTGCCATTTTTTAGAGCCATTCTGTGGGAAATTGACCCATCTCTCCCAACCTGCCTTCTAGGCAAACTCAGCCTTCCAAACAGCAAACATGATGACAAATTCTGATAGAAAACGAGTGGTCGTAACGGGGTTAGGCGCGCTCACGCCCATCGGCAAAACGAAAAGCGAATACTGGGAAGGATCGCTCGCCGGACGCAACGGAATTGATGCGATCACCCTTTTTGATGCATCCCGCCACGCTTGCCGGATTGCGGGTGAAGTCAAAGGCTTCGATCCCTATGACTATTTAGACCGCAAAGAGGCTAAGCGGATGGATCGCTTTGCCCAATTTGGCGTCTGCGCCAGCCTGGCGGCCCTCGCAGACGCTCAGTTAGTCATTGATGACCTGAATGCGGGGCAAGTGGGTGTCATCATTGGGACGGGAATTGGGGGGTTGAAAATCTTAGAAGATCAGCAGGAAGTTTTCTTGACGCGAGGGCCTAGCCGTTGCAGTCCTTTCATGATTCCCATGATGATTTGCAATATGGCGGCCGGACTGACCGCCATCCAGACGGGAGCCAAAGGCCCTAATATCTGTACCGTGACAGCTTGTGCGGCGGGGTCAAATGCGATCGGAGATGCTTTTCGCCTGATTCAACGAGGCGACGCAAAGGCCATGATCTGTGGTGGGGCAGAAGCTGCCGTCACACCCCTAGCCGTTGCTGGCTTTGCTTCGATGAAAGCTTTATCGTTCCGCAATGACGACCCGGCTCATGCTAGCCGTCCTTTCGACCGCGATCGCGATGGGTTTGTCATGGGAGAAGGCGCAGGCATCTTAATCCTCGAAGAACTCGAACACGCCCTCAGTCGAGGAGCCAATATCTACGCCGAAATCGTCGGCTATGGTATGACCTGCGATGCCTATCACATTACCTCCCCCGTTCCTGACGGGCAAGGAGCCACCAGAGCGATCGAACTCGCGCTCAAAGATGGTGGACTCAATCCTGAGCGCGTCAATTATATCAACGCCCACGGCACCAGTACGCCCGCCAACGATCCGACCGAAACGCAAGCGATTAAAAAAGCCTTGGGAGAACACGCTTACCGGGTAGCGATTAGTTCTACCAAGTCCATGACGGGACACCTCCTCGGCGGTTCGGGGGGAATTGAGGCAGTAGCAACGGTAATGGCGATCGCTCACGACCAAGTTCCACCGACGATTAATCTCTTCAATCCTGACCCGCAATGTGACCTCGACTATGTTCCCCATCAAAGCCGCTCGCTAAGTGTCGAAGTAGCTCTGTCCAATTCTTTTGGTTTTGGCGGTCACAATGTCACGCTAGCCTTCCGAAAATATCGATAATTTCAAGAAGGAGAGCCACTGGTATCACCTGACAACTGTTAACTATTCACTATTCACTATTCACTTCTCAGCCCGACCGTGAGATGATAAGTACTAACCTTGGGGCTAGCTTCAGCTAGCAAGCCTTTGCCTTGTTTAATCAGTTGTTGTTTTATCGTAATCGATTCCAATAAAAAGTTATGGTCGTTGCCACCCAGTCACTTGAAGAGCTTTGTATAAACTCTATCCGCTTTTTGGCCATTGATGCCGTCCAAAAAGCCAACTCTGGTCATCCAGGGCTACCAATGGGGGCTGCTCCCATGGCCTTTGTCCTTTGGAACAAGTTCATGCGGTTCAACCCGAAAAACCCCAAATGGATTAACCGCGATCGCTTCGTCCTCTCGGCCGGGCACGGTTGTATGTTACAGTACGCCATGCTGCACTTAACAGGCTATGACAGCGTTTCCCTTGACGAAATTAAGCAATTTCGGCAGTGGGGGTCAAAAACCCCTGGACATCCCGAAAATCACGTCACTACAGGCATAGAAGTCACCACTGGCCCGCTAGGACAGGGCATTGCCAATGGGGTCGGCATAGCGGTGGCTGAAGCTCACTTGGCAGCAGTCTTTAACAAACCAGACTGCCAACTCATCGATCACTACACCTATGTCATCCTAGGTGATGGCTGTAACATGGAAGGAGTCTCTGGGGAAGCCTGTTCGCTGGCTGGACACTGGGGACTCGGCAAGCTGATTGCTCTCTACGATGACAACCATATTTCTATCGACGGTTCGACCGAGATTGCCTTTACCGAAGATGTCTGTAAGCGTTTTGAGGCTTACGGCTGGCACGTCCAGCACGTCGCGGATGGCAATACCGACCTCGATGCCATTACTAAAGCGATTGAAGCCGCTAAAGCGGTTAAAGATCAGCCATCGCTGATTAAAGTGACTACCATTATCGGCTACGGCTCTCCCAACAAGGCGGATACGGCTGACGTTCATGGCGCAGCTTTAGGCCCCGATGAGGTTGCTGCCACGCGGCAAAATTTAGGCTGGGATTACGAGCCGTTTGTCGTACCCGACGATGCCCTCAACTACTTCCGCCAAGCCATTGAACGGGGCGCGAAATACGAAGCCGAATGGCACGACACTTTCAAGCAATACAAAACCAAATATCCCGAAGAAGCGGCTCAATTCGAGCAACTGACGAGCGGCGAATTGCCGCCAGGCTGGGAAAAAGCTCTCCCCACCTATACCCCCGCAGACAAAGCTCTAGCGACCCGCAAACACTCGGAAATCACCCTCAACGCTCTTGCCTCCGTTCTGCCGGGGTTGCTGGGAGGGTCGGCTGACCTGACTCACTCCAACTACACTGAGTTAAAAGGAATCGGCGAATTTCAAAAAGGGCAGTATCAAAACCGCAATATTCACTTCGGTGTGCGCGAGTTCGGCATGGGAGCGATTTGTAACGCTATAGCTCTGCTCGGTTCCGGTTTAATTCCCTATGGCGCGACCTTTTTAGTCTTTACCGACTATATGCGTAATGCCATTCGCTTGTCTGCGCTCTCAGAAGCTGGCTCGATTTGGGTGATGACTCACGATTCGGTTGCCCTCGGCGAAGACGGGCCGACTCACCAACCCGTCGAACACATTGCTTCTTTGCGGGCGATTCCCAGCTTAATTGTGCTGCGTCCGGCAGATGGCAACGAAACCTCTGGTGCGTATAAGATTGCGGTCGAAAATCGCCACCGTCCCAGTCTGCTCGCTTTTTCGCGTCAAGGCTTGCCCAATTTGGCAGGTAGCACCATTGAGGCAGTCGCTAAAGGGGCTTACATCCTCAGCGATAGCGACGGCACACCCGACCTGATTCTCATTGGTACGGGCAGCGAAACCCACCTCTGCGTGAAGGCGGCAGACGCACTGCGGGGCGAAGGTATTAAAGTCCGTGTCGTCTCTATGCCCAGTTGGGAACTTTTTGAGGAGCAAGACGCAGACTACAAAGAATCAGTGCTGCCTAAAGGAGTCAAAAAACGTCTCTCAGTAGAAGCGGGAATCAGCTTTGGTTGGTGTCGCTACGTCACTGATGAAGGCGCGTGCCTCAGCATCGACACGTTTGGCGCTTCTGCACCGGGCGGCGTTGCTCTCGAAAAATTCGGTTTCACCGTCGATAACGTCATTGCTAAAGCGAAAGCACTCCTCGGTTAATTTCAACCCAATTTAACTTTCTGCCAAAAGAAGTCCCTCGCTTTTAGCGAGGGACTTCTTTTGGTCTATGATGTAGCTTATAATTAATTAAAAATAATTGATTGATAACTGATAATTAATAATTGCACTATGCACGCCGTCCAAAAACTGCCATCTTATCTCGAACGCAATCTGGGTAATGCTCTCATTGTCTGTCTTTTGAGCCTGCTCTATTTACCGCTTATTCTGCATTGGTATGATGGATGGCTTAATAAGAGTATTAGCATTGAACACGAATATTTCAGTCACGGACTGATTGGCTTGCCTTATGCTGCTTATGTCATTTTCGGGCAACACCGCAAAAAGTGGCAACAATTAAAACAACAGTCCCATCCTTTGGGAATCATTTTAATCATTGCAGGAATTATTTTATATTCGACAGGAGCCTTCGAGTTTGTCAATTTTTCTTTCCCTGTCATGCTGCTTGGAATTACTTTATGGTTGAAAGGAATTCCCGGATTTAAACTCAATTGGTTGCCGCTTTTGCTTATTTTCTTAGCAACTCCAAATCCGATTCCCTATCTTATTACGCCCTATACTTTACCGCTACAAAAATTTATTGCAGGTGTGGCAGGATTTTTTTTAATGCAATTGGGATTTGAGGCGAGCGTTAACCAAATTTATCTAACGGTCAACGGACAATCCGTCGAAGTAGCTCCCTACTGTGCGGGATTAAAAATGTTGTTTACGAGTCTTTATGTCACATTAATTTTATTGCACTGGACAGGGAATTTAAGAAATTCCAAAAGGGTAGTGACTTTACTAACGGGAGCGGCAGTTATTAGTATCATCGCTAATATTATTCGCAACACGTTGTTGGCCCTGTTTCACGGCAATGGAGACACCCGAAGCTTCGAGTTGCTGCATGAAGGACAGGCAGGCGATCTGTATTCCGTCTTGATGTTAGTCGCCATTGTCGGACTCAATTGGTGGATGGATCGGACTGAACCGAAACAGCATAGCCCAATCATCAAAGAGGAAAATCACCTGCATGAATAATCTTAAATCTAAATTCATTTTTTCTAGGGAATTTCCTCAGTTCAAAGGGCGAATTTCCCTGCCACAGTTAATTTTAGTAGGATTATTGAGTTTGGCGATCGCCGTGACTGCCATTCCCAACTACTTGAGCCGACAGCCATCTTGGGCCGACTTACCCCAGGTGAGCGAGATTAAGCGTTTGGAGGCACTTCAAAAGCAGCCCCTAAACTTTCCCGGATGGCAGACTCTCGAACAGAGCGAAATCCGTATCGGCGGCAATCAGTGGTCAGTGCAAGCGATCGAGCGAGGTGAATTCCAAAAAGCGGTGGTTTTTTTGATGCCGCAAGATTATTATCGGAACCACCCTCAAGTGGAATGGGTCGATCTCAATGGAATCGAGCGATGGAAAACGGATTCTCACAAAGTTCTCCCCTTTGAGAGCGCCGAACAATCTGACCATCCCGTGAGCGCTCGTTTCTTTCGGGCTTGGAACGCCCAAACCTTTGTCGTCGTTCAGTGGTATGCCTGGCCGGGAGGGGGAAATTTTGCTCCCGCTCAGTGGTTTTGGGCTGATCAGTGGGCGCAATTGCACCGCCAGCGAGTGCCTTGGATCGCCGTTTCTCTCAAGATGCCCATTGACCCACTAGGAGATTTAGCCAAGGCTGAGGCTGACATTAAATCCCTAGCTCAGACGGTTCAAACCACTCTCAATCGAGACGTTTTCGAGGCAAAAGCTCTTCAGAACGATGTCGAATACCATACCCGTTAACTTCCTGTGCAGCCTAGGGGTGAAAATGACTCGCGTCGCGGTTGCCCTATTCTATCCACTGACGAGTGGACTAGCTTTGTGGAGTCTCCAAACAGGTGTTGGGACTCAAGCAAGCTGGGGCCAAGCACCAGAAGGGGTTTGGACAGCTCCGACCACTCCAACTGACAAGCCCGTTAGTCCAGACGTACAAGCACCAGAAGGGATTTGGGTAGCCCCGCCTGCCGAGGAGCCAGTTACTCCGGCTGCCCCTGACCCCACCTTCCGACCCAGCGATATTCCGCCCCAAAGCTACTCGCCGCCTGTATTTGATATCAACACATCAGAGCAATTTAATCTCTATCGACTGGCCATTGGAGATTCGATTAATGTCATTGTAAACGACTTTCCTGAGTTCAGTTTTAGCGCGGCGATCGATTTTGAAGGACAGGTTCGCATTCCCTTTTTAGGGACAATTGCCATTGTCGGACTCACCTTAGATGAATTAGAAACCAAAGTTGCTTACGAGTTGGGGCAACGCTTCTTGCAAGAAGAACCCGAAGTGATCGCGACGCTGGTAGGAGCGCGTCCGGTTCAACTGACGATTATAGGAGAAGTGGTCAGACCGGGTTATTATTTCTTTGGGGCAGGCATTACGCTTAATAATGTGATCACGGCAGTTGGGGGAAGTACACCTCAGGCCGATTTACGCTCGATTATCATCCGCCGCCGCCTGGTAGACGGAACCACCCTCGAAGAAAAAGTGGATCTATACACCCCGTTAATCCAGGGAACGCGATTGCCAGAGTTCCGCTTGCAAGGAGGCGATACGGTGATTTTGGCTAAGCTAGAAACCGGACAGCAAAATTACGACCAGAATTTGATCGCTCGTACCAACCTCTCCCAACCTTCCATTATCGTTCGCGTCTTGGTACCCACTCAACCGGCGGGTGTCTCCATCCGCAACGTGACCCTTCGCAATGGCAGCACCTTCCTCGATGCTGTCGCCAACTTTCCTACCACTGTTCCAGGATTAGTCAAAAACGAAGTGACTTTGCTGCGTTTCGATCCCGAACAAGGCAAAGTGGTCGCCCAAGGACTCAACCCCATTGCGACAGTGCAAAATTTAGACGTGACTCAATACGTTACTCTGCGCGACCAAGATGTGATTGTCGTCAATCGTACCCTTTTAGGACAGGTGTTTTCTGCCTTCCGCGTGCTGACGCAACCGATACGCGATCTTTTTGGGTTTTCTAGTTTTATCACTGGGATTGGCAACAGCAGTCTTTTTGGCGGTAACAATAACAATAACAATAACCGAAACTCTGGCTTTTAAGCACTTAACAGCACAGCGACGCATTAAGTTAACCTTTGCAAGGGAAAGCGATCGCGTAAAGCGCAAACGTCTAAAATAGTGACATCAGCGATTTTTTGGGCTTCAATTTATGGCTCCCCCCATTGTCAAACGCTTTCTCATCTCTTTTGACCAAAACAAGTGGCTGGGGTTTTTAACCTTTCTGGCAGCTTTGGGCATTTCAGGAATTGTCGCCATGCAACCTCCCCCGCCTCCCCCTAAACCCGTCTACCGTGCGGTGGGACAGTTAGCCTTCCGTGAGCCTCCTCCCGCTTTCACCGCCACCGGTTCTCAGATTCAGGCACGAGGGCGAGCTGTCAGTCGAGACCTGCTCTTGTCTGATCGCGTTTTAACGAATGTCGAGCAAAAATTACAGCTAAAAAGGCAAGAAACGCTAGAAATACGCGATAAAAACCTAAAAATTACTTTTCCTGGACAAGATCAAGAGAAAAAAGAGCAAAGCGAGAATACGCCCCAACCGCAAGTCATTACCCTCGAATATGCCGACAAGGCTTCCCCCACGAGAGCCGTCTTAATTTTAGAAACTTTTATCGACGAAATGGTTGAGGATAGTCGCTGGCTCAGCACGTCTGCACTGAGAAGCCGCATTGAAGCCCTCAGTAAGCGTCTGGCTGAAGCTCAACAAGAACTAACCGCCGCAGAAAAGAATTTTTACGATTACATTAGCAAGCAAGGCTCCGATTTACTTGCCATTCAAGATGGCAGCTTATTTAGTAGCATTACCAATAGCCAGCAACGGCAGCGCGACTTACAGCTACAACTGCAAGAAGTCGAAGGTCAGATAGAGAGTCGCATCAATCAATTAGGGCTAACGCCAGAACAGGCTTACACGTCTGTCGCCCTTAGTGCCGATCCCCTACTCGCTAACGTGCGCGTGAGAATCTCCCAAATCGAACAAGAGATCGAACGCCGACAATTGGATCTGCGCCCCGAACATCCGACAATGGTCAGGCTAGAAAAAGAACGAAAAGTCAGTGAAGATCTCTTGCAGCAACGGGCAAAAGAACTGATCGGCGCTAGGGGACTCGCCGTGATACCCATTACTCAGATCCGTCAAGAAAGCAGCCTCGATCCCCGAAGACAACAACTCGCTGCCGAACTATTGGGCTTACAAACCCGTCGAGCAGGACTGTACAAGCAACTGCAAACAGTCGTCAGTACCGAAAAAGAACTGCGAACGCAATACGAAAAATTCCCAGACCAACAATTGCAACAAGCGCGTTTGGTGCAAAATGTTGAATTTAGACGGGTTGTCTACCAGAATATCCTTACAGCCTTAGTCGATGCCCAAGCCGCAGAAGCCGAAACCGTCGGCAGTTTGGCCATTGCCTTGCCCGCTAGCTACCAACCGATTGAAATCAGAGCGCCCCAGGCTAAAAATAAACTGTTAATTCTGGGAGCAGGAGCAGGTATTGGTCTGGTGGCGGGAGCCGGAGTCATTCTTCTGCTCGCCCTGCTTGACGATCGCTTGCATACCCCTCAAGAAATTCGCGATGCCCTCACCGACCGCGAAGTTCCCTTACTGGGGCAACTCCCCTACATCTATAATGCCCTAGTACACGAAGATGGCTCTCCCGTGTTGCTAGATTCTGATGCTGCCGATTTGAGCTTTTACGAGCGATTCCGCAGTAACCTGCGCCGTTTGGGGTCAGATATTTCAAAGGTGATCATTATTACCAGCGTTAGCAATGAAGAAGGCAAGAGTACGACCGCTTACAACCTAGCTGTAGCTTCCGCCCTCGCAGGCAAACGGACACTTCTCATAGAAGCAGACCTGCGATCGCCCTCGAAGGCGCGATGGCTGGAGGTGACTCCCAATCCTGAAGCCAACCTCGAACCCTTGCGTTATTATGCCGCTCGTACCGACGCGATTAGTTTAGTCCCCGCTATTGCCAACCTCTACCTTTTGCCCAGTCCCGGCCCACAGCGACAGGCGGCCGCTATTGTGGAATCGAGCGAACTGCAACTGCTGCTCAAAGATGCTAGAGGCCGCTTCGATTTGGTGATTGTCGATACCCCTTCTTTGTCTCGCTGTAACGATGCCCTCCTACTTGAACCCCTGACCGACGGCTTAGTGATGGTGACGCGGCCCGGCATAACCCGTTCGAGCCTGCTGAATGAAGCGATTGACCAGTTGACCGAAGCAGCAATTACGCTGATTGGCGTGGCGATTAATGGTGTTGAAAACCTGATCCCGCCAACATCTACAGTGATTGAACCCACTAGCAAAGAGCCTGAAAAAACTCCCGCCGCTACTGAGTCCGAAACCGATAAAGTCGAGGTTTGATACCCTTAAAAAATACCCATTACCCATACCCATGAATTCAGTTACCCTTGTCAATTCACCGGCCAAAACTTGGCACTGGCGCGGATTTCCTATCTGCTATCAAAGTTGTGGAGATAGCGGCCCTGCTGTGGTGTTAATTCATGGATTTGGCAGCTGCTGGGGACATTGGCGCAAGAATTTACCGATTCTGGGGCAAACCTGTCGTTGCTACGCGATCGATTTGATTGGATTTGGGGGTTCGGCCAAACCCAAACCTGGCCCAGAAATTGACTACACGTTTGAAACTTGGGGCACACAATTAGCCGATTTTTGCCGCGAGGTGGTCAAAGGCCCCGCTTTTTGGGTGGGAAATTCGATTGGCTGCATCGTTGCCATGCAAGCGGCAGTAGACTATCCCGATTGGGTGCTGGGCATCGCTGCGATTAATTGCTCTCTACGACTCCTCCATGATCGCAAGCGGTTTTCCTTGCCCTGGTACAAGCGAGTGGGCACGTCATTCGTGCAAAAGCTATTGGGCAATCAAACCATCGGACGCTTATTTTTTTCCCAAATTGCCAAGCCGCAAACGGTTCGCAAGATTCTCTTACAAGCTTACGCTCGTCCCGGTGCGATCGCAGAGGAACTCATTGACTTGCTGATGGTTCCAGCTAGGCAGGAGGGGGCAGCCGATGTCTTTTTAGCCTTTACTCGCTATTCTCAGGGGCCCCTACCAGAGGAATTGTTACCTCTTCTGCCTTGTCGGGTAATTCTCTTGTGGGGAACCGATGACCCTTGGGAAGACATCGAACTCGCCCGTGAGTGGGTCAATTTTCCCACTGTTGAGCGATTTATTCCCTTAGAAGGAGTCGGCCATTGTCCCCAAGACGAAGCCCCCGAATTAGTCAATCCTATCCTTTTGGCGTGGATTGAGGAAAATAGCAAAAATTAGGAGGGCGAAGAGTGTAGGGGCGAACGGCCGGTCGCCCCTACTACAGATGTGTAGCCAACAATTTGGGAATTGGTATTAGCCCTCGACAAAGAACTCTAAGATTTTTGACATGAACTTCTGATGCCAAAGTTTTTGAGCTTTGCTCCTTAAGAATTCGTCTACACCTTGAAGTTGCTCTTTATACATTTCCAATACATCATTCCTATAACCTTTGCCTTGTCCCCAGCGACTCTGTATCTTTGCCCAAAAGGGATTAAAATTATTCAAAGGTGCAAATTTCTCATTTCTCAAAAGTTTATAAATCTCTTTACTCACTTGAATCGCAAACTTTTCGTAATCTTCATCTATTTGATTTCTCAAAACTTCTAAAACAGGTTTGAGTCCTGAAATATTTGAAGCTCCTTCCTCTGTATTTTTAATCGCTCCAACTATTTGAGACTTTGCATCTCCCAATTTTCTTCTAACAAGATCTTCAGTTAAACTCTTAGCATCAAAGTATATATTAATTCCTCCAGGTTCATAAATACCACATCTATTATTGATAGCCCAAAACACATTTGTCTGATGACTCTTCAAAGCTTGAACGTAATCTGACTCAAACCCCAATGAGAAATCAGTTTGCTGACATTGCTTAATTGTTTTTTTTAGAGCCTCAATATGATTCTCATCTTCTGGGCTAAGTTCCTCATTTTCTGTATTGAGTTCCCCATAGACCTCTTGCAAAAGTTTTTTATGGTATAATAGCAAATTTTAAAAGCTTGCCCTAAACTAATTTAACCCTACCTAAAATTTGCCTTTTCTCCTGAATTAATATTCAGGATAAGTTCTCTTGTAAAATTAAAAAAGAGA
>JBGTNM010000485.1:0-6136 GCA_041743025.1 Microcystaceae cyanobacterium
CGTCAAACATACTAGAGGCAACCTCAACCAAGAATGGCGTAAATATGTGATCGGCATTTAATTTTTTACTAAAATTGACTAAGATTAATTTTTACGACAATTTAGAAAACATCCGTGAATGCGCCAACTCCCATCAGATTGAAGCTGCATAAAATAAATCGCTTGATAAATATCACCCTTCTCATCCATCAACAAGACATCTTGAGCAGGAAATCCTTCCAAGATGGTTAATTCTTCAAAAATGACAGCCCGAGGATGATATAGTGGGAAATAGTCAATTTTTACCATATTAATGAATTGTTTCCCTTTGCCAAAGCGAATTTGAATGTCGGGACTAGCGCAAGCAAATGCCACTTCTCCATCATCTCGGTGAAAAGCTTCTAATTGCCGTTCGATCACAGAACGAATAGCCCCCCTATCGATATCCGTAATTTTCATGTTTTTTAACTTTTATTCTAACTATTAAATATTATTGTATCTGTATTTTAACACTTTCATGACAGTCAATCAGACAATCCAAGATATTACGGTCAAGTCTATTAACGAACAAACGAAATCCCTCAGCGATTACTTAGGAAAAGTGTTATTGATTGTAAATTGTAAACTAATGTCAAGAAAACAATTATCCTTGTAGTATCATGTCGCGTCGCACTTTTCTGACTCTCTTGCTAGCAATCTGTCTGACCCTTTTGAGTGGGTATCAGTCGATTCCCTCTGCACTAGCTTTAGGCGGGCCACAACCCCCTCTCAATCAAAATGCACCTGCCTTTACGCTACCCACTAATACCGGAGATGGGGAGGTTTCCCTAGCAGATTATCGAGGTAAGTGGGTTGTTCTCTATTTTTACCCCAAAGATTTTACCTCTGGATGCACCCTAGAGGCCCGTCGCTTCCAACAAGATTTGCTCAAATATCAACAGAAAAATGCTCAAATTTTGGGTGTTAGTGCGGATGATGTGGATTCCCATGCCGAATTTTGCGATTCTGAAGAACTGAAGTTTCCTTTACTGGCAGATACAACGGGAGAAGTGAGTAAAGCGTATGGATCGTGGTTGGGGTTGATGTCTTTGCGCCATACTTACTTAATCGACCCTGAAGGAATTTTGCGAGAACGGTTTTTAGGGGTCAATCCGGCGATTCACAGTGCAGAAGTCCTCGCACGTCTTGATGATTTGCAAAGTTAGTTTATTTTTCTACAGTTTATGTCTACTTTACATGGCAGTTGGATTGTCAAACCCGAAACGAGTTATTTATTTCTTTGGTTAGAAACTTGGAAGACAACTTCTGCCCAACAAGCTGCGATTAAATCGGTTGTTCCCCATCCTTTTCAACTAGAGCGATCGCATTTAAAAGATTTTTTGCAATCTCATGCTTTGTGGTCAAATAATTTAGCAGAAAATTGGCTGACAGAAACCTTTTTTCTTCCCAGCGAAATCGTCAATCAAAAAAAAGCCAAACTTCCTATTTTGTCAGAACAGTTGGTCGGTAAAATAGACAGCATTCGAGAAGTTGTTTTGCATCCCTGGCAAATTGACGGAATCGGTTTAAATGCATCAGAAGCAGTTATTTTTTTAGAAAAACTACCGTTGGGATTTGCAGAAGATCGAGAACAATTTATCGGAGAGGATTTAAAATTTTGGCTGCACCTCTATCGCTGGAGTTTAGAGCTTTTGGTCAGAGGTAAGTTTCTACCGGGGATTGTGCATCCCGAAAATGAAATTTACTATAGTCAATGGTTTCCCTTACTAGATAGTACCTTAGATCGAGCGCGCTTTGCTAAGTTTACTCAATTAATTCCGCCTGTTTGTTTGGCTTACCAGCGAGATAATACTAACGAAAAAGAGGTTCATTTAAACTGGTTGGAGGGACAAACTTTAATTTTGGATTTTTTGCAGCTTGTCATTGATGCTAAAATTCGGCAATTGTCTCCCTTGCCATCTCTTCCTTTACAAGAATTATTTGTTAAAGACTGGTTGCGCTCTTTAACGCAACCCTATCATCCTATTGAAGCGAAAGAAACCGACATCAAACGGCTAGAAAATGCCTGGAATAATTGGACACTTTCTATTCAAGAGCATTTGGCTTCACCCACCAATCAACAATTAAAAACGTATCAGTTTAGAGTCTGTCTAATTTTACAACCGCCCTCCTCTAAAGCCATAGAAAATGGTCAGGGCAATTGGCTTTTGAAATATGGTTTGCAATCCTTAGACAATACCCATTTTTTAATTGCAGCAGACACGATATGGCAGCAACCCGTCGAACAGTTAATTTGGCAACAAAGAACGATTGAACGTCCTCAAGAAACCTTGTTAAAAGGGCTAGGATTAGCCTCTCGTCTTTACACTCCTATTGCTGACAGTTTGCAGTTGGAACAACCGAGCTTTTGTGAACTCGATCCTATTCAAGTTTACGAGTTTATTAGATCGACTGCTTGGACACTACAAGACAGTGGATTGGGCGTTATATTACCACCTAGCTTGGCTACTGGTGCAGCCGAAAAAAGGCTAGGCATTAGTATTCAGGCAAAAGTTGCAGAAAAAAAAGGGGAAAGATTGAGTTTAAAAAGCTTGCTAAATTATGACTTAAAATTAGCTATTGGTGAGCAGACTATTTCCAAACAAGAATTTGAGAAGTTATTGGCACAAAGATCGCCTGTTGTTAAAATCAATGAAGAATGGATTGCCCTACAGCCAGCCGACGTAAGAGCAGCACAAGCTATTTTTAATAATACTTATGAAGCGATACCATTATCGGTTGAGGATGCTTTACGCCTTACTTCTGGAGATACCCAAACATTAGCAAAACTACCTGTCGTTAACTTTGAAACTACTGGAGTTTTAGAGGAATTAATCAATAATTTAACTAACAATCAATCCATTCAACCAATAGAACATCCTGAAGGTTTTAAAGGAACTTTACGCCCCTATCAAGCAAGAGGTGTAGGTTGGTTAGCGTTCTTGGAAAAATGGGGTTTAGGAGCTTGTTTAGCAGACGACATGGGATTAGGAAAAACGGCTCAGCTTCTGGGATTGTTACTACATTTAAAGGCAGAAGATATGCTAATTAAACCAACCCTAATTCTCTGTCCGACTTCTGTAGTCAATAACTGGGAAAGAGAGGTTAGAAAATTTTCGCCGATGCTTTCTACTTTTATTCATCATGGAGACAAACGCAGTCAAGGAAAAGGATTTGCCAAAGCGATAAAAGATAAAAACATTGTGATTACTAGCTATTCTCTCGTTTATCGAGACTTAAAAACATTAGAGCAAATCGACTGGCAAGGAGTTGTCTTAGACGAAGCACAAAATATTAAAAATCCGCAAGCAAAACAGTCTCAAGCAGTGCGAAAACTCCCGTCAGGATTTAGAATAGCACTAACAGGAACGCCAGTTGAAAATCGCCTTTCTGAATTGTGGTCAATTCTCGATTTTCTCAACCCAGGTTTTTTAGGAACTCAAATCTTTTTTAAGCGACGTTTTGCCACGCCAATTGAAAAATATGGTGATCGCGAGTCTTTGAATATCATGCGATCGCTGGTGCGTCCTTTCATCCTGCGAAGATTAAAAACTGACAGAGATATTATTCAGGATTTACCAGAAAAACAGGAGATGGATGTCTTCTGTGGATTATCTGAAGAACAAGCAAAACTTTATCAATTACTGGTGGATCGCTCTTTAGAAAAAATAGAAGAATCTACTGGAATTCAAAGACGGGGGCTAATATTAACATTGCTTCTACAACTCAAACAACTTTGCAACCATCCAGCCCAATTTCTCAAAGAAAAAACCTTAAATTCGAGTCAGCGTTCTGGCAAATTACTTCGCTTAGAAGAAATGTTAGAAGAACTCGTTTCTGAAGGCGATCACGCTTTGATTTTTACCCAATTTGCCGAGTGGGGAAAACTTTTACAGCCTTACTTACAAAGCAAATTTAAGCAGGATGTCCTCTTTTTATACGGGGCAACTCCTCGCGAAAAACGCCAAGAAATGATTGACCGTTTTCAAAACGATCCCCAAGGGCCATCTATATTTATCCTATCCTTAAAAGCAGGAGGAACGGGATTAAATTTAACCCGCGCCAATCATGTCTTTCATGTCGATCGCTGGTGGAATCCTGCCGTCGAAAACCAAGCAACCGATCGCGCTTTTCGGATCGGACAAAAACAAAATGTACAGGTGCATAAATTTATCTGTACAGGGACGTTAGAAGAAAGAATCAACGAAATGTTAGAAAGTAAAAAACAACTGGCTGAACAAACGGTTGATGCAGGAGAAAAATGGTTGACAGAATTAGATACTGACCATTTGCGGACGCTACTTTTTCTTGATCGCGATGCTATTATTGATGAAGGTAATGATTGAGTACAGTATTAAAGGATTATATTTATCCATGTTTAAACTAATTCTATCGAAATATTTGCCTTGGTGGTTGCTTTCTTTTTGCCTGGTCATAGTCAGTAGCCTCCTCATCAATTTCTTAAGCATTGCTTTAGTTAGTAGCGCACCGAATACAGAGTTACTGGTTTCAGCCGCCGCTAGTCTCAAAGATGCTCTCTCAGACATTAAACCGATTTATACTCAGGAAAGAACTAATACAGAAATTACTTATAATTTTGGTTCTTCTGGTTCTCTCCAACAACAAATAGAACAAGGCGCACCTGTTGATATTTTTGTTTCGGCTGCTAAAAAACAAATGGACGCGCTGCAAAACAAAGGATTGATTGTTAATAACACTCGCAAAAACTTGCTCAAAAATCAACTGGTTTTAGTTGTGCCAAAAAACAACACGACGATTAAAACGTTTCAGGATTTAGCCACTAATAAAACTAAGACAATTGCTTTAGGTGCTGTAGGAAGCGTTCCGGCAGGACAGTATGCCCAAGAAGTGCTAACCTATTTCAAACTATTAGATAAAGTCAAAGCAAAAATAGTTTATGCCAAAGATGTCCGGCAAGTTTTAAATTATGTTGCTACCGGCAATGCTGATGCTGGATTTGTCTATTTAACCGATGCCAAAACTACTACACAAGTGAGAATCGTAGCAACAGCCCCAGAAAAATCTCATTCTCCGATTGTTTATCCGGTTGCTGCCATTAAAAGTACTAAATCCCCCCAAGCAGCAAAAAATTTCGTCCAATTTCTATCAACTGAAAAAGCAAAAACTGTCTTTCAAAAATATGGTTTTACTCCCCTGTGAGGATAAATAATTAATTAAAAGTTGTCGCAGGCAAACACTAACAATCATGCTCGAAAACAACCGACAAACCCATCACGCTTTGCTCGCTTTTGGCTTTGCCATACCCATTGCTTTATTAGGAGGTTTGATGGGGTTGGGTGGGGCAGAGTTTCGCCTACCTGTATTGGCTGGAGCTTTGACCTATTCAGCGCGTCAAGCAGTTCCTCTCAATTTAGCAGTTAGTCTAATTACTATTTTTGTTTCTCTGTTAATCCGAGGTAAAACGCTTTCTCTAAATGCTTTATTACCTTTTAAGCTGATCGTTATCTGTTTGATTGTCGGTGCGGTTATTTCTGCCTTCTATGGAGCAACTTGGGCAAGAAGAATTTCTAACGAGCAATTAGAACGAATTATTTTTTTATTCTTGATTTTTATTGGCTTTGCATTAATTATCGAAGGATTCCTTCCACAATCTTTACCTGCATTGGTTCCAGCATTACTGAACTTACAGATAATGGTCAGCCTGTTGTTGGGGTTAGTGATTGGCATTGTCAGCAGTATGTTGGGAGTAGCCGGAGGAGAATTGATTATTCCAACGCTGGTTTTTGCGTTTGGCGTGGATATCAAAACGGCAGGAACAGGCAGTTTACTGATTAGTTTACCAACAGTATTAGTCGGAATTTTGCGCTACGCTCATGATGGCGCGTTTGCTGACAAGCTGCCGTTAAAAATTACCATTTTGCCGATGGGTATTGGTTCAGTTATTGGGGCAATAGCAGGAGGATTGTTAGTCGGTGTGGTGTCTCCTGTTATTTTAAAGGTAGCACTAGGAACGATCTTAATTATTTCTGCGATTCGTGTCTTTCATCACGCTAAAGGCAAATAACGATGAACTTAGACTTATCTCCCCTTTGGATATCCTTAAAAACGGCGGCAGTAGCTACCGTTATTACCTTTT
>JBGTNM010000486.1:0-3688 GCA_041743025.1 Microcystaceae cyanobacterium
CAAATCTTACAAATTACGCCAAACGGCAAAACAGAAACCTTCTTTCCTGGAACGGACGAAATCTTTGCGGCAACCAGTTTACGACTGGATGAGCAACGCGGCATTCTTTGGGGAGCTTCACACGATTTTCTCGGCGTTCGCAGTGCCGATGGTCAGGTAACTCGTCGCCCTCACCGGATTTTTGCGATCGACATCCGCACTGCCAAGGTTCTCCGAGTGATTCCCATGCCCGATGGTGGGTTCGGCAACGATATTGCGCTGGATGAGGAAGGTGGCGTTTATCTGACCGATAGCTCCCATCCCCGCATCTACTACCTTGCTCTCGGAGCCACTCAACTGAAGATATGGGCGGAGGATGAGCAGTTTCGCTCTCGCCAGATTGGTCTGGGTGGTATTGCCCGTGCTGCCAACGGTGTTCTAGTTGTAGGCATGTTCTCGGATGGCAAGCTGCTGAAAGTCACTCCGCAAGCACAAGGGAAACCAAAAGTGGAAGCAATGCTGCTGCCGCGATCGCTAGAGAACCCTGATGGAATGCAATTTGCACCCGATGGTTCGCTGCTGATCACCGAAGGCGCAGTCTCTAGCGGTAATGGGCGTCTACTGCGGATCAGGAATATTTTGGACAGCAAGACTCCAAGAACAATTGAAACTTTGGCAAGTGGTCTGGAATCGCCCGTTAACTTGACGATCGCGGGTCAAACGATCTGGGTGACAGAATCCCGCATCCGTCATCGCTTGCTGCCAGGCAAAGAATCCGCTGTTCCAGATGTGTTTTTCGTGCGTCAGTTTACATTGTAGAGTGGTCACTCACTGCTATGCCTTTTAAAGGAATATCATACAAAGCTATTTAACTACTTATTTCTAAATACAAGCTTTGTAAGAAAATAAAAAGCAGAATCACTAAGCTTTTAATATAAAGCTTTTGATTACTTTAAGTCTTATTCCTCGATAGCTTTATCTTGTAGCGTTTTTGAGAGACAATAGGATGCAAATGCTCTTCGCCCTTGTACATAATCATTTGCACTATTTGTAAAGACAAAAGATTGAAGAATAGTCCTTAGTAAACCTTGAGATTTAAGTTCATAGGCAGGTAATGACAAATCGTATGGTGATAGCCAGATATCCCATTCATCATATGAAACAATATCCACACAATCAGTGTCTATACAAACATCATTTTCATCATATCGAGCATCATCAAAAAAACGCTCATAGGATTCATCTAAATCAATTGTAACTTCTGTAATCCAGCTAATAGGGATGCCGCCATTTTCATTAATAAGTAAACGAGCAAATTCATAGCTTTTACGATCTTTTGAAATACGAGAAGATATTAACAGCCAAATTAAACCGTGAATATTAAAATGGCTGAATCCTTCGGTTTTATCCTTAATGATATACATCAATATTTCAGAAAAATGGATTGCATACGGGGATGACGAAAATCCCAAGCATAGAAGAGTTAGCAAGATAGGAGAGTGTGATAAATGGAAAGCTTCTCCTCCAGGTAAAAGAGATCCAGGTTTCCACGATATCTGAGTACCAAAACAGGATTCCAATTTTGATATATACTCAAAGATATTTTGAAGATTTTTCTCCTCATTAGAGATTAACAATATTCCATAATGTACAACTCTTAAGAAGTCACCAGAGTAGTAATTATTATAGGAGCCTACATGATCGTAATCAAAAACAAATTGTGTTTGGGAAAGATAATTTCGTAGATAAGCAGTATAAAAATCATGGACATCATTATATCTCTTCTCTGTAATGAGCCGTTCAAGAATAGGAAGAAAATTCGATTCTGGAAGGCGGTCATACCCTCTGTCTACAAGTAGACCAAGAATGTCTACAAGAGCTATAGAGAAAACGTTTTGTGACTCAAAAATCTCAATGGTAGAGAACAGATCAAAATACGTTGTTAGCCTCATTGTTTGATCTAATATGTCTCTGATTAACCTAAACACGTCATTCGGATTGCTTAATAAGTAAGTGTCATAATTGAGCTTGTCATAGTTTTCTTTTAGATACTCTATCCGACTTGCTCCAATTGAATCGTCAAGAAATATATGAAAGAAGAAAAGTGGTTTTTCAAATATTGAGGTTTTTCTAGAAAAAACTTTTAGTACATTGTCCGACGCTGATTTTGTAGAAATTGATTCGACTTCAAAAATAAACAATGGATACTTTGCGTGCTTGTTGAACCGCCAAGTTAAATCCAAGTCTGGTGAGGTAGGATTTCCCGAAAACATAGATTCTTCAGGCTTTACATAGTATCCAAGCACTCTGCCAAAATCCATGAGGAGCTTGAGTGTCTTCACTCCGTATTTATTCCGATGTGTTCCCATTACGACTATGTAGTTAGTTCTATAAATTTTCTCTCATTGCGATTTTCATCTACAAACTTACAGCTTTCAACTTTTGGCAATTAGTCTCAGAACTCTCGGGATCTGATAGGATTTTTGGCTAACAACTTATTGTACAGAACTTCCTATGTATCTCACTCCTTTCAGCGGATGAACGATTTTTTTGCTATGGATTCATCCTTGACAAGGAGATCTACAGCAAGGTTCTGCGTATTTGCATCAGCAGATCGAGTGCGATCGCCCTCCTTTCCCTACAAATTGGCAATACCGCGCTTGAGCGCCACCAGGACGGCTTGAGTGCGATCGCTCTTTCATCCGAAAATTTAGCCCAGCTGATCACAAAGATCATAGTAAACGAGCCAGAATCAATGTAATGCTATCAGCTAAGAGAAAAGTACCCGTTACAAGCAG
Source organism: Microcystaceae cyanobacterium (assembly GCA_041743025.1). Taxonomy (GTDB): domain Bacteria; phylum Cyanobacteriota; class Cyanobacteriia; order Cyanobacteriales; family Microcystaceae; genus JBGTNM01. Next base: position 2,778 of record JBGTNM010000486.1, read on the forward strand.
CAACACCCGCAGAATTTTAGGTGACCACTTCGTAATCGCTTGATTAATCTGCTTTAGAAAAGCAGCGCTTCTACTTTAAAGCACAATGTAAATGCCAGGAATCCGATTAAGGGCATGGCAAACACGAAGTTGTAAACACCTAAAAATCCTGCCAGGTCGAGCAACCTTAGCTTGGCACGGGAACCCTGTTCTATCGCGGCAAGCTAAGGAAACGCGGTGGGAGCTTCTAAAAGCGTGACACTCGCACCCAGCAGGAAGGCGTGAGTTGGCTGTAGTGAATGGGGCTTACTTTTAGGTGACGGATTCGCATTAACAGACGTATTCAGGGTACAACCAAGATAAAGCAGTGCAATACCTAAAATGGACTGTAACACAGATACCCACTCACGCTGAGTTAACAACACCGATTGAATTTGAAAGTAACAGCCGTTGGAGTTGATAAATTACTAGTTTTCCAAGGCGTGAGCCAGATCAGCAATGCCTGTGGTAATTTGCTCTTCATCCAGGTCTCCATAACCAAAGATGAATTCTCCCTGACCGTTAGAAGCAAAATAATGGGGTTGAGCAGATATTAGCCCGACACCAACCTGAGCAGCGCGATCAATCACCTCCGCATCACTCCAAGGTGTATGCAGCTTGACCATGACGTGAATGCCTGCTGTCTCGCCAAAAATGTTCACACGATCGCCAAAATGACTTCTCAAGGCTTGCACCAGCGTTTGACGGAGTTGGTCGTAGTGCGATCGCATTTTGCGGATATGGCTTTCCAGATGACCAGCCTCAATAAACTCGGTCAAAACCTGTTGTTCTAGTATGGGGAGTTGGCGATCGCTGAGCCATTTTGCCTGAGCAAACAGCGAGATGAGCGGTTGAGGAACGACTAAATAACCCATTCGCAGAGAGGGAAACAA
>JBGTNM010000487.1:0-28708 GCA_041743025.1 Microcystaceae cyanobacterium
AAGGGTAGCATTAGCTTCTGTTTCAATCCCTACTAGGGAATTAAGTTAATTGTGACTAGGGGCGAACGGCCGTTCGCCCCTACTGGCTCCGTTTCAATCCCTACTAGGGAATTAAGTTAATTGTGACAGAAGCTGAGGCACAAATCCGAGCTACCTTAGAAAATCGTTTCAATCCCTACTAGGGAATTAAGTTAATTGTGACATCAACGGCATTATTGGGCAGATTCAAGGCATTTTTGTTTCAATCCCTACTAGGGAATTAAGTTAATTGTGACAATCCAATGTTTTTACAAGCATCGAAGCTGCTATTCAGTTTCAATCCCTACTAGGGAATTAAGTTAATTGTGACTTAAAGTAAATCATCAAATGTTCGGGCAATTGGCCGTTTCAATCCCTACTAGGGAATTAAGTTAATTGTGACTCCGCCTTACGTTTGGGCGGCACGAACATTACGGTTTCAATCCCTACTAGGGAATTAAGTTAATTGTGACGGAGTATTTACGATAATGCCTGAGTCACCTGAGAGTTTCAATCCCTACTAGGGAATTAAGTTAATTGTGACCAGGATTTTTAATTGAGCTTGATGAAGTGCCTAAGTTTCAATCCCTACTAGGGAATTAAGTTAATTGTGACAATCCTGTGTTAGAATTTGTTCATAATGTTAGACTGTTTCAATCCCTACTAGGGAATTAAGTTAATTGTGACTGTTATCAGCATCACTCGCACCTATTACAGGAGGGTTTCAATCCCTACTAGGGAACAAAGTTAATTGTGACATTTCTGCTTGTTTTAAGATTGCGAGCGCTTCTTCGTTTCAATCCCTACTAGGGAATTAAGTTAATTGTGACAGTCCCTCGCCACCCTGTTCGTCAAAGGTTTCGCCTAGTTTCAATCCCTACTAGGGAATTAAGTTAATTGTGACGCAATCTGTTGATTTAGATTAAAAAAGTAATCTTCGTTTCAATCCCTACTAGGGAATTAAGTTAATTGTGACGACGGGAGGCTGAAAGCGAGAATCTATGAGGTTTTCCAGGTTCAGTTGCGCCGCAGCCCATCTGTATCTAGTATAAGCGATGACACCCAACTCGTCAAAAAGGCTGAAACCCTTGTGTAGTAAGGTGCGCCGCACGTTGGACTGGATAGTTGGTATCAAACACATATACAGCAATCCTTTTAGCGATTTTAGAAAACTGTCTCATTTCTACACCTACCCTGCGGCGCAATTCGCTTAAACCAAGAAGATCGTATTATCCCTCGGTAACTCACCGCCGATGCGCTCGACTTTTGCCTGACAACAAGCGCAAAGAAAATAAAAGCGAATGCTGTCCGTTTCTGGTTTAATCAACTTACTCAGGCGAGAACGAAGCTTAGCATATTGGGTATTAGTGAGAGCGCATTCAAAAACACTATACTGTACCCATTCGCCGTAGGATTTGAGGATATTGTGAATTTTGGTTCGGCGTTTATCCTCGGAAATATCATAGCTGATAACGATATGCACGATCGCCTTCCTCCCGCTATTTAAGAATCAGAGGAGGATACTTATCCGTCTCACCCATCAAATATTTCGCTATCAGTCGCGCCTGAATTTCAAACGCTTCTTGATAAGTACATTGACGCATGAGAACAGGATGCTTGAACTTAGACTGTTTCTTCTGTTCGTACAGTCGCAGAAAGATTTTTAACCCGTCTTTAGTCAAAGAAACTGCCTGACTCAAAGGTTCGCTGATAAAGTGTTCCGGAAAGAGCAGTTGATGGTTGATAGCGTTGAAGATAACAGCATCGACGACTAACGGACGAAACTCCTCCATTAAGTCTAACGCCAGCGAAGGACGACCGTAGCGATCGCAGTGCAAATATCCCAAATAGGGATCGAATCCGACTAAATTGACGGAACTCTGTATATCATGTCGTAGGAGTGCGTAACCTAGACTGAGGAGGGAATTCACCGGATCTTTTGGAGGACGGCGATTGCGAGAGGGAAAGCTAAAGGTCGATCCTCGGATTAATTCGTTGAAACAGCCAAAATAAGCCGCACTTCCCGCTCCTTCTAGCCCTCTAAGGGAATTAATCACCGAGGTACGCTCAATCGCTGCGATCGCCTGTTCTAATTGTGTAATCTTACCCTCTACGTTAAGATCGTCAAAATTGCGCTGGCGGCGTAATAAGGCGTTGCGATAGTTCTTCAGCTTACCGCGCACAAATCCCTGTACCAGATGGACAGCTTGAGAAGATTCTCCTGCCGCTTGCCATTGGAATTTACGAACGAAGATATTTTTAGTCATCTCCGGTTCTAATCGTCCGAGATAACGTCCTGTCTTTGTGACAAAACTCAACGGGATATGACGTTCTAACAGTTCTATCACCAGTGCAGGCGATATGGTAGCACGTCCGAAGATGACAATTCCATCCACATTGAGCAATGGTACATCGAGAATGATTTTTTTATCTGCTTTAACCGTCAAGCGTTCGTCGTTTTTGCCAATAAAAGCGTCTTCCTGAGTTACGTAGACTGTTCCCATAATTTCCTCCTAAAGATTAACAAACTATCTAAATGGACAGGTAGGATGGGTAATACCCACCTTACGTAAGTCTATTTATCCTCGCGATATCGCCTTACTTTGTCTGCCACTTGAGGCAAACAGCGAGTGTAGAGACTGCATCCTTTACAGCGTGGCGTATAGTTCGCTAGAGGCATTTCTCCTGTCTGGATAAGGGTTTGAACCGTTTGAATCGTCGCGATTGTTTGTTGTCGTAATGCTTGATTTATCTCAACGGGTTGACGCTGGTGAGAGTGAGCATAGTAAATATAGCCTGTTGTGACCGATTTTCCGGTCATTTCCTCCAAACAAAGAGCTTGAGCGCAGACTTGCAATTCGTCATTATCCCATTCTCCTTTCTGTCCTCGTTTGTACTCAACTGGATAAAATTCTCCTGCTTGCGATTCGATCAAATCTGATTTACCAATGAGATGGTATTGCTCAGATTTTAACCAGATAGCCCGTATTTGCCAAGTTTTCTCGCGATTACCGTCACCGAGCGTATGAACGCGATCGTGTAAGCTAGTTCCTTCTATTGTGTAAGCATTATCGGTAAATTCGCCAGTACAGAACATCCGCCAACAACGATGAGGACAGTAGGCGTAGTGGTTTAAAGCGGCAATCGGAATATACTCAAGTTCGTCTATTGTGAACATTTTCAATCTCTCCCCAAAATTGTACTTGGTGAATTAGTAAATTCTGCTAAGCTGTCGTACATTTAAAGTGCGTATTGCTACTTTCCTTCTGCCTTCTCCTCACCATCCCCATTCCCATCGTCGTCTTGCGTCCTACTCCTGCATAGAGAGCAAAATCCGCCAAAGCATTGACTGCTTTAATCTGTAGAGGTTCAACCTCTCCTAAGAGGCGATAGGTTATCTCGCCAATACAACCGATAAACTTACTGTAGGGATCGACTGTCACTTTAGTCTGGATATCGAAAAAACTGGGAAAAATAGACTCTAGCGAAATCTGCTCGAAAGGGATGCCACTATAGCGATTCCAGCGTCCTACAAGGCTGTTAAAGACTAATTCTCGTGTTGGTAATGCTGTATCAAATTGATGCTGGCGGAAAGCAGTTGGCGTACAAAAGGAGAAAGGAAATGTCCGTTCTGTCTCGGAAGCATTGGCGTACAATTGAGCATAGGGACAAGCATTCGCCCAAGGTTGCGTCGATTGGGGCGTTCCGAGGATACTGGTAATGAGTAAATCGGCAGATCCTAAGTGCCAAGGATGCTTGGGATTAAGATTTAGCCACAGTTGAGTCAACTTAGCGAATAAGTTATCATCGAGTAGGGAAATTCGCCACCAACAGGGCGTTTGCGGCGGAATCAGTTTAGTATGTTCCCATCTCAAGCGTGCGTGTCTCAATCCTTGACGTAGGTGAACCTGCAAAGGAGACAGGGTAAAGGCTTTATCTGCTTGGGAGACGTGTAGGGTATTTCCTAATGTTTCATCAACGCTACTGACGAGGTTGAGAAATAAGGCGTGTAGGTGTCTCCCAGTAAGGTAATTAGGATAAATAGGAGACAGAGGTGTAAGATTGAGAATCAGACTGTGAGGCATTTAGCTAAGTCCTGCTTTTTGGAAAAGTTGTTCAGGTGTAAGGGTTAAATTCGGTAAAAGCGAGTCTTCTAAACTGTCATCTTCCTTTTTAGTTTGTGGTGGTGAATCGGGATAAAAAATTACGATTTTCTTAGCTTTAGTGTCAATTAACCAGACGCGATTAACCCCAGCATTGAGATAATCGACTGCTTTTTCACTTAAATCACTAAAAGATTGGTCAGGAGAGATAATTTCTATGACTAATTCAGGTGGAACGGGACAAGCTTCATCTGCTAAAGGAATATCCCCTAAGCGTTGCTTAGAAACATAGAGTAAATCGGGGACAGGACACCAATCTTTACCATTTCTTTTTAGCGTAACTGCCCACTCGATTCCAACTTCCCCGCGATCTTGATTCCAGTCTTCTAAGATTGCAGATAAGGCGAGAGTAATCCGAGAATGAAAGCGTTTTGGAGCCATTTTAGGAATTGCTTCTCCATCAACTAGTTCATAGGTAATATCCGTGTCTGGCAGGGAAAGGAAGTTTTGTAGACTTAGAGAAGGTTTAGTAAGATTGGTCATGATTTACGATTCTCCGAAAATAAGTTCGGTCATTCAAAAAAATATGTCATCCTAGCTGGAATTTTCAGAGCAGGAGTACCGTCAAAATAGTAATACTCTCCTTGTATCTGAATGTTTTGAATAAGGCTAACGGGTGGCATATTAATTACGTCGTAGCTAATAACTCGATGGCTAAACATGACATCAAGCGGGTTTAAGGGATAGGAAAAGGTAAACACATCTGGTTTGTGTTTTTTCATTCCCGCTAATTCTGTAACGCTAAGTTCCGCTTTACTAAACCATTTGCCCAAACGAATCCATTTGGGTAATTGGAGAGACTGTTTAGAAATCAGAAAAAACTCAAACTGACTTTCTGGGGCAATCTCTTTAGCGCGACCAAAACTGGGAATATTTTTCTGGGTTTTTTGCATTTCAACGTGATAGCGATTGTCAGCGTACTTCCAAGTATAAAGAACAGCAGAATGGGATAGCGATCGCGCTGGTGTTACATAAATTCCCTGTTTGTTAAGTCGCGTCAGATGCGCTTTGTATTTGGGAACTTGTGTTGGACAAAAATAGCGATATTCGTCTTCAGCATCGACTTGGGTATCATAGCGATCGCTATCTACCAACCCTAACGCATAGCATAGGGCATAGTTATGGATGACAGGTTCCGTTTCATACAGCCTACCGATCTCGCGAGTAGCAAAGTAGAGACTGTCGTGAAGTTCTAGCCGACAGCGATAGATAACAGTCATGCTCTTTCCTCATGAAGCAGTCGTTTTTTCAGGCTTTTTGTCGTCAGATTTTTTCTTTTTACCGATATGTTTGCCTGCGTAAGCTTTCGTTTGAACGTCCGCTTGTTGCAAAATTGAGCGAATTCCTTCCTCAGTTGCCGTTAATGCTTTTACTTCAGCTAAGAGTGGCTTAAAATTCTCTCCAATGAAATCGCTATGAACGATAAATTCTTCTGCCATCAATGCCTGAATTGCTTCCGTTGCTGTACTCATGACCAAATTTTCATCTAAAGGATCGATTGACTGCAATACCTCATCGGGAAGGCGATCGTAAATCGCTTGTGTCCAACGCAAATTACTGACAATCTCACCGTCTGCGAAGACAACACCGATTAATTCATTGCGAACTCGTCCGGTACGGGTAGTCTGCGCCCCATAATGCCGCGTCCGCAGGATATTGTTAAAAACATAGAGGAAACTGGCTTCTGTAGGATCTCGCAAAGTCACAATACTCGGAAAGAAGACTTGAGGGCGAATGTGATCCTGTTGGTTAATCCGACTGGTAACTTCTCCGGGTTTCGATCCTTGCTCTCCTTTGGATGCCATCGTGCCACTTTCATAAGGAGCATTGAGAGTAAAACTTTCGTGGGATTCATCGAAAGATGTAATAGAAAAGGCAGTATCGACAACAACTTTAGATTTTTCTGAGCCAGAATCACCGATCGCAAATCCATAGATAATACAATCAGGATTATTCATGCCAAAAGCCACATTGTATTCACACTCCTCTGGTTTAACAAATTCATATTTACGCAGTAGTTCCCGTCCTACAAGACGTTCTGGCGTGGATTGCTTGCGTTTAAACATTGATAGACGGCTAATCGTCTGGGGATTTTGAATACCCGCTCTTACACGAGCTTTATTGAGTTCTCCGTCTGTTTGAAAGAGAGGATAGGATTCTGTTACTCTTACGGTGAGGAAGTGAGCGTATTTTCCCATCGGTTTGTAGGGAATTTCAGCATGGAAGAAGTTAGCATCAACGGTTTTGAGTAATGTCATGGTTGTTTCTCCTAAAAAACTTAATTGTCAGTTTGATCGTCTTCGTTAACCGATTCGCCTTGCGCTCGGAAGTTCTGATTTACCCTGTCTTGTTCTAGACGATAGAGAAATTCGCAAGTATCGCGTAGTAGGTTGAGTTGTCGTCCAGCTAGACGGGCGCGATCGCCTTTAAACGCCTTCTCGAACACCTCAACCACAAAGTAACGAGCGAAAGTTAATACTGCTTGTCGTTCAACTTCACGATCTTGAATCATCCAACGTCCCTCTGCCGTTGAAGCGTGAACTCGATCCATCAGCTTACAAATCTCTGCCGCCACGACAGCAACTAGCGTTTCTCCTTGAAAAACGCTCGATTCCGCTTTTAGTAGGGTATCAGCCGCCACATCGAGCGGTTTGAGGACTGCATTCGCTTTGGCGTTATAGCGTTTGTTAGCGCGGTAAAACGTTCGATACAGTTCAGTTAGTTGTTTGGGATGATTTAAGGGGGATCTTTCTCCCACAGTAATTTCCTCCGTATTGCGATTAATGTGAATATAGGGATCGAAGCAGGGATAAAAGTCAAAAGCATAAAGCTTAATCCGACTAGGACTCGGCGCGTCGGTGTCTTTGCCTCTTGTCCACCGCTTCAGGTAATGAAAAACATAGAGAGGACTGGTTTCTAAATCAGTCGCCAGTTCAGTCAATTTGCCCCAGTTGGCTTCGTAACCGGATTTACCTCGTTTAGCATTAACATCTAAATGAATAGAATAGGCGGCTGTAAGGGCGTTAAGCGGCGCAGGATACGTTTTATCATCCATTCCTCGCCATCCCTCTAGAATGTAGTCTAAACGTAAGCGTTCTTGCCCTACTAAAGCTTGTAAAGCGTGGGGTGCGCTATCTAGAAAGACGGTTTCTTCAAATTCTGATCCATCTCGGTAGGGAGGAATGGGAGACTCAGAAACAACCGTTTTAACGTCTAAAATCATCGGAAAAGCTAATGCTAACCAAGCAGGCATCACCCAAGATTCGATATCGGTAGGATCGCGTCCAGGGGGAAGTGCCATAAAGTAAAAGGTGAGAGGTTTATCTTCGGGGTAGGATAGTTTGAAAGTACGGTCAATTTTGCGCTCAGGATCGCCTTCCGGTAAAGCTTTGTGTTGCTGTAAATCCTCATCAATAAGAAAAGTATCAACACTTTGATAGCGAGTTAGATCGAAGTTAGCTTTTAATTCCTTACTGACAAAATGATCGCGGATACTGGTATTGAATCTCGTCTGAGCAATATTAACGTAGGCTTGTTGTAGGAAGCTATTGGTTTCAGGCGTGAAATAATAGGTGGGATAAAAGTAGAGATAACGATACTTTCCATCCTCAAACCGTTTTCCGACTGCTTGTGTTTGATTCATCAATATCTGTCTGAGCATCATCTCTGTTCCTGCGATACTGGAGATGTTGCGCTTGGCGTTAGATCCTCCTAGCATTTGCTTGTTAGTGTAGACTTGAGGCGTGAATAGAACAGCCGATTCCATCTGTTCAGTAACACTATAAGCAGAATGGGAGATAGAACAGATTAGTTGACGACCTCGACCTGGTTTTTTCGCAGCGTTATAATTAGCTAATTCATTGAGAAAATCTCGCGCCTGCTCAGTTGGATTAGCTTCAGTTGTTTGATTGGGTAGCATCACCACCTGAGTCACCCACTGACGCAGATCGTCCCATCCATCAGGTAACTGATATTGTGAGAGGATTGGTTCAATTTTTTGAGCAATAAAGGCGATTAATTCTTCGCCAACAAAACGAATATCTTCAATACCTGGATTGTGCTTGAGATATTGTGCTGCTAAGTAATACCATTCATAGGGTACGCCACCCGTATTGCCTTTGAGTTTAAGTTCTTTGAGGGTTTCATTAATTCGTTGAATCTGTCGGATAGCGGGGAGATACGTTTCGAGTTGCCAAAATTTAGCGACTTCAGCAACGAGATCGAGATCGGGAGGAGCAGGTAATTTTTTAGCTTGTTTTCGTTGAATTTCAATTTTATCAAGCCGATCTCCCCAAATTTTCCGAGTAACTGCATCCCCAAATTCTGCGAGTTGATCGATACGAATATCATCATCAAAGTTGTAATCATATTCTGCTGCGAGAACGCCTTTAGACTGAAAGCTTAATAAATTCTCACTGCGACTTTTAGCGACTGAACTTTTACCTGTCCGAAGAATGCGTAAAGTGGCATCAAGGGCAACTTGCATCAATCCGATATCGTCAAAAAATTGACTGTAATAATCGGCATATTTCATCCCCTTACCATCTCGTCCAAAACCTGTCTGTTTGCGCTGTAACTCTCTACTGCATAGAGTTTTAATACTATTGACAACTCGATTGGGGAGTTCGGTAATATTAATCGGTGCTGCATCAGGTTCAACTAAATAAATGACTCCTGTGGGAAGATAGAGTAGAGGATAGTAATTTGATTCTTGATGAGCGTCCATAACGGCATTATTAACCACATTCGTTAATACGCCTCGGTTTTCAGCAATGCTGTGATAAGTTAAGATTAATTGCCCGTCACTCAGTTCGTGCATGAGTTCTTTTAACGCACGATGATGAGCATCTTGGGGATGTTTGATGATAGAAGCAAGACGATCAGCAAGACAACTTAAATCCGCGAGACAACAGAGAACGCGATCGCTTAGAATTGGATTCAACCCATCCTCAGATAAATTTAAATTGGTATCATTGCGCCGTTGAGCATTATAGGCAACGAATAACAGATCGTCTAAATAGTCACGCCAGGAATCTGGGTTATCAGGAAAAAGAAAACGATCTAATCCTAATTCGGGAACCAGAACGGTAAAAATCTCTTGATGTTCTGGTAGAGATAATTTACGAATATCACTGTCAAAATCCTGTCCGATCTTTATATATTTCTCCAGCATGGTAAGGAATCGAGTATAGTCAAATTTCTCGAAGTCATGCAAAATAAACCCTGCAATAGCAATCCGTCGCTCGAATTCTTTAACTTGTCGCCGGACAGTCGTATTTAATTTTTCTAAATATTGCTCGATTAGATTAGCAGCAAATAATCCATTTAAAATATGCGTATTAAGAGATTGATCTGCGGCATTATCCCGCCGAACTCGATCTTTCCCTTCAGCTAAGCGACGGCGATCTATCTCATCAAAGAATTTTCCTCCTTTCGCTGTCACGCCAATCGCAACTCGTAATAAATTGGGTAATACATATTCTGCGAAATCCTTCATTACTATATCGTCAGGATTTTGCGATTTAATCGCCTTTCGTAGTAATGTCAGTGTCAGAAGTTCTCGCGATCGCTCGACGGTGCGATCGTCTTTTTCTTCAACAATTCCTAAATTATCATCATTAAGCGACTCTAGATCGATCTCATCAACATCTTCATCAAAACTGTCTGATGTATCAGTTTCCTCCGAATTGGGAGATGATTGCGGGATGACATCGTTGAAGAAACTGAGTTGCTGAGAATTATTTCGATTTTTGTGTGGTTTAGCCATTTTCTGCCTCTAGCATAGTTAAATATTCAATAAATTGCCGCAACCTCACTGATTCTGATAGTCGGGTGGCTAATGCCTTATTTAGTATTCCCAACTTTGTCACTATGAATACAGCGATCGCACTGTTTCAGATATCTCAACTTTTAGTTACTTTTGGCTGTAAAAGTTAATCTCCCTAGTATTTTTAAGTAAAGGGACTCTGTAAACTCTTTTGTAAGCATTTAAAGAGTCCCAATAGAATCAGTTGAAATTAGGCTTTATTTAAGTCCTAAAATGTTCAGAAAGCTTCTGATTCGTAAACGTGCATCAGATGATTGAATCGTATCTGATTCTAGAAGACGTTGAAGCACTAGGCTATTAGCTATAATGTTGTCAAACGCACTTCTAGCTTCTGGACTACGTAGCTTTTTTCTGACATTTAAGAAAGGTTCGCCTAGATATAAAGGTAGTGAAAGTTGTTGCCCTTCTATTTTTTTCAAGAGTTTTTACCTCCCAAGATTATTTAAGCTGGGGGGATCTCAATATTTAATTCGGTATGGATTTAAAGACAAAACACTTTTAGCGGAGTGCATCTCAAAATTGCAAATCTATACGAGAGAATAAGGGTTTCAGCCTTCGATCTCCGATGTTTTCACAAAACTGAGATGCAACCCTTTTAGCGTTACCTAAACACCGTCCTGACTAATATTTTGGAGAGGTTATAGCCGCAAGTGGGGCAAAGCCCCAAGAATTACCTAAACCGTCCTAAATAACATTGTTGGGAGGGCGAGGATTGCAGTTCTGTATTTGTACTTGTGTCCGTTATTCCGAGGGTCGAGATCAATCCCCTTTATTAAGAATAACCTGACTCGAAAGTTTTGTCAAGAGTTACTATACGATTACAGTTCATAGACAATATATAAACGGTTGACTAAAGTTATACAATGAATCTATTGAGAGAGCAACGTACCGATAACTTCAAAGCCCTATTAGGGATTGAAAATATGTACTGTAATCGTAATCGTGTACGTTTTTTCGATATTCTCTCGTAATCCCTAGTAGGGATAAACGCTAACAGATCCATACTTCACCCCCTTCGCTTTTAAAACGATAAGCTAAAGTATCTAGCAGTAATGCCGCCTGACCAATCGCAATTGAATAGGGAGAAGTTGATTCATGAACGCTCGTTGCGTCACTGATGGGATAAAGAGCAAAGTGCATGGGCAGTTGTAAGCGTTGGCGAACCTCAGCAACAGGTCGAGGGAGGACATAGCAAACAAGTCCCTGCTGTCTTAATCGGCGGTTAATATCTCGAATCCAAGGATTATCCGGTTGCCAAACCTCGATACCGACAAGTACCTGTACCTTCCAAACATCTGCGATCGCCTGTAAACTACCGCTATAGCTAAACCGCCAATTTAACCGTTCCTCCCGATAACCCCGCAGTTTCATAAACGCTAGACAGTGATGGAAACGTCCTCTAGGTATTGGTTGTCCAAAACGCGCGGTTGTTGCCGTTAGAGACTCCATAAACCCTTTCTCTGTCCAAGTTTCAATCTCTAAATTGCTGAGAATTCCAGGCAAATCGTAGGTTTTAAAGCGATCGCCCCCGTCATTCTCGGTCAGATCGTACAACCCACATTGCAACGGACTCGAACCCCGAAAACTAGCAGCATCATTGAAAATAGGATTGCCTTTCTTTGCCGATAGTTCCTGCCATTCCCGCGCCCACTTTTTGACACATCCGGCGGCTCGTGTTAAGCTCGTTCCGAAAACTGTCTCGCAGTCCTCACGAAATTTGTCTCGACTGGCAGCGTATTGAGTCGGCAAACTCGGATGTTTTAGGTCATACCAGAGTCGAAAGGACTGAACTGCTCCCCATCGCTGGTAATAACCTGCAAAATTATTGATTTTGCGGTAATTTTCCTGAATAGCTTCATTAAAATCAGGGCGATCATACTGTCCATCAAAGACTAAAGGGGGAGAATCGGCATCAAACAGCCGCTCGACAAGAAATTTAGGAACAAGAGCATAAGCGGTAAAATTCTTAAAGGTTATTGTTTGTCCATCTCGTTCATAGCATTCATGACGACCGAGACGACCTAAGCGTTGAATAAAATTCCCTGCATCTGACGACTCGAAAATCAGGAAGTTGATTTTAAAGTCTACCCCTACATCGATCGTGCTAGTGCCAAAGACTAGATCACACTTGAGAGAACGAGCTTTGTCTTGTTTTCCCGACAATCCTGTATTTTCGCCAACCGTTAACCCAGAGGAAGCGAATAACTCTCGGAAAATAGGAACCAGCCGTTTAACGGTAGCGATCGCATTGAGGATAATTGCCCCTTTCGTGCCAGGGTGGTTGAGAAACTGTTGCAAAATTTGTTCTTTATTCTCCTTCAACCATGCTTCTACTGCTTGCACGTTCAATTCTAGGGGAATGAAGGAAAGGGCTATTTCCAAGGCTACCTGCCGCCATCCTTGGCGTTCGAGTTGTTCTACCTGTAGATGATCGCTTGGAAATTGGTACTTGTTCTCTTTAACCGGATCGATGCAACGATAGCGAAAACCAGCTTTATCGAGCTTGTCGAGTAATTGCTCATCAGGGGTTGCGGATAGAAATAAATACTTTTTCTGACGGTTCGTCCGTCGGATCAGTAACATCGTATTGAGGAGGCTAGCGACTTGTGGAGCAGTAAAAACATGGAATTCATCTAAAATAAAGAGATCGAACAGTTTATCAAGGCGATTCCACAATTTATCAGGACTATCTTTATTCGTCAGGTATGCGCCTCGGTGAAGGTAGTGAAAAATGTCAGGATTAGTAAGGAGAATTTCTGACTGGCGAGTTCGAGTAGCGATCGCCGCCGCTTTCGATAACCCCTCCTGTTCGGCATACAGTTCTAATTCCGCTCCACTTAAGCGATTAATTCTAGGTTCGTTACTCGGCTCGAATTGCTTGATATAACCCTCTATCTGACTCATCTGATCTCTGGCGAGTTCATTAGTTGGATAAAGTCCTATCACAGGTAAACAACCCTGTAATGCTGCTAAATACGCCGCTAGACTTTTACCGTCTCCTGTCATTGCTCGATTGAAGATAACATCGATATCAGGATCGAGTATTGCCTTCCAAGTTTCTAGTTGATGCCAGGATAACGTCCATCGAGGAGGAAGTTTCACGTCTATAGGTATTTCCGAAGCGGGACAGGAATAAATCGGTTTGAGGGTTACAGTATATTGAGGCATAACTTTTTGTACGGACTTGCTTGATGTTTCCATTGTGATCTCTGTAAATCGAAACGTCAAGATAGTTTACTTATCAAGTGTACGTACAAATTAATCATCGACCCTTCTAGTCATTTTCTTGCTCCAGTGAATCTAAATAGGCTGTGATTTGTTGGATATAGAGGGGATATTGCACTAATGCTTGAGAAATTGACTGATACACGGTGCTATTATCTATCTCTAAATATTCATGCGCTAAAATATTGCGTAATCCTGCCGATTTAACTAATTGTATTGCCAATTCTTCAGTTAAAATATTATTTTGCCCAAGTATTGTAAAAGACTCTTTAGATTCCTGGGGAAACTTGAGTCCTAATCCTTGCCTAACAATATGTTTATTGATATCTATCGCTGCTTGAATGATTAGCTCTAAAAGTCTTTCGATAGTCAACCGTTTCTCAAAATCATTGAGATATTCTTCAAAGCTAATGTCTTCGTAAACTTTTAACCGTTTTAGCTGTTCGACAATATAGTTTATTCTCAATAAAATTCTTCTACGATCAAAACTCATACTAATCCCCATTCTTTTAAAAAATTATCAATATTCTGACGCAGTTTTTTTTCAATAAGTTGTTCTTCTTCTTTGCTTAGTGTGGATTTTTCTTTAAATTTTTCAAAGTCTCCCACCTCTTTTTCATAAATTAATTTCCCGTTGGTTGCAACAGAGTGAGCAATAAGCGGTAGACAGCGCTCAAGATCAATAACATCAATTTCTTCACTATTTAAATTAAAGATTTTACCCAAAATTGACGGCACTTCAAACCATCCCCACGTTTTATTTTTAAGGTATTCTTGTCTTTTAGTTACGTCATAAAGTGCGGCAAAATCCCAATCGCTATCAGCATGAGTTTGTCCGGTTGCTCTAGAACCAAAGAGAACGAGCATTTTAAGGTAAGGGATCTGTTCTGGAAGTTGCGAAGACAGAATTTTTAAATCTTCTGGGGTTAAAGTATTCATCGTTAATCACTTTCTGATTTGTAAAAATTTATCGGCTCTCCCGCTATAATGAAGTAAAATGTTCGTAAGTGTTACAAATTGCAAGAAGATGGGTTACGACGGATTGATAATTTCTAGTTAAGTTTGAATACTTACTGCCGCCTGACCTATCCTACACCTACACCGATTTATTTTAGCTTGTAAAAGTCTAACCCATCCAGCGTTTGCTCGATTTTGTGTACGGACTTGCTTGCTTTCTCCATTATTATCCCTAAAAATAGAAATAGCAAGATAAATTACCGACGCAGTATACGTACAAATGGGCAGAAAAGGTCAGTCTATCACTCTTTCTATCTTAGAGAAGGAAAAAGCAGAACTCGAAGCGTTGGCGACAGAATTTGGGATGACGTGGGGAGAGAAACCCAATATATCCAAACTACTGCAAGCGATCGCTCGCCATCAACTTACCATCGCGCCTAACCACGACTGGAAAGAACCGCGCTTGCAAGCACTCAAAGCAGCACTCGACGCACTGATCGATCTTGGACAGATGCCAACCGCCTTAGATATCGCTCACCTGCTTCTAGAAAGGAGTGAATTGTCTCTCCCTTTAAGACGGGAAGTTGAGCGTTTTGTTAGTCAACCCCCTCCTGCTTGGCGCATCGAACTCGATCGCTATATCTTGCGGCGGCAACCCTTTGGGTTAACTTATCAGGATGCGGCAGATCGCATTTGGCAGTTTCATATCGAGTATGCTCAAATCACCCCCCACGAAGATCGTCAGTATCTCGATTGTTGGTGCGAGGAGACTGAAGGCAATTTGGACGTACCCGAATTACAGCATAATTGGAGTCTGCGACTCGATCGCATTCCTCCCGAAACCGCGATCGCTCCTTTAAAAGGTAAATGGCGCAACGATCTTGATACGATTACTGTAGAACTCCACCTCCTCAAAGGATTAGCTTTTGCCTATCGAAGTAAGACGCAAGGAGATGTTACTGATGAATTTTTAGGTGAAAATCCACCGGTACGGCGCTTAACTAGAAAAGTAACCAGCACTTTCTGGTTTTTCCGAGAAATTCTACGCTATGGCGAGGATTGCGTCCTCATCTCGCCAGAAGATATTCGCACTCGTTTCAAAGACAAGGTGCAACGTCTCTGTGAGTTATACGATATAGAGTAATTCCATTTAGATAATGATATTGGTGAGGAGTATGAAACTGCAAAAAGTCGCGTGCTGCTTCGCAGTCCCCGGAGGGATCGCCTTCTCTAGCCTCCTGTTTTTAACCGCCTTTCCTCTTAAGGTTTGGGCAGAAACGGTACTCGAAAAAATTGAACGAACGGGGGTGATGGAAGCGGGAATTCGCAGAGATGCTATTCCCTTTGGTTACTTAGATGATCAGGGCAACCCGATAGGTTACTCAGTCGATTTGATCAAACTCATTCACCAACAGCTTGAAGAACAACTTAAAAAGCCTATTAAACTCGATTTCACAACAGTTACCATTGACAACCGCTTTCAAATGGTGGAAAACAAAACAGTCGATCTGGTTTGCGGTGCGACTACTATTACTCAAGAAAGATTACAGAAAGTCGATTTTTCGATTCCTTTTTTCATGACAGGAGCGCAATTTTTAGTTAAAATAGAAGACGCACCCTCTTTTGATATCAACGGTACTTTAGCAAACATTCCCATTGCTTTTATTCCGGGAACAACGACCCAAGAAATCATTCCGCAAATTTATCCTTTTGCTAAATGGATAGTCGTTAAAAGCCGTCAAGAAGGCATCGAAAAATTGAAGCGAGGAGAAGTCAAAGCCTTTGTGAGTGATGGCATTTTGTTAATTGGAGAAATTGTCCAACAAGGCAACGATCCCAGAAAATTTGCCCTCACACCTAGCCAACCGATTACAACTGAACTTTACGGTTGTATTTTACCTAAAACTGACAAAACTTGGAAAGAAACTGTCGATACAGTGATCGTTAGTGAAGACAATCGCGATTTGCAACAAGAATGGTTCAATATCGATAAAGCAACCTTTCCTTATATTATCCGTACCGTCCCTTAAAAATTTCATTTAAATTTCCCCTCAATTGGGCGATCGCCCGGATCAATACCTCTGGTTCCACAGGTTTAGCAACGTGCCGTTGAAATCCAGCTTGTAGCGCTTGTTGTTGGTCGTACTCCCCAGCATAAGCGGTAAGCGCGATCGCTTTCACCTGACCCCCTTGCTCAGGCGGCAAAGCTCTGATCTGCCGCATTAGCATATAGCCATCGGTTTCGGGCATTCCAATATCACTGACTAGGACATCGGGTTGGGATTGAGTCAAAGCTGTCAATGCTTCTTCTGCGGTTGTGACTGCAATCACCCTTGCCCCTGCTTGTTCCAAGAGAAAAGCAAGAAAATCGCGTGTATCGGTATCATCATCCACCACTAAGACTTGGACACCGCTCAAATCAAGGGATGGTTCCGACAATTGAGACTCTAGATTGACCGTTGACTGAGTGAGCATCAATGGCAGTCTAACCGTGAAGGTGGCTCCCAAGCCATCTCCCTTGCTCTGGGCTTGAATCGTCCCACCATGTAATTCAACCAGGTGACGCACAATCGCTAGCCCTAATCCCAGTCCACCAAACTGACGAGTGGTTGCGCTATCTGCTTGGCGGAAATAGTCAAATACGTAGGGCAGGAAGTCGGCAGAAATCCCTTTGCCAGTATCGCTAACGGTGATTTGAGCAAATTCGGTAATTGGCTGTTGACTATGCCTCTCACCCATTACCCCTTCTAATCGCACCTCAACTCGACCGCCTGCGGATGTAAATTTAACGGCATTAGAGAGCAAGTTCCACACCACTTGCTGCAAGCGGGTTGAGTCGCCCGAAACCAATCCTACTTCAGGAGCGAGAATGGTTTCTATGTGAATGGACTTGGCTTGGGCTGCGAGTCGCACGGTTTCGATCGCCGCTCTAATAATTGATGCTAAATTAATCGGGCTAACACTGAGACTGAGCTTGCCTCGCAAAATCCGGGAAACATCGAGCAAATCTTCAATCAGTTCAGCTTGTAGCTTGGCATTACGCTCAATGATGGTCAGAGCTTGTTTTGTCATTGCCTGGTCTAGCTTGCCGTTTTGGAGCAGACTTGACCATCCGAGAATGGGATTGAGGGGCGATCGCAATTCGTGAGATAACACCGCTAAGAATTCATCTTTAATCCGGTTGGCGGCTTGAGCTTCTTCTCGTGACGCTTCTGCTGCTGATCGTGCTTGCTGTTCGGCTTTGTACAGGCGGGCGTTTTCAACGGCAACCGAGGCCATCTGTGCCAGTTGCACCAGAATCGTTTCGTCTTCCTCGGTAAACTCACCCTCATATTTATCCGAGAGTTGAATCAATCCCATGTTGTGTCCATCTTGCCCGACGAGGGGAGCCGCTAACCAACCGCGCAGAGGAGGATGCTTTCGAGCTTCCTGGCCAAACCCACGCCAACGGGGATGTGCCTCTAGTTCGGCTTGGGTCATACGGAGAGGGCGGTTCATCTGACAAATCATGGTATAGATGCCGGAGCCATCGAGTTGTGCATCGTAATCTCGCCACTGGGCGTATTTGTCGGACAGGTGAGCGATGGTCATTGTCTGCGACCAGTCTTGCTCAAAAATGATGTTGATGACCGATTGGTGAGTCCCGATGATACGATACGCCTGCTCGGTGATTACATTGAGCACTTCTTCAAAAGAGAGGGCGGAGTTGAGTGCTAAAGCCGCTTGATTTAACTCGCGTAATTTGATCGCGTACTGTTGCTCACAGGCAAGCAGATGTTCTCGTTCAAGTTCGGCTTGTTTGCGCTCAGTGATGTCTGTTGACACGCCAATGAGTCCAATGATGTTTCCTTGGTCATCCCAGTAAGGCGATTTGGTCGAAAGAAAAGTGCGCGTCTGTTCTGACAACGCGATAGTTTCCTCGAACACTTCTATCTGTCCGGTTTCCATCACGCGGCGATCGTTTTCTATAATCTGCTGCGCTTCATCTCGGCTGAGGAAGTCCATTTCCGTTTTGCCGATGATGTCTGCTTCTGGCTGACCAATGACGTGAACGGTGGCTGGATTGGCCATCAGCAGTCGTCCTTGTCGGTCTTTGACGTAGATCAAGGTGGGTGTAGCTTGGTTAACGGTGTTAAGGATTGCCATGCTCTCGCGCAGTGCTTTTTCTGCCTGCTTGCGTTCCGTGATATCTTCAGAAAAGATAACGATCCCCCCAACCTGACCTGTGCTATCGTGCCAGGGACGAACCTCCCACTGAATCCACTGCACAGAACCATCTGCGCGCACGAACTGCTCTTCCTGGCATTTTTCAGTGGCATCCGCTAAACAGCGTTGATGCACCTCCCGCCAGCGATCAGGAATTTCAGGCAAAATGTCGTAGTGCGATCGCCCTAAAACTGCCTCGACCGAATCGAGATGGTAGGCATCAATCCAACGCTGGCTCACTTTGATGTAACGCATTGAGAGATCAAACATCGCCACATTTGCCGGAGCATACTGCACAAACAACCGCAGTTGCTCTTCACTCTCCTGCAAAGCAATTTCAGCTTGCTTGCGCTCAGTCATGTCCCGCGTCACTTTTGAGAAGCCTTTAAGATTTCCGGCTTCGTCTGTTATGGCTGTCATCACCACATTTGCCCAGAAACGCGAGCCATCTTGGCGGACTCGCCAACCCTCGTCTTCAACTCGACCAATGGTTGCTGCTAGCTGTAGTTCTTGCTCAGGCTTGCCGCGTTGAATATCTTCTTCTGGATAGAAGCGTGAGAAATGCTGACCGATAATTTCCGAAGCTCGATAACCTTTAATGCGTTTTGCCCCTAAGTTCCAACTGGTAACACAACCTTGAGGATCGAGCAGAAAAATGGCATAATCTTGCACAGCTTCGACTAATAAGCGGTAACGCTTTTTGCTCTCGCTTAAGGCTGCCTGACCTAACTGTAATCGCCGCTTAGTCGTGTTGACTGCTGCGACTATCCAACTAATTAGCAACCCTTCCAGGACAAAGACAATCAGCCGCAAGTTTTGTCCTAAGTTGTGACCGAAGAACGAATACGTCGGCGTTAAAAATAAGTAATCGCTGATTAAGGCAGCTAAAACAGTCGCCAGCACCCCCGCCTCAATGCCACCAGACAAAGCACTAATCATGACGGCAGCAAAAAACAGCAGAAAAGGGGTTTCTTCTGTCATCAAGGGGTCTAGCAGTAACTTGATGAGCAGCGCGATCGCCACAGCTAATACGGCAACACCATAGCTCTGTAGGCGGGAGCGTCTTTTTTTTAACCTATTTTCCTTTGAAGGCATGGTTTTTAGGTGTAGCGATAGTTCAACAGAATGCTGACCGACGTTTAAAAACTCTGTGCCCACCCTAACATCGAAACTAAAAGCGTTTGCGACCAGTCGCGCGTTGCCTCACCACCGTCTTTTTAGGGAATGCCGTATAGCTCCGTGTTGATTATTTGCCATTAGATAGAGCTAGAACTCTACCTGTAGAGGAAACTTTGAGCAGTAAACCTCTTGCTCAATTAAATTTTCCCTCAATTCTCTTCCTATTGCAAGAGTGCCTTTAAAATAATTTCCTCTCCTTTCAACTTCACCAAATGATCGCCCGTGCCATCTTTTCCCCACAAGGCAACCGAATCGACAGATACTCCTAGATGACGCTCGTGACTCGTTACTAACACCATTTCGCCGCCTTTTTGGGCAGCAACCATCCCCGCTAAATTATCTTCAGTGTTAATAAATTGCATTGCCTGCGTACCAATATCTCCCAACTTCGCTAAGCGCAAAGTCGTCTTCGGAATTCGCTTGCCATAACCCAACTGCGATACCACCACAATCAACTCATCGGGATTTAACGTCACACAACCAACTAATTGTTCCCCATAGCGCAGAGGTAAAGCCGTATTTCCTTGCGTATTTCGTCCCATCATCGGCATTCGGTCGTCGATCAAGGGAAGACGCAAGATACGTCCGCCAGAGGTAGCAATTGCTGCTTCTTGCCCTTCGGTAGCCAAACAAGCATAACGCAAGCGATCGCCCTCTTTTAGCTTGATCGCCGTTAACCCCCGATTCTTTAAACCATTCAATTCCGATAAGGGCATTCGTTTAATGCGTCCCTGTTCTGTCAGCAAGAGCAACTGGGTGTTACTAGCCTCTTCCGGTAAAAAACCGTAAAAAACAGCGCGATTGGCATTTTCATCGCCACTTTTGGGCAACAGACCCAGTAAAGAAATCGGTTGACTTTCAACTGACGGAATTTCCTGGACTGGCACAGGATAAGCTTTGCCCATATCCGTCAAAATGAGCAAAAAATCTCGCTTTTGAATGGCTTCGCTGTAAATAGAAAAATCATTCTCTGTTTGACGAAGTGCCGAAGGTGCTGGACTTCGTGCTGATCGCCACGAGGCTTTTCCCTGATAAGTAATTTCTAAAACGGCATCTTCTGGGGGAGGTTGTGGGGTAAACAGTGCCAGAGGTTGGGAGGTGCTAAGAGGAACCGAAGAAGTTGCTTCTAGTTTTCTTGCCTCCTTTGTCCCCTTGTCCTGCTTGTCTTTTTTATCTTCGGTGTCTTTTTGTCCCTGTCCCTGTGTCCCCGTATCTTGCTTATTTCTTTTATCCTCTTTGTCTCCTTGTCCCCTTGTCCCCGTGTCTTTTTGTTCCCTTGTCTTCTTATCTACCGTCTTTGTAGAAGTAACGATAATTTTTGTACGGCGAGCATCGCCAAATTTGCGTTTAAGCGATCGCAGTTCCTTTTTCAACGTTCTGAGTAATTCAGTGCGATCGCGAAGTAAGGTTTGTAATTGCACGATCTGCGCTTGTATTTCATCGTATTCTGAGTGGAGTTTTTGACGTTCCAACCCCGTCAGACGGCGCATAGGCATGGCGAGAATGGCATCCGACTGCACTTCACTAATGCCTAAGCGTTCCTGAAGGCTGTATTTAGCGGTGGTTCCGTCTGGCGCGTGGCGGAGAATGTCGATCGCCTCATCCAAGTGATTTAACGCCATTAACAAGCCTTCAACCAAGTGCAAGCGGTTTTGCGCTTGTTCTAACTCATTCGCATACTGGCGAGTGAGTGTTTGTTCGCGGAAAGTTAAGAATTCCTGAAGCAATTGGCGCAATGATAACTGACAGGGTTTATTGTCCACCAATCCCAGCAGAATTGCTCCAAAATTATTTTGTAAAGCTGTCTGTCGGTAAAGAGCAGCTAACACTAATTCAGGGTCAGCATCGCGCTTGAGTTCAATCACGACGCGCATCCCAGAGCGATCGCTCTCATCGCGAATGTCAGCAATCCCTTCCAAACGCCCTTGGTTGACCAATTCAGCCATTTTTTCGATCCAAAGCGCCTTAGCCACTTGATAGGGCAACTCCGTCACGATCAGTGCCGTGCGTTCCTTGCGTCGCTGTCGCCCCACATCCAAGCGTTCAATTGAGGTAACTCCCCGCACCGGAATAATGCCTTTACCCGTCAGATAAGCTTCCCGAATGCCTTGGGTCTCAATAATTTCCCCGCCTGTCGGAAAATCCGGCCCTGGGATCATTTTCCACAATTTTTCATCGCTCAGTTCAGGATTGTCAATGAGGGCGATCGCGCCATCAACTAATTCCCCTAAGTTGTGCGGCGGGACGTTAGTGGCCATGCCGACGGCAATTCCCGTACAGCCATTGAGTAATAATAGAGGAAGTTGGGCTGGTAAAACGACAGGTTCTTGTTGGGAATTGTCAAAGTTACTCGTAAAATCCACAATGGCTTCACTGATATCCCGCAAGAGGGATTCATCAGCAATAGCAGCCAAGCGAGTTTCCGTGTAGCGCATGGCAGCCGGGGGATCGTTATCCACTGAGCCAAAATTCCCATGTCCCGCCAGTAAGGGATAGCGACTGGAAAAATCCTGTACCATACGAACGAGGGCATCGTAAACTGCTTGATCGCCGTGAGGGTGATATTTTCCTAAAACATCCCCAACGACGCGGGCGCACTTGCGAAAAGGGCGATCGCTCGTTAATCCCAATTCGTGCATTGCATAAAGAATGCGTCGGTGGACGGGTTTAAGTCCATCGCGCACGTCCGGCAAAGCCCGCCCGACAATAACACTCATGGCATACTCCAAATAGGAGCGTTGCATTTCAGCGTGTAGAGCGGTAGGGATAACTTGACCAGTCGCTAAAAGCTCCTTCTGTCTTGCCATGAAGTTTGATTTCCTATTAAATTAACCACAATGGGGAATTCGCTGGCTACTTACTCAACCATAACTCCCTTGAATTCTATGACAACCGTTTTGATTGTAGAAGACGATCCCATTAATTTGCGTGTGTTCTCCAAAATCCTGACCAAGCGTGGTGGGATGGAAGTAAAAGGGACTGAGGATGTCGAAGAAGTGATGAGACTAGCCCAAGCCAAAGCGGTTGACATCATTTTAATGGATGTATCTTTATCCCACAGTGTCTATCGCGGACAAGCAGTCGATGGCATCATGATTACCCAACTGCTAAAAGCCGATCCTGCTACCGCCTCGCTACCGATTATTTTAGTAACTGCTCATGCGATGGAAGGCGATCGCGAAAATTTTCTCACGCAAAGTGGTGCTGATGGCTACATCTCTAAGCCCATCATAGATCACCAAGCGTTCGTCACTCAAATCCTCCAGGCGATTCCTTCGGGGACAGCGAAGCTGCACGCGAAGCCCCAATAATCAATTATCAATTGTTGATGGCTCGTTGTTTTCAGTGTTGGCCAAACGAGCGAGGAGGGCTTGCATTTGAGGGGTTGCCAAAAACCGTTTAGTATCTTGTAAAAGCCGCTCGCCCCAAAGATTTTCGTCTAAATACTTGAGATCGGCATAGCGGCTATCGAGTTTCAAGGCGGCTTCTCCCAGTTTGAGTCCTTGCTCTTGTTTCCCTTGAGCAAACAGTGCTACCGCAGACGCTAATTGGGGTTCTGCTTGTTCGGGATCGATTTTTATGGCTGCTTGCCAGTTTTTAATGGCACTATCGATCTGGCCTTGTTCGTATTGAATTAAGCCAATATTATTGAGGGCTGGCCAGAAATTCTTTTCTTGAGCTACTGTCTTTTGGAAAGACGCGATCGCTTCGGCATATTTCTCCAATTTTAGGTAACTATTACCTAAATCAAACAGAGCGAGGGGTGTATCGGGTTTGAGCTTTAACCCTTCCTCTAGCATCTTAACCGCCGTTTGATAGTCTTGTTTTTGAAAGTAGGCATTGCCTAACGTAAATTTAATGCCTGCTTCCTGTGGGGCGAGGGATAGAGCCTTTTGCAACGCTTTAATGCCGGGTTCGATTTCTTCTTGTTGGAGAAAGAGCGTTCCTAGGATAAACCAAGGCTGGAAGTCATTGGGGGCTAGCTGTACGGACAGTTTGGCGCGAGAGATGGCGAGTTCAAATTGCTGAAATCGTGCAAGTTGTCTAGCCTCATCTGCGAGTTCTAGACCTTGCTGTTCTAATTGCTCTTGATTGAGTTCTGGCGTATAGGGTAAAAGCGCCTGTCCCACCGCAGGAACGCTAACCTGCCCAATGCTTACAAGAGCAAGCACTGAAAGTAACCAATAATATTTCGTCGGCACGGGATTCTCTCTAAGTGTCTTTCGCTATTTTCAATGTTTCTAGTTTACTCGCATTTTTGAGGACATGGACATAATGAGGAAGAAATATAGTGCGAGTTAATCCTGATACTGACGATATAAACCACCAAAAAATACAAGGATAAATTGCTGATGATCGCTCACCCCCAACCCCAATTGATGACTCCCCAGGAGTACCTGGAATGGGAAGAACAACAACCCATTAAGTATGAATACATTGATGGGCAAGTCTTGGCCATGACAGGGGGAACCCTTCCCCATAACTCTATTGCATTGAACCTGGCCTCTGCGCTCAAAAATCACCTGCGAGGTAAGGGATGTAAAGTCTTCATGGCAGATGCCAAAGTAGGAGTTTCACACAATGGCCCCTTTCACTATCCAGATGTGATGGTGAGTTGCGACCCGCGCGACCAAAAAGCACGTCAGGCGATCTATCACCCTTGCTTAATGGTGGAAGTGCTGTCTCCTGGTACAGAAGCCTTTGATCGAGGGCGAAAATTTAGAAATTACCGTCGGATTGACACTTTAAAGGAATACGTCCTGATTGACGCAGACAGAATCGCTGTAGAGTGCTACCGCCTTAATGAGCAAGGGACATCATGGGAATTTACAGCCTATACACCTGAAGAGACAGCTATAAACGGGACAGAACTGGAGATTCATCTTACGAGTGTTGATTTCCCCTATCCCCTTTCTTTGCTTTATGAAAACGTTGTTTTTCCTGAAGACTCTCTTGAAGGTTAAGCAGGCGGCGATCGCCCGTTGGTCAAAATAGACATTTATGCGATCGCGGCTGGAGTTAAACCTGTAGAATCTTTTTTAGTTAAAATAGGTTGACACTCATCAGCGCTTTACCGCTCGTGACTCAACAGCAACGCCGCTCTCCCTCCTCTACTCGGCAAGTTTCCCTCGCCATGCGATTTGCCAACAGTTATTATGCGGAGTTAGGACTCTATCCGAGTGCTTCTGTCATTGAAGTCCGGCGGGCCTATCGGCAGTTAAGCAAGCGATACCATCCCGACACGACTGATTTGCCGCCCGCAGAGGCAACGGTTAAATTTCAGCAATTGAACGAAGCCTACGCGACGTTGAGCCATCCCCAGAGGCGATCGCTTTACGATCTCAGCCTGGGTTATTCTCGTGGGAACGTCATCCAAGTTCCGACTCCTTCAGCTTCTGCCGCCGATTCCCGACCGTCTCACGCCGCCTACCTCGATGCGAGCGATCGCCCACTTTCGTCGGGAGAAATCTTCGCGCTGTTGATGCTGGGGCTAACTTTGGTCGGATGCTTCATTTTAGTGGTGGCACTCGCTGTTGTGCGCGGGGATGCCATCTTTCCGGAAACGGCTCTCCCCCGCGATCGCCTTCCGCTAGAATTATCATTGATAGACAACGCTGTTTCAACTCGACTGTCCGCTAGTGATTTCTCTTCATCGCGACTCAAACCCCATGCAATTGCCCTCCTCTGATACCCCTCTCTACAACCACCCCCTACCTGCGATTGAGCAATGGTTGACCGCTCTCGGTTGTCAGCAAGATCGCGATAACCTGCACGCTTGGCGAGTCAAACGTCCAAATTGGCAAGCACAATTGAGCTTAGACGTAGAAGAATTAACGGTTTGCTATCTCCAAGCTGGAGATAGTGGCGAAAATATCAATCGTTGGTTTAAATATTCCCTCAGCCGCCAAGACATTGAAGCGGCTGTTTTTTCAGGGCCATAATACTACCGTTGTAGATATTACAGCAAAATATTATCACTATCAAGGAGTTATCATGAATGCTGAAACAAACTTATGGAAGATCGTCGAAAACTTGCCCAATTCTCTCAAAATTGAACTTTTACATTATGCTGAATATTTAAGCACTAAATCTTCAACAATTGAACAAGCAGAAGAAAAAAAACAAGTCGAAGATGTAACCGTTAAAAAACCGTTAGCAGGTTCAATGAAAGGAACTTTTGTATTACCTTTAGCAGAAGATTTTGATAATCCCTTAGAAGAATTTGAGAACTAGAAGCAACAAAAACCCGTTTTCTTCAAGAAAACGGGTTTTTGCCCAAAAGAAGGTTAACTAGATTTTTTGCTCATAACTTCGTCTATTAATTTTTGAGAATCAATAGTATCAGGATGCTGAGAACCCAAAACTGACTCTTGTATTTCTAGTGCTTGCAAAAGCCATGTTTCAGCTTCTTGATATCGTTTTTGCTTGAAGTATAGTTCTCCCAAATTAAACATACAACGAGCAACGTCCTTGTGTTTTTCACCTAAAAGGATTTTGAAAAGATCGAGAGTTTGGACGTATAGTGGCTCTGCTTCGCTATAACGTTCTTGAAGGCTATAAATCTTTGCCAAGTTGTTTAGGGTAGTAGCTACGGTTAAGTGTGGTTTTTCACCGACTATAGACTTCCATAAATCTAGAACCTTTTTGAATAGGGGTTCAGCTTCACTATAATTCTCTTGGTGAGAATAAACCGATGCCAAGTTATTTTGAATAGTAGCTAGAGCGACAATGCCCTCCTTGCCATGAATATGTTCACAAAGATCTCGTGCTTGTAAATACAATGATTTAGCTTCATCATAGCGTTGTTGAGATCGATATAGCCCTGCAATATTATTCAGATCGAGAACAAACTCATGTGAATTCTCTCCTAAAAGTTTTTTATCAAGCTCTAAAGCTTTAAAGTAAAGTGGTTCAGCTTCATCATAGCGACCCTGATACTTATATAACTCTGCTAGATTATTGAGTACAGTAGCTATACTAGAATGCTCTTTGTCTAGACGCTTTTCCACAAGTAATAAGCATTCCTTCAACCAAGGTTCTGCTTGAGCAGAAGCTCCTATTCCTTTGTAGTATCTGCCTAAACCAATAAAAGGAACAATTAAATCTTCACCACTCAAAAAGTCTTTCCAAGTAGTGGCTGCTTCAGCAATATGCGGGATGGTAGGGGCGATTTCTTCTACTAATTCAAGAGTAATCTGTTGAGGAATACGGTTTGCTCTTTCAACCATTGTCTTACAGAAACTCGTCTTGAATTCCTCAGCTTCAGGTAACTGCTCTAACTTCTCTTGGAAAAGCTCTCGAATTAAGCTGTGAAAAAGGTAAGCTTCTTCATAGCTTTGCTGTAGTAGATGCTGTTCAACAAGGATATCACGAGCTTTTAACCCAGCTTCTTGATTAAATTCCTTATTGCTAAGTTTGCTAACAACTAGCTCTACCAATGACCAAGGTATTGGGATGTTAGCAAATAAACTTAGCAGACAGCCAAGCTGACGGGAAGCTGGCGGTAGAGTTTCCCAATTCATTTCAAATGACCCAGCCAAAACTGAGTTTTTGGCTTCTGACTCTTTAATTAGCTTTGATAAAACATCTTTAATCATAGGATTGATCCTCATTTTGTTTTGTTTTAAGAATAGAATTAGCTATTAGGCGTAGTGACAATGGGGTAAACTTATATCTTTCAATAAACTTTCTCAGTATTTGAAAATCTTCGTCCTGCTCTGTTATTTCCGTCAGCGAAAGCAATAATTCTAATGATGCCTCAAATGGTAGATCTCCCAGTGATACACAGGGTAAATTATTTATACTTTGTCGATTACGTGTACTAATTAACACTTTAAAACTAGTCGATTTTAGCGGAAGATAATCTTCAACGTCCTTCAAACTATTTATGCTATCAAATATGACCAGAACCGAGCCGTTTCTCAGTGATTGAGTTTTTAACCATTGTTTCCAGCACAAATCAGTCTGCATTGAATAATTGGTCAAACTTGGAGAAATATTAAAGTTAGGAAAGTTAAATGCTGTGAGGTTGATTAAACTAGCTACCATGTCAGAGATTGATGTGAAAGGAAACCAACAAGTTCCCCCGGTATAATGATTTCCATACTGCTGACAATATTGAATGGCTAGTTCTGTTTTTCCTACCCCTCCTTCGTTGTTTTCCTCTGTAATGACTACAAGATCGCTCCCCTGTAATAATCTGTGTAGTTCTTCAAGCGCAGACTCACGACCGACAAAAATCTTTGCTGAACTGTCAGGAACTTTGCCGAACCGGTCAAAATTGAGTTGCACGATTTCCACTGGTTGTAATGGAGAGAGTACTTCCCATTGTGGGTTTTGCTGATGATGTCTTCGATTTAATTCCCCCACTTCTATAAACTGCTCTAAAATGACGGCAGTAGGAACTGCTCCACCACCAAGATCTGTAGTGCGATCACGTGTAAATTTAACAATCCCACAAACTTTACCTGTGCGTCGGTTTAAAATTGGTGCTCCACTAAATCCTGGACGAATTTGTCCTTCTTTAAACTTAATGAAGGGAGCATTATTTTTCTGCGCTATTCCTTCACACTCTACTGTAACTGAAGCACCATCTGGGTAATTGTCTGGGTAGCCATAGATATAGAAGTCATCCCAAGCGTTATAATCTCTGTCAAGATAAACAACACACGGAGGCAAATTAGGGTCAGGTATTAGGCTTAATTTTAGTAGAGCTAAGTCGTGCCGAGTAGCTTCGATAGTAACTGTTGCACTAATGTCTTGGTTTTGCCAATGAACTCTAACCGCTTTATTTTGCAAACCTTCTACCACATGAGCACAAGTAAGAATCTGATCCGGAGCTACAAAAAAACCAGTGCCTCCACCACTTGGTGTGACTATCTTGACCGTACAATACCGTAGTAGCTCACAAAGCTGTGTATTCATCCTAAAATCCTATTTTTCTTCTGCTTGCTTCTTACTCCAATCCAAAGTAATCTCTAGATTTGCTTTACGGCTCTCCCGTACCTGTGGTGATAACAAAATCTTATAGATTAGTGTAGGATGGGTTAGACGGCAGTAAGCATTCAAACTTAATTAGAAATTATCAATCCGTCGTAACCCATCTTTCAGGGATTTGTATCCTAGTACACAT
>JBGTNM010000488.1:0-5078 GCA_041743025.1 Microcystaceae cyanobacterium
TGCCGTCCGTTGCGAGAGAGTTTTTCTCTCAACTCGGCATCTTCAAATAAGCGCGACACCGCCGTAACAAACTCCTCTATTGTATTGGCTCTCAAGGCGCGTAGGGGAACATTGGGCGTATCGACTGCCATGCCTTCTAAACCGCGATCGCTTGCCACCACCGGCACCCCTGCTGCCATTGCTTCGAGGGTTTTGAACTTCATGCCAAATCCGGTACGCAGAGGAATGACGGCAACCGTTGCTTGCTGTAAATAGTCTACAACAGAAGGAACGCGACCGGTGACGGTAATGTTTGGACGCTTGGCCAGCGCTTGGACTTGGGGAGATGGCTTAGAACCGACGAGCGTTAGCGTTGTATCGGGGTATTTTGTCTGCAATACGGGTAAGACTTCCTCAGCAAAAAAACAAGCTGCATTAATATTAACAAAATAATCCAAACCGCCGACAAAAACTAAATTGTGTCCCCCAGGATTGCCACTACGGTAAGGAAACAGTGCCAAATCAACCCCATTCGGAATTAGCACGATGTTAGCTTGGGGGTCAAATTGTTTCATTTGTTGTTCGTCTTCATCGGTGGTGACGACGGCGTGAGAGAATTTGCTTAACGTGCGTTGTTCGTATCGGCGCAACAGAGGAAGGTAGAGGCGATCGCGTAGCGGATTTTCGGCGGTTTTTGTTTCTAATTGATTCTGACAGGTTTTATAGGTGGAACTGTGAATATTGAGAACGGTTTTCAGTTGTTGCTTCCACTGGGGACGGATGTAAATTTCGTTAACGCTGTGTTCGCAAGTAATGACATCAAACTGTTTGGCGACGACGGCAGTATCAATCCACTGCTGAATGTCTTTGAGATAGAGATAGCGGACATTCGGCGGCGTTCCCCCCCACAAAAATTGTCCGTAGCGTTGTATTTTAGACAAAATACTGCTATTTTCAGTTTCTGGTCGGGGAAAAACTACTAATTCAGCGACGTATTGCCGTAATTGCTCAATTTCTTCCTCAGTTACCTCGTCAGAACGCTGCGTAATCAGGGTAATGGCGTGGCGTTGTGCGATGGGTTTGAGTAAATTAAAGGTTCTGCCTTGCGTTCCCCCGCGTGTCGGTGGATAGGGAAATGTAGCACATATCATTAATATATTCATTGTTAATTGATCATTACTTCTTCAAAAAAAAGAACTTTATATTATAAGATAACTAAATTTGAGTATTCTGAAAACAAGAGGGCTTTGGTTTAATGAGTTCAGATTTAAGTCCTGAAGATAAGGAATGGGAGCGCACTTTTGCTTTATTTAAACTAGAATACGAGCAAGCTGCACAACGCTTTGAAAATATATACGGAGCAATTTGGCAAATATTTCAGTACATGGCCTTACTGTCTGCTGGTATTCTCACTTTTGGCTCGAAAACGAGTATGTTTTCATCTGAAGTTGTGATCTTTTTTGCTCTTTCTCCTCTTGCATTTTGGTTCTTGGCTACCTATATTCCTATGGATCATTATGGGCAAAATACAAGAAAACACTTACAAACTATTGAATCCCAAATAAACGGCAAGTTTGGTAGCTATTGGCAACTCTATAGTAAGCCTAAATCAATTGTATAAATGTGGGATGTGCATCTTGCCTGTCACAGCCTCCACCTGTCCCACTGTTCAAATACCAGGAAAATTTACCACTAAACGGGGATGGTGCGATCCTTTTCAACTAATGGCTACTGAAGACCCCCAAGGATCGGCGATCGCTTCCATCTTATCTCAGGCAAGTGTTGAGGCGACCTATTCAGGGGCATTGGTGGAGGGTGAAAAAGGAGAGACGATTATTGAAGGCACGCGAGGCTACGGCGAGGAATTCATGACAGGACAAAAACAGCGCGTTGCACTTCCCGAACAGATCGTCAGTTCCGTAAAAGCTCTCCACGAGAAAGCTACAGCGAAATTGGGTGCAGTTAGATTTGAATGGGTTGCTGATGAAAACAAAGTATGGATTGTTCAGCTTCATTGCGTGGCTACTAAGAGCTATGGTCGAACAATTTACCCAGGAAATGCCTTATCGTACCATAGATTCAGCGTCGAACAAGGGCTAGAAGCTTTAAGAGGCTTAATCGCCAAAATTAGCGGCAAAAATGAAGGAATTGTCTTGGTGGGCGATGTTGGGATAACCAGTCATTTTGGCGACGTGCTTCGACGGGCCGAAATTCCTTCAGAAATTGAAGCCAATAGCAGTGCCAAT
Organism: Microcystaceae cyanobacterium; assembly: GCA_041743025.1. Lineage (GTDB taxonomy): Bacteria > Cyanobacteriota > Cyanobacteriia > Cyanobacteriales > Microcystaceae > JBGTNM01. The sequence goes on from JBGTNM010000488.1 coordinate 2,226, forward strand.
GTCTTCATTGTTAAGGGCAAACCCGTGTAGTAAACTACGTCTAGCCGCTACGAGTCACGGGTGGGGACTCACGCGATTTCGTTGAAGATAACTTTAAAAATTAAGATAGGTTGACTTTATGCGATAATTTGTAACAGTGTTTTTAAGATTTGCTGAGTCTCAGTGATGAGCGAACGACCCAAAGAATTAACGCTAGCCGAACAGGCTCGGCCCGACTATGAATGCCGCCTCTGCGGTTACATTTACGAACCGGACAAAGGAGAAGGTAACGTTGCGGCGGGTACAGCGTTTGAGGAATTGCCCCAAACTTGGCGTTGTCCGGTCTGTGGTGCCCCCAAGCAACAATTTATTAATGTAGGAGCTTCTAACGCACCGTCTGGTTTTGCCGAAAATCTCAATTACGGTTTTGGGGTTAACCGCCTGACTCCCGGACAAAAAAGTATCTTGATTTTTGGCAGTCTGATACTAGTGTTTTTGTTCTTTTTGAGCTTGTATGGGTTGAATTAGCAATAGTAATGATTATGTCTGCCTTCATAAGAAACCTGAAACAAATCGTAGTATTACTAGCCATTTCCTTATTTTGCCTCAGTTGCAGCAATTTGCCCGCGACGAGTTCCAACCCTTGGACGATGATCGCGCTAGACACTGATTCCACCTTTGCTGATATCGCCTTCACCGATGACCCTCAGCATGGCTGGTTGGTCGGCAGCAAAGCAACCTTGTTTGAAACCAGTGATGGCGGTCAAACCTGGCAAGAAAAAAAACTGGAATTAGGAGACGAACTCGCCAGTTTTACGGAAGTGAGCTTCTGGGGTCAAGAAGGCTGGGTGACAGGTAAACCCGCTATCCTGCTGCATACCGAAAATGGCGGTCAAACTTGGTCGCGCATTCCTTTAAGTGATAAGCTTCCCGGCGCACCCTATGGCGTAGTCGCCTTGGGGCCGCAAACGGCTGAAATGGTCACCGATTTAGGCGCGATTTACAAAACCACCAACGGGGGCAACAACTGGAAAGCGTTGGTAGAAGGGGCGGTGGGAGTCGCTCGTAACATCACGCGATCGCCTGATGGCAGATATGTCGCAGTTTCGGCGCGGGGTAACTTTTACTCAACCTGGGAACCTGGGCAGTCGGAGTGGACACCGCACAACCGCAATTCCTCTCGACGGCTGCAAAAAATGGGCTACAGCGATGAGGGAAGGCTTTGGTTGCTGGCCAGAGGGGGACAACTGCAATTTAGCCAACCCGACGATTTAGAGGAATGGGAAGAAGTCATCTACCCTGAACCCTCAGCGAGTTGGGGATTTCTAGACCTCGCTTTCCGCACGCCTGATGAAATTTGGGTGTCTGGCGGCAGTGGCAATTTACTGGTTAGTTCTGACAGAGGAAAAACTTGGACAAAAGATCAAGAAATCGAAAAGGTTCCCTCGAATTTGTACAAAGTCGTCTTTCTGAGTCCTAACCAGGGATTTGTCCTAGGACAGCGCGGGGTTTTACTCAAGTATCAACCTCCCACGGAAGCGGCTTAATTGAGGCTGATGCTTGTGGGAGCGCAACGTCGTTGCGTATCATAGTAGACTAGATTTTACATTCTGTTAATCAAGCGGAGGACACAATGTCAGGCACTACTGGAGAAAGACCTTTTTCAGATATTATTACGAGCATTCGTTACTGGGTAATTCACAGCATTACAATTCCCATGCTGTTTATTGCGGGTTGGCTGTTTGTCAGCACGGGATTAGCCTATGATATTTTTGGGACACCCCGTCCTGATCAATATTTCACCCAAGATCGCCAAGAAATACCCATCATTACAGACCGTTTTAATGCTAAACAGCAAGTCAAAGAGTTTCAAAAGTAATTAATGAGAAAAACAGGCAAAAAACATGAGCAGTAACAACCCCAATCAACCCGTTTCCTATCCCATTTTTACGGTCAGATGGATAGCAGTTCACACGCTAGCGGTTCCGACAGTCTTCTTTTTAGGCGCGATCGCCTCTATGCAATTTATTCAACGTTAGGAGAAAAACATGGATAGAAATACCAATCAGAATCGGCAACCGGTTGAATTAAACCGGACATCTCTTTTCCTAGGATTACTTTTAATTGCTGTCCTGGGTATTCTCTTTTCTAGCTATTTCTTTAATTAATTAGCATTTTGTTGGGAGCAATTAGGAGGTCAATATCATGTTTGCAGAAGGAAGAATTCCTTTATGGGTTGTGGCGGTTATCGCTGGTTTAGGCGTAATTGCCGTTGTTGGACTGTTCTTTTATGGGGCCTATGCAGGACTAGGATCTTCTCTGTAAGATCGAATTTTTTCATTAATTCAGGAGATTAATTAGACACTGAATTAAGGGTGATAGTGAAATCAATCTGTTGATTTTTAAATCTTAGAGGCGTTGTTAGCAACGTCTCTTTTTGATGTTAGAGCCTCTTTATAAAGTAAATATGCTAGTTTTTTGCTAACGCTCTTCTGGGACTTACAGATCACCTTACTGCTGCTTCTGAAAGATTAAAATATGCTCTACGTAACTTGGGTGAGAATTCCAAGATGTGACATCATACCAGTTCAGATATCTACTTTGCAAAGCTGTTAAACGTTGTAATTTCAGTTCCTTCCTTTGAACATTCGGTAACATTTCACTCAGCCGTTTGCTTTGATTACCTTCAAGAAGCCAGCCAGATTTGCCAGCAAATAATGTATTGTTCCACTGCGGCTCTCCCGTACCTGTGGTGATAACAAAATCTTATAGATTAGTGTAGGATGGGTTAGACGGCAGTAAGCATTCAAACTTAATTAGAAATTATCAATCCGTCGTAACCCATCTTTCAGGGATTTGTATCCTAGTACACAT
>JBGTNM010000489.1:0-4565 GCA_041743025.1 Microcystaceae cyanobacterium
ATGTGTACTAGGATACAAATCCCTGAAAGATGGGTTACGACGGATTGATAATTTCTAATTAAGTTTGAATGCTTACTGCCGTCTAACCCATCCTACACTAATCTATAAGATTTTGTTATCACCACAGGTACGGGAGAGCCAGCGACGAATGATTTCTTGATCTAGATTGCGGACGAGTAACTGCGCCATCGTTTTTTGATAAATGATATCATTGCTATCATTATAGAACCTATGTCACAATTATGGACGTTTCTAGAAAATATTAAAGCAGCAGAAGCAGCGATCGCGCAAAAGCGGCAAAAACTTAATAGACTTCTTGCAACAGACAGCCAACGCTGGGAATGCGAGCCAAATCTGCTAGCGCAACCCATTTTTGTACCTCTTATATTGCCTTTCTTACAATTTTCCCTGACCTTGAACCACTTGCTTGAGCGTTGTCAAGGTTTCTAAGCTAATTAAGCCTCGGCGATATCCTTTTTGGTTAGATATCCCTAAAAAGAGGGATTCTCCTTGTTTGGGATGGCGAGAAAAACGGGGAGAAGCGTTAATATAAACCAAAGCACTGTCAACTTCCATCGCAAATTGACGGCTTTCGGCATAGGATTCGGTGATCAAGCAATCAGCATGGCCACTACTGTACTGATTAATCCAAGAAATTGCTTCACTCAGGCGATCAACAACCTTAAACGCGACAATTTTTTCTAAATAAGGTCTGCCCCATTCTGACGGCTTGGCGGCGGTGAGATAGTCAGAAAATTCTGCTGCTAAATCGGGGTCGCCGCGCAGGGCAAAACCTTTTTCTCGCAAGGAATTAAACAGCCGAATCAGTAAAGAAGGATTTTGAGTCGGACTGATGAGAACCTTCTCAATGGCATTAACCGGGTCGGGTTCGCTAGCATGGCTGTCTATCACGACCCAACGGACTAATTCTAAATCTCCTGTGGGCGACCAATAGAGATAACAGTTGCCCAGTGCCGATCGCAAGACGGGAGCAGTCGCTTGCTGGACGACCTGTTCGATCAAGCTAGGTCGTCCATAAGGGATGACGAGGCTGAGGTATTGGTGTTGCGTTACTAAGTCTTGAATGTCCGTCCCGCCCTCGCTGGCAATGACTTCCAAACAACCGGTTGGCAGTCCGGCTTCAGAGAGAGCGACTTGTAAGAGGTTGCCCATGACGGCATTCGTATGGGTAGAGGCACCACACCCGCGTAAAATAAGACTATTGCCCGTTTTTAAGCAGAAACCTGCCGCCATTGCTGCCAGTTCTGGGAAAGCTTCGTAAACCAAAGCAATCACGCCGAGCGGCATCAGTTGGCAGTAGGTTTGGGACGCACTCAAGCGATAGGGAGCGTGTAAGACTCGTTGGGTGGGGTCGGGAACCTCTGCCAGTAATTGTAAGATTTCCAGCGCATGATTTAAGCGTCGGGGTGTTAACTTCAACCAATCGATTAAAGTGTCGGAAACTGCCATTTCTCGACTCATTTCTAGGTCGAGGGTGTTGGCTTCTAAAATGTCGTCAAAGGCACTTTTAATCGCCTCGGCCATCGCCAGAATTCCGCGATCGCGATCGCTGCTGTCGCAAGTTCCCAAGGCGAGAAAGGCATTATAGGCCCGTTGGACAGAGGTCAGTAGCAGATTGGTAGAGCTTGGGAGTGCCATACTTTTGTATCAGCGTCGATAAGCTAGCCAGAAGATAATTGCTGGCAAGACGATTAGCAGTCCTGCGATCGCTATCCAAACAATCATACTCAGGCTCGTGGGCGATCGCAATGCCAGTAGCAGCCAACCCACTAGCAGGACGACGATTGCCCCTGACATCAACGGGAAGTAACTATCGATCAAGCCATGACGAACTGCCACCCAGCGATAACCCGTCCAACGCCACGCCCGTTTGTAAGGATAGCTCGAAGACAGTTGCTCGATTGCCTGACCTTTTTCTTCCACGACAAAAATTTGCTGGCAGCGATCGCAGCCGAATGCCTCGGTCAGGATAATGGGTGATAAACGGCCGCGCCGCCGACAGGGACAAGGATATTCGATATTTAAATCGATTTTTAATGGCTTGGGAGGTCGCACGGAGGTCAGATGGATCGTTCCAAACTAGCACTATATAGTATAGTCTCTATTCCTAGAACCGACTTCTCGCTGAGGCAATCTAAACTTAACATTGCTTCTGTGGCCTACCGATGGCAGGACAATCAAACATCTTCTACCGCAGGTTCTTAACAAGCGGGTAACGCGATTCGAACGCGCGACATTCACCTTGGCAAGGTGACGCTCTACCACTGAGCTATACCCGCGTACTAGTTTTGACCTTTACTATTATCGTGACTTTTGGTAATCTTGTCAACTCACATTCAGGGTTCATTGTTTTCTCGCCTCTAATCCTGCTGGACATCTTGAGGCAGGGAAGATTGAGGCAAACGAGAAGGCAATGGGTTGTTGGCCGAACTCGGTAGGGAAGTAGAAGGATAACTCGACGATTGACTTTTTAGCTGCCGCATCAGACTAGCCATTTCTAGGGCATTGAGCGCATAATCCCAACCGTGATTGCTTTTGATGCCGGCGCGTTCTAGGGCTTGTTGCATCGTATCGGTGGTTAAAATGCCAAAAATAACAGGAACCCCCGTCTGAAATCCGGCGGCGGCAATGCCTTTAGCCGCTTCTGCGGCCACGTAATCAAAATGGGGCGTTTGTCCGCGAATGACTGCTCCCAAGCAAATTATCGCATCGTAACCGCCTGCGATCGCTAATTGACGGGCAACCAACGGAACCTCAAAACTCCCCGGAACCCAGATATAATCTACCTGCTTGCCGTTGGGGTCGATATCGATACCGTGACGTTTCAGGCAGTCTTGACAACCTGAAAGGAGTTTGTCAGTCACCAAGTCGTTAAAACGACCAATAACGATCGCAAAGCGAAACAAAGACGGCTCGTGAGTGAAAGTTCCCTCAAATACGGTCATAATTAAAAGGTAACAGGCATTCTTGCAACAGCTTTGGAGAGAGGGACAGGAGAATACGGCAGTATCCTATCCCCCACATCATTTAAATGACGAAAAAGTTTAAAGCCGCCACCACCAAGACGAGGATGACCCAGACGATTGAGCCTAGGTAAAGCAAGGGCTTAGACTGATCCCAGTATTGGGGAGCCGCATAAGCAAACGGAACGCCAATGACCATAACAAAAGAAAAGAAGACTAAGGCAGCTAGGGCAAGTTGGAAAAGGATAGACATTTTCGGTTCTCCTACAATTCTCCTAAAACAACAACATTGAGTAATTTGCCAGCACTTGAATTTAAGGCAGGTTTTTAAAAATGATTCTTACTTATCGTACTATGCCAGCAGCCGCAAACTACATCATCATCTCAAATTCTCTTGCTCTCTCAACCTACTGGATTGACACGTCTAAAACGGTGCGTTAGATTGATGAGAGTGCGCTGCGTAGAACTGGCGTAGCCAGATCCCAGGCTCTCGCCAATTTTTCGCTCAGTGAGCAAGATCCTCACATTCCTATTACACTATTTTAGCTGTGTCAATCCACTACCTACGCGAGTTCCTGCCCTCAACAGCCTTCGGGGTAGGGAGGTAGCGCGTTTTTGTCCTAGTTCTAAAGATTTACTTGATCAGAACCTTTAATTATGACCTGTTTCCTTTTGTGATAATAGAATGACCTATTCCCAAGCCGATGATGACAATCAGTCCCAAAACTGTCGAGGATTCAGGCACACAAACTGCATTTTGAGGAATAGTAACAGCTTTCCTAAAAACAATATAGTTCATGTTTTCCGCCGGAAAAGCAGCTAAAAACTGGGCTGATGGAGCAATATCAGGAATTTGTTTATAAGGTAAAGTCAGCCCATCATTAATTCCTAATGGTTGGGCAGGCAGCCATTTATTATTAAAATTAGCACCCTTGATTTCTGTATTAAGCTCCGATAAGGAAGGAACTTCTCCAAAACTACCTGGATTAGGACTATCACTAATAAAATATTCCCAGGTTGGATTGGTTAAAAACGAGGTAGAAGATACGACCGTTTCATCGCAACTACAACTGGTCAGGTCAAATTCACCTAATAAAGCAGCATCGACTGCTTCATCATCCCAAACTACTGCATAAATATTAAGATTGTAATTTCCAATCCCATTTTCGTAAAATCATTACCCAAAGTAACGAGAGTGCAAGGGTTTCAGACCCCTTTAAAATGGCTAACGTGCAAAATTGGGATGCTCCCAGCAATTCAGCTATTTTATTTTACTAAAAATTCTCATGCTTATCAATCTCTGAATTTTTTCAGAGTTAAAAAAGATTCTATTTGATTGACCATATTTGGTGCTAAACTTAAGATGCGTTGTACCCTGCATCTACCGCTCCATAGATATTGGTTGTAGCCAGCACTTTTTCTAAAGATAATGCCCCAATTATTGAAATGTTTTTGCCTCTTTTTTGAGGTCTTTCTCCTCTAGCTCTTGTCCCTTTTAATGATCTAGCATACAGTCTCACCATAGCGAGATTAACTCCTGATTCATCGATAAATATTAAATTCTTTTCCGGGATTTCCCTG
>JBGTNM010000490.1:0-4219 GCA_041743025.1 Microcystaceae cyanobacterium
ATCTTTGATCTCCTTTTGGTGTTATGAGAAAATTGTGACAAGTCAAGATTGAACTCCTCACTGATGCAAGCCACAAAATCGCCTGCAACCAGTTGGCAGGATTAATCAGACTTATTTGATCTGAGGAACCAGCGTGGCAGCTAATCGTTCGCTTGTTAGATAACTGACAGAGTATGTAGGGCGATCGCGCGCTGCTAAATTGCTTGATCGCCGTCCTCACTACCACGCATCAAGCGTAGAAAGTTTCCTCCTCTTCACCAAATCAAGACTAAGCTACCAATTCACTTTTGGCTGCATGAAAAAGTCAGAAAGAGTCTGGAGTTTTTGTCCTATTTAATTTAAGTAAATAAGTCAGTAAAAGTCTGAGAAAGTCATATTAAGTTGTGAATTAATATAAGATTAAGCAGGGCTTAGTTTTATTTAAATTAGAAGAAATATTTGCTGAAAATGCAGAGATAGCAGAGTCGGCAGCGCTAAGGATCTTAGAGGAAGAAGAAATATTTTTCTTTGCTCCCTCTGCGTTTTAAGAAATAAGCTTATTCGATTCGTTCCTACAGCTTACAAGTCAAATCGCCAGCTTTTTGAGTAAAACGGTAATTTTCGCGGTAATCTACAGGGCAGTCAATCACGGCAGGCACATCTTGAGCCAAAGCGGTTTTAAGTATGGGAATAAAGTCAGCTGTGGATTCAACGCGATAGCCTTTAAGCCCCATACTTTCGGCTAATTTGACAAAATCAGGATTACCGAAACGGACGTATGCCGACTCACCAAATTGGTTTTGCTGCTTCCATTCAATCAAGCCGTAGCCACCATCATTAAAAATTAGAGTGACAAATGCAGTACCAACACGCAAGGCTGTTTCTAATTCTTGGCAATTCATCATAAAGCCACCATCACCCGTTGCAGCTACAACTTTGCGATTAGGATGAACTAATTTGGCAGCTAAAGCACCGGGAATAGCAATTCCCATTGCAGCGAAGCCGTTAGAAATTAAGCAAGTATTGGGGCGATCGCAATGATAATGCCGGGCAATCCACATCTTATGCGCCCCGACATCAGAAATAACAATATCTTCTGGTCCCATTACCTGCCGCAAGTCATAAATCAGCTTTTGCGGCTTAACCGGAAATCCATCATCTTTGGCGTATTGTTCGTAATCGGCTCTAATATCCGCTCGTAATTCTAATGCATAAGGCTCTGGTTTTCCTTGTCTGTCCGAGCGTTTCAAAATTTCGCTAAGAGAATCGGAAATATCTCCTACTACTTCAACCAGGGGAATATAGCTGCTATCAACTTCTGCTGGAGTAGTACCAATATGAATAATCGGAATTTTCCCTTCAGGATTCCACTTTTTCGGGGAATACTCAATCAAGTCATAACCAATAGCAATTACTAGATCGGTGTTGTCAAAGCCACAGCTAATATAATCTCTTTGTTGCAATCCTACAGCCCATAAAGCTAAGGGATGAGTATAGGGAATCACTCCTTTGCCCATAAATGTATTCGCTACTGGAATATGCAACTGAGTGGCAAATTCTGTGACAGCCTCACTTGCATTAGCTCGGATAGCACCATTTCCCACCATAATCAAAGGATTCCTTGCCTCGGAAATAGCTGTAGCCGCCTCTGTAAGGCTTTGGAAGGCAGCATAAGTTTTTTCTAGGTTATCCTTCTTCAAAGGGTCGCCAACTGCTGTCATAGCAGCAATATTCTCCGGCAAGTCGATGTGAACTGCGCCGGGTTTTTCACTTTGCGATCGCTTAAACGCTCTCCTGACAATTTCCGGTGTATTACTCGGTCGCACAATCTGTGTATTCCATTTTGTCACTGGTGCAAACATCGCTACCAAATCTAGATATTGATGTGCCTCAATGTGCATTTGATCTGTTCCCACCTGTCCGGTAATTGCCACTAAAGGAGCGCCATCAAGGTTAGCATCCGCTACTCCAGTCATCAAGTTGGTGGCACCTGGTCCTAAAGTCGAAAGACACACCCCCGCCTTTCCAGTCAATCTACCATATACATCCGCCATGAAAGCTGCGCCTTGCTCGTGACGAGTAGTGATAAATTGAATCGAGGACTTTTTTAAGGCTTGCAGGACATCCAGATTTTCTTCTCCAGGCAAACCAAAGACATATTCCACCCCTTCATTTTCCAAACACTGTACCAACAATTCAGCTGTATTCATTTAATTGACTCCTGATAACGGAACTGGAAGGGACTGGGGACTAGTTACTATTCTCTACTGCCTAACCTCTCTGCGTCCTCCGCGCCTCTGCGGTTCGTTAAAAGACTGGGGACTAGTTACTATTCTCTACTCCCTAACCCCTAGCCCTAGCCCTGTCAAGGTGACTTTTTTGTCTGGGTTAAAAGCTTGGCAGTCGAGACATGTGGATGACGAGGGTCATACTGAGGAGGGTCTTTCTTCTTCTTGGGAGGACGAGGTTGTTTGAGAAATGAACTCAAACGCACTTGAACTGCCAAAGATGGGAGAGGAGCAGCCAATTGCTCAAGGGAAAAGTCGGTAAATACAGACCAGTATTCGGGAGCAATCGCCATCATCATTCCCCGGTAAGTGCCCTGAGTTTCATCAACTATGTAATAGTCGCAAAGCCCTGCCTCTATTTTCCCGACACCATGTACGCTAGCCATAACGGCTCGGACAGTTGCCAAAATGTTGGATGAAACTAAAGCCAGGCAACACGAAAATAATCCGGCTTTGGGATAACCCAATGTGGGAATTTCACACTCATAATTTTCTGTTACCGTAAAAAACAGGTTCTCAACACTCCACCTGCCTCGGTAGAGCTTGGCAACCAGAGCCGAATCAGCAATTTTGGCTGGAAGCATCGTGAAAATGGCAAGTTGATGCTCGCCATTTCGAGTTGGTTTTTTAAGTTCCAAAACAACTTGCCTCACCAGTAATGATGCTTTCTCCATAGTCCAGCGAACTTTTTGCTCAAATAAATCCCCCGTCTCGGTGCAAGTGACTGGTTTTAACGGTTCCATAGCTTCCCAAGGCAGCGATTTATGTTCTCGAATGATGAAGTTTGCTCCGTTTCGATGTAGCCCAAACCAGAATCCGAGGGTACACATGTGGCGCTCACCAATCCACAACTCTCCCGCTTTAACCGTTTTGAGTACCTGAGCAAATAACGAACGTTCTTGAGCATGACCATCTTCACCGGGAAAGACATTGATTGCCAATCTCAATTCTGGGTCGAGAACTACCAGTGACTTTCCAGGCAATGCTCCTGCACCAATTGTGCGCAGTACTTTCAGGCGATGGTCTGTTTTTTCCCAGCAGTTTCCATCCAGGACTCGTACTTGATCACCAGGCAACAGTTGTGGTGATTTTCCTCCCACAAACTCAATTAGGCTTGCCATTGGTACGCCTGTCTCTGGTACTATTGCTGCACTTACGGAGGACTCAACGCCGTTGAGTTTGTCGTAAACCGCCGTGCGACTGACGTTTAATTGTTGGGCCTTTGCTCGATCCGCAGCGTTCACCGATGGGTGAATTCCGCACACGACCAAACTCATCAATTCGACGAGGCGGGAAAATAGTAGCTCTCTAGTATACTGGATTTTGGCATTTTCGGCAAAGATGCGGTTTATTTGCTCAGGTGCCAAGACTCGTTCCATGAGTCCTCGCATCATCACACTTACCGGACTTTCTGCGACAAATCGCTCAAAAATTGTACCCAGCATTTTCAGCGTCCTCCGATGCATTTCCTGAGTATCCATGCGTCTGCTCACTTGGACAGCGAGCCCACTACGATAATTATCCGGCTATTCGTCACCTTGACAGGGCTACCCCTAGCCCCTATTACTGCTGTACACCAATTTTTAATAAATGCTTACCTGTTCTTAAACTTGCTGTTATAGCATTAGTGATGAAATTACTTTATAGCTTGATGTCATAGCTGTTATATTTTTTCTACCTTAACAAAACTTTACAAAAATGCATTTATATAGTTGACAAAATTTCTTAATAGACTCAAGCTTAATCTACAAAGACACAAATGACAGTTTAAACACACTCACAACGGTTTTATTTATGGTAATGTCTGCTGCAACTCCAGCTTTAGCCTCACCACTTACTCAAAAGATTTTTAGCCGTCGTGATTTAATTCCGCCACGGCAAGATGTCTTATGGCAAATTGAGCGCGGAGCCGTCCGGACTGTGACTTGGAGCGAACAAGGCACGCCAATCAC
>JBGTNM010000491.1:0-11330 GCA_041743025.1 Microcystaceae cyanobacterium
TGATAGGATTTTTTCTATCGCACTCACACGGAATATTCAGTTGTCATGGTTCAGATTGGCTGGTTAGGATTAATTAACCATTTTGCCTAAACCAGGCTAGTAGTCCCTGTACTAAGTACATTTATACTAAACGAGTCGCACACCATAACCAAAAACACGGGCTAAATCCTCTCGACAATCGCCAATTTTTCGGCGAAGGTAAATTTCGATTGGCAACTTGTGGTGATCGAAATCAGTACTTAAAAGTGATCTTTGCTTTTGTATCGATGGGTTTAGCAGACGAATCGCATAATTTCACAAGCGATCGCTATGGTAAAAATATTACTTTGACAATAGCATCATCAAAAGTCGGGATAGTTTCATTTCCCGACTTTTTGGTGATTTATTTGCCTTGTTTATTTCGCTCCAATCCTTACTAGATTTGCTTTTTAGACAATAAAAATCCCTGCTCTCAATCAAGAGAATAGGGGATAAATAGTTTATAGCGACTTATTCAGGTCAATTTAGGTTTTAAATAAAAAAGGTCGAAATATTTTATTTTAGGTTAGTTATATATGGAGTTAGCAATTTTCATTATTTCTTTTTTAGTTCCATTTTTCAAAGATACTGAATAAACTATCCCATTTACTTTCCACTCAATAGAAGCTATACAGTAAGCTCCGCAAGAATTTATAAAGTAAATTACTCAACTAATTTCTTATTCAAACATTCATCTTTGATAATTTTGTTTTTCTGCTTTTATTTTTTAACAAAGAATATTACACTATCTAATCCGCAGACAGTCATTTTTTTAGTTAGTTTCATCGTCAATATTTCCCAAATTCTAAACTTAAAATACCCAAAGCTAGAATTTTTCAACCAGGAAGTTAATTACGACTTGACTATTATTTATTACTATTAAACTATTGATTATAATCCTTACTGTCGTAGCGTTTAAGGATTTTTTACCAAGGGTTTCTATTCTTCATTATCCCAATTTTCCAGCCAGTCACCTTCAACACCTTCAACATATTGTTCGATGCCGTCTACTCCTTGAGCTAGCTTTGTCTCCTGTAAAGCATGAATGTCTTTTATTTTATTTCTCAGACTTGCCAACCTTGCTGATTCAGGCTTTTTTGCTATGGGTGAATCATTTGTAGAAGTTTTTATTTGAGACATATTATCAAATAATGATACAGGAGTCTTATAAATTTATAGGTGTCTTGCAACTAAATTGTGCTTAATCTATACTATCCTCAATATAGCAATTATCTGGCAAGGTTTGAGCTTTATCTAGGATATAGTTACACAGTCTATCTATAATCTCTAATTCGCTTCCTGTGCTACTTACGGGGTTATAACTGAGAAAAAATGCTCTTTTTATTTTCCATTGCTGTACCGTATTTTTCCAGTTAGTTTTTTTGGTATCTAACAAACTGTCATTGGTCACGGTTAACTGCACGCATAATGGTTTATCTCCCATGCCACTAACGATTAAATCAGTAGCCATTGATAAATCGCTGATATAGCGTAACAAGACACTACCGCCACGCTGTTTAATATTGTCTGATAATTGCTTGAGAAATTGACTGTCTTTTGCTTGAAACTCTCCTGCCATCAGTTTTTTCTTCCAGGTGCTAAATTTTGGGTCGTATTGCCCAAACCACCGAGGAAATAGTGTCGTATACCAGTATCTATCAGTGGGGTTGAGTTCGTTGATAAATAGCTCTAGCTCTTCAGTTTCAAGCTGTGCTAAATCTAACCAAAACTCTACATCTTCAATTAGTTCTATGAGAAAAAACAGTAATTCTTTCTTTTTCATCAAAGAACCTGGCTTTGTGTTTTTTACCCAGCTTCTAATTTGTCTGAGTCTAGAAGCTAGAGCAACATTTACCTTTTCAGCTTCTACTATCAAACTGTTTAGTCTTGGCTTTATATCTTTGGCTTGTAATTTTTGCACCATCTACTTTATAACTCCATATTTTGACTCTCTATTAACCTTTGGACAACTAATTATCAAAAAATTTTCTAGATAATGTGGATATCTATATAAATAGGTGGGCTAAAAAAGCTATTCTGCCATTTGATTAATTTGTAATTATGTAAAAATATACATATGTATATTTTTACATAATTATTATTACTTTTAGGCGTAGCGTAGCTATGCCGTTGGCTTATCGCTCTATTGGTTTTCAATCAATTCTGTAACCAATAGCGATTGCATTAACTCTTTAATGGTCATACCTTTTTGGGCTGCAAGAATCTTGGTAGCCTGATGCTGCTTTTCAGATACCTCAAAAGTGATTCGTTTTGTCTTACCTTTAGGTTCAGATGGGTAAGCAATATCATTATTATCGTTACGGTTGTCTACCCAACTATCAGGATTAACTGATTGAGGTTGAACTCCAGGTTTGGTACTAAGCCTCGATGGTTTCTTCTGTGGCATGGCTATCTTCATTCAATTGTTTGTAATAATTCGTCTACCACTGCATTTATTTCCGATGCAGCAATACTTTTTGGTGCTGTTTCTAAAACAGTGCTACCGATATTAAGACTTTCGGCAAAGGCTATTCTTTGAGAAATTGTTTTTTCTAATACTGGGTAAGGATAATCTTTCAATACTTCTACTGCATCTTTAGCGATCGCTGTATTAACTATTTTGCGATTGATGATAAACCTTGCCTTAAGGTGGGGCTTATACATTTCCGCTTCTTGGATTAGTTCCACTACCGAATGGGCTGCCCAAATATCTAAGGGTGATGGCTGTATCGGAATCAGTACTAAATCAGCAGCCAATATAGCCGAGCGCGTTAAGTCTGAAACTCTTGGCGCACCATCAATAATTACATAGTCGTATCCCTGGGATAGCTTAGTTATTTCCTTATGGATTATGGGACGGTCTAAACCGATAACGCTAAAAGGTGCATCGCTTTCTCTTGCCGTTGCCCAATCTCTCGATGACCCTTGAGGATCTGCATCAACTAACATTACTTGGTAATTTCGCAAAGCTAGGGCGTGAGCTAGATGTAAAGCGATCGTTGTTTTACCAGCCCCCCCTTTCTGATTCAAGATGCCTATTTTCATGAGATATGGTTTTAGTAATCAGCTTTTCTGTTTATTTTTACATTTGTAATTTAGTAAACCTGAAACTATGTAAGTTTGTAACTCGATCAACAGAAAAGCTGATATAAGTTTATTGTTTGTAATAGTTTAACTCTTCAAAAACGCTATTTTTCTAAAATTTCTGTAAATGTCAGTAAATTCCTGGTGGTTATTTGTTCAAGTCTAAAAATACGATTGTCAGTAATTACATTAGTGATTTGACTGTCGTATTTTGGTAGATAAAAGGTTTTGACAAACAACTGTACAGCAATCGCTCCTGGAAAAAGTGTTAAGTCCTGGCAACAGTTGGGTTTAAACTTAGCTTCTCGTATTTATGGCGGGCGAGATGTTGTAATAGCAATAGATCTGACTGAAAGCGTGGGTTTAAATGCCGAGGGGCGTTTGCGTTTAACTCAGATTATTGAGGATAGTTTGCATTCTGGGGATACTGTTTATGTTGTTCCTTTTGCCTCCCAGGTTAATCCTCTACAGCCCAATGTTAATCCTTTAACACCGCAGCGTGGGATTAAATTTAAGGGTAAGAGTGCAGATATCGAACAGATTCTAAATGTTCTGCCTTTTGAGTCGCAAATTAACCTTAGCAACACCGATATCCAAAACGCGGAGTTATTTACCTATAGGGGGCTAGCACAACTCAATCAGTGTCGTCTGGGGGATAATAGCGCATTAAAACCTCAGTCTATTGTTTGGCTGACGGATGCTCCCTTGTTAACAACCCCTGAAATTAATTCTGATACTTGGGTAGAAACTCCCGCAAGTAGTCCTTTTCGTCTAGCTGATTCTGCTAATAGTAAGGAGAGACAAAGCTGGCTACAGGCTTTACCGATTACAGAAAGGTCGAAAACTATCACCACTGATGATAATCGCACCTATCAGCTTTCAGTAGTTGATATTGCCCCTACTGTACAGGAATTTTGTACGCCCGCACCTGGAGGTAAAGAAACCTGTTTGGTAACGCCCTATGTCGTCAAATTGCTACTATTTCCCACCCTGACAGGAATTATCTTATTAGGAATCGGCGGTTTTTGGCTCAAGTATTTAATAAGTCTTAATAAACGATGGAAACTAAAAATTACTTTTGAATCTGATGGGGACAAAGAAGAACAGGTTTGCTATCTCAAACATAAACAAAAAATAGCCATTGGGGATGATAGTTTAAACGCTATTTTCTGTCCTGGAGATGAAGTTAGAGGCTATTTACAACGAAAAGGGAATCGTCTTTATTTGATTCCTGTAAGAACTCAGCCAGTTTTTTATCGCGAACAAGAAGTAAAGCAGCCTATAGCCATTGAACGTAATAGTTTTAGGCTTAACTGTCCTTTTAATGATAAAAGTTTCGACCTTGCTATTAAATTAACTAAATAAACCCTATGAATATTAAGTCAGAAGCTCAAAGCCAGAAAATTAGACGCACTATATGTATTGGATTGGGGGGGACTGGGAAAGATGTTTTAATGCGTATTCGTCGATTAATTGTAGATAAATATGGCAGTTTAGATGCGCTTCCTGTAGTTAGTTTTGTTCATATAGATACAGATAAAGCTAGTAGTAATGTTACGGGATTGAGAACGGGAAATTTTTATCACGGGGTCGATTTACGCTTGAGCGATGCAGAAAAAGTTGCAGCCACAATGAGCAGAGTTGAGGTTAATAACTTCGTTCAAGAAATGAATCGTAAGTCGAGTAATTATGAAGGTTCACCAGGGGTTTATAAAAATATTGAATGCTGGTTTCCACCACAGCTATTAAAAGATTTAAAAGCTATTGATGAAGGGGCAAAAGGAATTAGACCTGTAGGTAGATTAGCCTTTTTTCATAACCATCGTAAGATTAGAAATGCCCTACAAACAGCAGAACAAAGAACGCGAGGACATGAAGGTAAATTAATCCAACAGGGGTTAGTTGTCGATAATGAACTGAGCATTTTTTTAGTTGGTTCATTATGTGGTGGTACTGGTAGTGGGATATTTTTAGACACTGCTTATTGTCTGCGAGGAATGTATGGCGATCGCGGAGCGCAAATTAGTGGTTACTTGGTAATTAGCCCCGAACTTTATGGGGATACTCCGAGTATGAATGCCAATGCTTATGCTGCTTTAAAAGAATTAAATTATTACGCTACTGCGGGAACTAATTTTAAGGCTTATTATGATTTACAAAATCTCCAGTTCGTAGAAGAGTCTCGTCCACCTTTTGAATATGTTTATTTAGTATCTAACCGCACGAAAAACGATTATAAAATCTTAGAAAAAAGCAAGCTGTGTAATATTATTGCTCATAAAATAAATCTAGATTTTGCTAGAGAATTATCGCCGATGCTGATGGCACAACGGGATAACTTTTTACAGCATTTGATTCAGTTAGACGAACACCCTCGTCCTAATGTACAGCGTTACCTTACTTTTGGTTTAGCAGAAATATATTTCCCTCGCGATATTGCAGTACAGGTATCTTTAAACAGAATCAAACTAAAATTAGTTAAGTATTGGCTACAGGGAGAAGGACAAAGCCCTGATGCGAAAATATTGTTAGAAAGATTTTTAAATCAATGGTATTCGGGAGGGGATAAGCAAGAGGGATTAATTAATAAACTGCGTCAAGCAACTACTGATGGTAATAAGACTTTTAGTAATGCTTTAAGTAGCTGGCGTAATGGTTTAGAAAATAGTATTGCTGAGTGCGAAACTAAAGACGATCGCGAGAATCTTATCTCTCAATTATCTAGAGAGATTCGCGAACAATTTCGTAAGGTTCAACCAGGAGAAAGCGATAGTAACCGTGGGGTTTGGCTGACTAATATAAAACAAGCCCGTGAGGTTATTACTCAAGAATTAATTAAAGATATTACTCGTTTTTTAGTCGAACTGCTTTATCCCAATCAGGCTGAATTTTCCTTGGCTAATACCCGCGCCTGGCTAGAAGCTTTAATCACCGAATTAAATCAATCCTCTCGAAATATAGAAGATAGAGTAAACGGTAACGGTAAAATTCATAGCCTAGAAGAGATAGAAAGAAAATGGCTAGATGCTGCCCAAACTATTGAAGATATTGAAAGTAAAGGTGGCTTGTTACCTTTCAATAAAAAGAAAAAGAATAGTCAAGTTCAAGAAGAAGCTAAACGTATTGTCGGGGAAGTTAATAAATTAATTAAACACAACTTCGACTTTGTATTAACCCGTGAAACCTTAGAGATAATTAAAAGTCTTCAGCACTACGTTAACGACTTAACTACTAAAGCCAGCAACTTTTATAACCTACTGAAAAATATTCAACTGGCTTACGAAAAAACCGAAACCGAACTAAAACAATTAAATGTAGACGAAATGAGTGGAGAGGCAATCTTTGCCGATGCGGATACCGATGATTGTTATCAAAGCCTGTTACCAGATCGCGATCGCATTTCACAGCTAGCTTTAGTAACAACTAAAATTACCGAAAAGGTAGGCTTGGGAGAATCATTAGCTACCTGTCTGGATGCGGGTTTAATTGATGAAACCCAACTAATCGAAGAAATTAATTTAATTGTTGATGGTTTATTTGGTTCGCGTAGTTTAGATCGGGTACAGTCGGCAACTAAACGTTTTTTAGAAAATTATTCATTGAGCGATCGCGCAACCCGTCTCGAACAAATACTAAAAGAAGCCGAACCTTTATTACCGTTAAACACCAGCGATCCTTACTTCTATAATGATCCAGGTAAAAGTGTAGATATTATCGGCTTCAAAGATACCGATAACCGCGAGGTAAATCAATTCAAACAAATCCTCTTTAATGACTTAGGTATTCCCGACAGCCAATTAAAACCAATTCAAGCCGAAGACGAAATCGTATTTGTCTGCGAGTACGCTGCTTTTCCTTTAAGACTAATTCAGGGTTTAACTCAGATGCGACAACATTACCTACGCCAAAGAACTTATGGTAGTGGTTTTCTCCATAATGACTATCGCACTATGTTTACTGATATTCTTCCTCCTGATGCTGGGGAAATGAGACAGCTACAGGATATCTTTTATCCCTCTTTAGCCTTTGGCTTACTTCCTTATAATCAGCAGACGGGTTTACATGAGTTACAGTATTACGATCGCCTGCGAGATACCCATCAACTAAATACCCTCAGCAGCGTTTGGGATGAGGCTTTAGAACAACTGGCAAATGTTAAAGATATGGCGGTGGCTTTGAATGGGGAATTAGATAAAGCGATTGGCGATATTACTAGTAATCCTAGCAAGTGGAAATCAGATTATTTACCTAAGCTGCGAGAATTTGTCGCGGTAGTTGATGAGTTACCCGAAGACGATCCTAATTACCTATACAAAGAAATAGTTGTAGGTACAAGAGAAACCATCGATACCAAAGCTGAAGAAGGAATCATTAATCGTTTTTGGCGAAGGATGGAAGAAAAGTTTAATCGCTCAAAAGCACTCAGTTCACCTTCCCTACCCTCTCAAGATCGACAAAGGCTATCGGGAACAACTATGACTATAGATGATGAAAGTCAAATATCGACTGAAGTTACCGAACCCAAGGCAAATCAAAATGAGATTTTAGACGCAGAAATTGACAATGATGATTCATCAAAAAACAATACAGAAATAATAGCTAAACTAGCGCAGCTTAAAAAACTAAGAGATGCGGGAGTTATTACAGAAGCAGGATTCAAAGCTAAGGAAAAAGAAATACTAGATTTGTATTTCTAAGCTTAGTTATTTAACTAACAAAAATAATTATTATTGCTACAAAGTCTATGCTAAATATTTTAAATATTTTCCCGCCTTCTTTAATATTACTAACGGTTATTTTAGTCATCTTACCGACTATTTTTGCTGTTTTGTTACGTCGCTCTCTTTATCGCCATCTAATTGGTTCGGCAAATAAGGTATCGAGGTTACTAACTTATGAAAGCCGAGGAACACAACCACCGATTGTAGATAACTTAGAAGCTAGATTCAAACAAGCAAGCCAGAAACTCGAACAGGTAAATACTATGGCTTTAATCGATGGTTTATATAGTCAAGAAAGATTAAACTTTTGGGGGATATCTCTGCGTTGCGAACAGTGGGATTATTTTTGCCAGACGTTGCCTAATTTACTATTGGCTTTTGGATTGTTAGGTACATTTATTGGTATTAGTTCTAATTTATATAGCCTGAGTCAAACCATTAACCAGAGTGCAGCAGATGTAGATAACTTAGTATCACAACTACAAATACCATTGCAAAATATGGGTGTGGCATTTTTTACCAGTTTAACGGCGATCGCCTGTAGTTCAATTCTTATTGGAGTTAATCTACGCTTCAATACCAACTTTGCCAAATCTCTTTTAATTAGTTCATTAGAAGATTATTTAGATAACATTTTTAAAATTCATGTTCAGGGTGATACTCGTTTAGATAAAGCTGTCGAGCGCATGGTAAAACAACAACAAGAATTTCTAGAACGATTTCATGAAAAAGTCGGACAGGTATTAGAAACTACTATAGGTGATGCTGCAAATAAAATGGTAGCTGCTAATCAAGGTTTTCAAAATAATGTCGATAGTATGGTTAATAGGTTTAACGACATATCTAGCACAATGGCTACAAGTACCGATAGTTTTCAAGAATCAGCATATAGTTTAAAACAACAGATGGAAACCGTATGCGAAATAGTACCCAAGTTTGAAACTTCGGCTAATAAAATTGAATCAGGCTCTAGACTATATTTGCAGGGTGCAGAAAAAATAGAAGCGAGCAAGTTTTCAGAAAACTTAGAAAATATTACAACTGATTTAGCTAGCACTCAAAAATCTTTTTCTGAGTCTACAGCTTTTTTGGGTAATCAAGTCCATAAGATTAGCGAAAGTCATCAACAGGCTACAGATTTAGCTCAACAGGTTTATACACAATTACAAACCACCTCCAATAAATTACAGGATAGTGCGGTAGGTTTTATCGAAGCAGCAGAAACATTTAAAGAAAGTGACTTTGCCAACAAGCTAACTACTGCTACTAAAGAATTAACAACTATCCCGCAACAATTTAACGAATCAACCGCCATTTTGCATCAGTCCAGTGATGCTTTGGGTAGGGCGATCGATAATATCAATACTTCTACCCAAGAAACCAACAGTTTAATTGAGCAAGTAAATAGCCTAAATCAGAAATCGAGTGATTTACTAGAAAAAAGCGATCGCAATATTCAACAAGAAATTGCTAGCTTTGAAAATATCCAATCCGAATTAAGTAAGATGGTAACAACTTTAGAGCAGCACAAACAGCAAGTTAATACCGATCTAATAAACTTTGGAGAAAGAATATTCACAAGCTTTGAGAAACAAACAGGTAATAATCTTGTCGAATTACAAAAATTAACATCTGGAATTAATCATAATCTTAATTCTTTACAACAAACTCAAACAGAAACAGCAAAACTAATAAATATCTTAGAAAACTATAAAAATAACTTCCAATCAATAAACTCTAACTTATCTGACTTAGCTAACATCTCAGAACAACAAGGAAAACAAGCAAATTCCAATCTAAATGGAATTGGTATAATGAGCGATCGCTTATTAAATAGCTTTGAACAGCGATCGCAAAATAACCTTCAAGAAATATCCAACTTAACAAAGCAAATCAATACTATACCCTCAGAAATAGCAAAACTAATCAAGGCGATCGAAAAACACGAACAACAAATGAACTGGGATCTTAACAATTTAGGCAATAACATAACCAATAAAGCCAATCAGCAAATAAATACCTATAACCAGCAAATCAAAAGCCTAACCGAAAAATTCAATAAAATTCTTTAAATCAGCTTTTAACCCAAAAACAACCACCTATTAGCGTCTTAGCTAGGTCAGCATTCCCTTGCGTCTTCGGACGACGCGGTGAAGCAGTTGCGGTGGACAGGTTCCCTGGCATAAGCAAACTGCTGAACCCTTTAGGGGGTCTGACCTCTCTGCGCGAAATAAAAAAATTACTTTTGACCTGAAACCAATTACTCTTTCGCATCTTCTTCTTAAGAGATAAAATATGTCTAGACGCTCTTTGTATACGTCCCCAAAACAAATAGAATCAAGCAGCATTTTTCAATCATTTACCGATTTGATGTCTAATGCTTTTATGATATTATGTCTATTACTGCTACTTGTACTATTTCAGTCCCTGAAATTAAATAAAGATTTAGAAGAGGCAAACAAACGTCTGCAATCAGCATCGCCAATTGTTATCGATGAAAGCTCAGGAAATTTTAAATTTAAGTCAGGAAGTGCTGAATTAAATCCACAATTAAAAAATTATATAGCTACGAAAATTAGTCCTAACATAAATAAGATTTTAGAATCAAGAGAAATTGATTTTATTCAAATAATCGGACATACTGATGGCGAGGGTATTAAACAAAATAGTAATCTCGATAAAACTTTAGAAACAGTCGCCCAGGGAACACAACCAGTTAGCAAATTATTGCCAGGTTCAAATGCAGATTTAGGATTGATGAGAGCTTTGGCAGTAGTGCAAGAGTTACAAAATACTGGACTTAAAAACGTAGAATTTAGAGCTTATTCCGCAGCACAATTATATTTACCTTCAGGTAGATTAGCATCAGTTGACCGTCAGCCAAATGAAACTAGACGCAGAATTGAAATCCGTTTTATTCCTCCTGGTCAATCAAAATAAGCTTTCTAATTTTGAACAAGAAAATAATATTATTCAACAGCAAAATCTAAAGATACGAATCCTTAAATAGCTTTTTTCTAGCTTGACGACTATTAGCTCTTTTTCTCAAAATACCAAATATGTTATTATCGGATTTTATTTGATTACACTTCCAACAAATTACTTCTAAATTGTCTACATCAAACATCTTGTCAGGAAATCTCGCTTTATTCAATTTATGATCGAGAGTTACATATTGATCGCAAAAATAAGTAGATCCTATTTTACAAAATTGCCTTTGGTTATTATTGTCTTGATAATAAAACTTTTTGGCAATCGCTTCATCTCTACTTTGAGTTTTATATGAATCACCATGTCGCATTATTCTAGAGCAATGAGGACAGGGAGTGTCAGCAAATTTTACCCTGAAAGCATTAGGAGAAATTGCTCCATATTGAGGATGATTAATGAGCTTTTCCTTGCCATTTTCAGCCCAAATTTGACTAATTTTACTACTGCTAAATAATGACGATAATTTCATAAATAAGTGATTGATTCTCTGTACTTTTTGCTGTTTTTTCTTTTTTG
>JBGTNM010000492.1:0-4125 GCA_041743025.1 Microcystaceae cyanobacterium
GATAGCGGTCTTCATCAAAGGTATAAATCGCCGCCTCCGAAACTACCGCTTCTAGTTCAGCCCCCGAAAAGCTATCAGCAGCGTTGGCAAGCGTTTGAAGCTCTGGTTCGGTCAGTTTTACGGAATATTTATTGAGATGCATTTCAATTAATGCGATCGCTAAACACTGCTCAAAATCAGTCAACCAAGATTCATTTTGAGGATTTGGATGGCATTTTCTACTTCAACGTTTTCCTTTATATCACTCCTGTTGATGATGCTTTCAATGGGTATCGCTATTGGTTGAGACCATCTTTTATCTCCCCATATTTGGATGATAGTGTTAGGTGGATTAATAGCAACTATTTTTCCATACCTTGCTTCATAACTTTGACAGTTTTTTTTCCGTTCAGGGTTAAAGTAAACGCTATCACCTACTTTGAATCTGCACCAAATGTCCCAGCTATTGTAATCGCTATAAATTTGCCCGTTGATGATGAAACATATTTGTCCGAGGTGATTGGTATATATCTTCTCTATCAATCCATCTAAGTAGGCCCCGGCTACTTGATAGGTACACCATGACCCAGTTATAATGTTTTTCATAAATTTGACGCTCTCATCGGCAGAGCCGAGAAATTTCCTGTTCATCCAGTTACCTTACTTAAGGGTTTTCTTGCGACCTTACATAAATCCTCGTCAATAAAGGATATAATGCCCCTGCCTACTAGGGCAGAGACACCTGAAGAATTTACTCGTTTACGGTTCCCGGAAGTGCCGGCAACGGCTTAGCTTCTCCAGGAACAATAAGCGGTAATTCTGGTTGTAATCCTTCCCAAGCTTGTTGTCTGAGGGATTGATTAAAGCCCACAAAATAATCCTTCCAGTTCTCCAGGGTCGGAACTTCGTGACTGGTTACTCGGCAAGCAAAAGATTTTTGCTTTTTGCCGACTAATTCTCGTCCAACGGTGAAAGCGAAGACGCATAAAGACTTAAACTTAGCATTCTTGGGACGGGCAGGAATGCCATTGGCGATCGCGTGGCAGGTAGTGACTTCATCAACTAATTTCTGCCACTCAACACTAAAAGAGCCTTGATTGGCTCCTTTGGCGACGTAACTTAAGGGAACTGAATGTAGGGGACGATTTTGAGAGTCTAAGAGAATCACTTCATAGCCTTGGCAGTTGCCAACATTATCGTCTTCCTTATACTCTCGCTGCCAGTGTCCGAGAATAACCAGCTTTTCGGTTTCAACGGAAGCAGCGCGATCAAAGGCCATGAGAGGAGTACGAGGACAAACCAGCATCCGAGGCGATTTGAGGAGCAATCCTTGTTCTTGTTCTCCCGATGACTCAAAGGTGTAACTGACTAATTGGTCAACGACCGAGTCAAAGTCAAGCCAACCCGCTTTCGCCATCTGGTCGGCAGCGATAAAGTAGCCACATAAATCGAGGGTCATTCCCCGCAACGCTTGCAGGCGGGGCAAAGGCGCGTTGGGATCGATATATTCTAAAGTGGCAAACTCATCGCGTTTGGCAAGAGAATCGAGAGGTTCTTGAACTTGAGGTTGTTCGGTTTCAGGGACAATTTCCGGTTCAATGGTAGCAGTGGTTTTCTGAGTCGGCATGGTAGTAAGAGATTAGTGAAGGTCAAAGTCCGAATAGGCTAGATGCCAATAGTCTTGAGCTTCTAGCCAGATTTGTTCAGTTGAGGTTAAATGATCGTCGCTTGCCTTTACGTCGTCGGATATGGGCGTAAAGTCTGCGTAGGGCTTGTTCGAGTCTGCTAAAGCACATGGCGAATTGGGCATGGTTAATGATTCAAAACAATCGCCCATTCGCGCAAGGCGCGAGCCTAATTGACAAGTCCTCGGCAAGTTAAAGGAAAAGCAGTTAATAATGGCAGACGTAGCTTTTGGGAACAGTCTGATTGAAAAATTCGGCAATTTTTGTCCCGTTGCTCACTTTAAATTCCTGTTCCCGAAATTTGGTCAGAGCTTCTTCTAATTCTTGCCGTGTCGGGTAGAATTTGTATCTAATGGGTTCTAACTTGCGATTAAACAAATAAGTTTGATAGCCCGAATGACCTTCAAGATATTGAATTCGTTTGAGAACTTTATCATCCCCAGAATATTCTGTGTAATCCCGAATTTTGGCAACGCTCATGCTAGATCTCCTCAATGAACTAACCGGAGAAAGAATCAGAAACAACTCGGTGGGAGCTAACTATCACCGAGCCTAATTTCGTGAGGCAACAGCTATATTTTGCGGAAATTGTGCTTCAACCCCCGAAATAATTTGATGGGCAGCTTTCTGGATGCGAGAGCCAGCCGTTATTAAATTCGTGATCGCGTCTTCGTCTTTTTGCCAAGTGGCAATATAGGCAAAGCTATAAGCTGAAGTATCTAATCCAAAATAATTCAGCACAATATAGGCAACTGATTCAGCTTCTAATTCCAGCAGGCTTCGGGGTTGATGTTGTCGATAATCCTTGCCACAATGTAGCAAACTATGAGCAATTTCATGACACAAAGTTTTGCCTTGATGCAGAGGTGGGAGTAAAGGATCGACAACAATCTCTACCGGTTTGCCAGAATGAGCGTAGCGACACCAACCGTTAGAGCCTATTGCACCACGATAATGAACAGGTACACGGTTAGCCTCCGAAAAAGCTTGGAGTTGCTCTTTCAATCCTTGTGCGCGTAGCGTGCCTGCGGCATCGTCGCCTTGAAGCACTGAACCAATTGGGGGTAATTCCTCGCCTTCGGTTTGAGAAATATCGAAGACGCTGGCTTCACGGAAACTGGAAAAATGTCACAGTTTTTGCAAAACCAGAAGTATTGTTTGCATGGAAGTCGGGCGATCGCTCTTGAGAAAAGTGTCTTTAGGCAGTAATTCCTCAAAAACACACTTATCCTCAAGCCATTTCTTAAATTCTCGAAAAAGCTTGTTTTTACGGAATGTATAAGAGGTTGAGGAGAGCGTAACTAACCGACCATCAGAACGCAAGCATTCGTAGTAATGCCGGATATGCACGATATCTAATCCGTGTGAAAAGGGTGGATTAGCAATGATGCGGTCAAAGGAGCGATCGCGCAGAGTAAGGCAATCTGAGCCAATAAGAACAAAGTCTTTAAGTTTGAGAATCTGTTGCAAGGTGTAATCAATTTCGCTGACCGATAAATTGACCGCTATACCTGATTGCACGATCACTTCAGCCAGATTGCCTTTACCCGCACTAGGTTCCCAGACTGCTTGTCCTTCTTCGAGTTGAGCCAATTTGACCATGCGTTGAGCTAAGTCTCTAGGAGTGGGAAAGTAACCTGGAATATCTCGACCGATTAAAGAACGCTCTAAATCTTCAATGCGTTCAATTAGTGAATTGCTTGGAGGAACTGAAACAAGCTGATTAAGAGCATCTAAAGCTGCTTGCACTTTGAGTGCATCTGTCAGCCTAGCAGAGCGAAATCGCTTAAGTTGCTGTGGATTTGGATTGTCGAAAATTGACAAGGGATTATTGCATTCATAGAGATCATTTAAAAGAGTCAAAGTGCGAATTTTGCTCAGAATGGGAGGCAATGTTCTTGCTTGTGCTGCCTCTGCCATTGCATAAAGCCATTGCTGAATTCTTTGAAGTTTGCGCCCTTCAGCCTTGAGAGAACCAATAATGTTAGCCCGCCTTCGAGTGAGGCGTTGATGGGCGAGTGCAGGATGAAGTTTGGTCTCAAATTTCTGAGTTAACCCATCTCCTAACGCCCGCCAATGCCAGCATAGAGAATTAACCTCGTTAAGAGGCAAGTCAAATAGCGAAAGCTGGTTCATCTTTTTTCGTTGTTTCTATTAAGAAATCCGTAAATGTTTCCTTTTCGGCAAAGCCTTAGCAATCAGTTTTCCTGCCCTATCTCGCAGTTCTCCTGCCTCAAGAACCGCCTCAACTAAAGCCGCTCTATTCAAGCGAGGAACAAACTCAAGAAATTCTTCAGGGAAATCAACTTCGCTCAATTCGGGATTAATCCAGACGGGAGGCTTACCACCGTTACCGCACAAGCTCACTTTACTCAGTTTGCCTTCGAGAATACGCCCGCGATCGCCCAATTGTTCGACGCGGTTTTCCATCAAATCTTGTAGCTTACTTTTAAGCCACTTA
>JBGTNM010000493.1:0-9394 GCA_041743025.1 Microcystaceae cyanobacterium
GATAGCGGTCTTCATCAAAGGTATAAATCGCCGCCTCCGAAACTACCGCTTCTAGTTCAGCCCCCGAAAAGCTATCAGCAGCGTTGGCAAGCGTTTGAAGCTCTGGTTCGGTCAGTTTTACGGAATATTTATTGAGATGCAGCTTCAGAATCTCAATCCGTTCGGGGAGATTGGGCAAGTCAACAAAGAAGATTTCATCGAATCTGCCCTTACGAGAGAGTTCGGGAGGGAGGGACGAAATATCGTTAGCCGTCGCTACCACGAAAACGCTTGCCGTCTTGTCAGCCATCCAAGTCAAGAAAGTCCCGAACATCCTTTGAGAAATGCCGCTATCGGTTGAAACTCCTGTCGTGCCAGCAAACGCCTTATCGATTTCATCAAGGAGAAGAACGCAAGGAGCAACCGCTTCGGCTGTATGGAGTAGCTGTCTCATATTGGCTTCCGACGCGCCGACTAAGCTATCCATTAGATTGCCGATGTCTAGCTTGAGGATCGGAATGTTCCAGTAACGACCAATGGTTTTAGCGACCAGTGATTTTCCTGTTCCTGGCAACCCAACTAACAGCAATCCTTTAGGATTGGGAATCTCCTTGGAAGTTAGAGCAGCATTAAACAGTTTTGTTCGTTTGCCGAGCCAAGCTTTAAGCGGTTGGAGTCCGCCGATTTCAACGGTTGGGGGCGGTGAAAGTTCGAGGTTGAGTTTGAGCAGCTTGTCCACTTTAAGTTGATAAATCTCATCACAAGCCGACACATCTAACGTCCCTTTGTTGGCGATCGTTGCCAGCCTCAGCCCATCCCAAAGTTCTTCAAAGGTCAATCCTTGTGCCAAACGAACGAGGCGATCAATCTGCTCATTACTGAAATTAACCGTAAACTTGCTAGCTCTTAAATCTGTAAAACATAGGTTTAAAGAATCCCGAATTTCCTGTGCATTGGGAAGATAGGCTCTTTCTTCAACGACCAAACCTGAGAGATCGTCACTCAGTTTAATATTTTGGCCGAGCAGGATGATTCTTTGATGAGTTGACTTCAGGCTAAAACAGAGAGATTTAAGTTTTCTAACAACCGCTAGATCTAAGCGATGTGGGTCTGAACCAAGAAAGGGATGAAGGTCGATGAGGACAAAGATTCCTCGTGTTTTGAACTGCTCGATAAAGCCGAGCGCGTCAAGAATCGGGTCAGAGCGATCGCTATTGTATTCTTTAACCTTAGTGTAACTGATTCCCGATTCCGGGGTAAATTCAACCAATCGCATCCCATCAGCCAATGTCCAGACATAGACGGGAGACTTGATCTTATCGTGGTTGCCGATGCGCTCGGCAATCTTCTCAATGGCTGACTGCTCCTCGACGGCAGGAGAATCTAAAGCGATAACGGGAATAGCAGCTCGAAAAAGATTGACGATTTTTGTGGTATTCATAATTTTCGGAATCTGAAAAATCTTTTAATGCACTGATGAAAGTATTTACCAACCGAATCGGCAGCTAACATCCCATCGAAAACAGAACGCGGGACATCGAAATATTGATAGCGACCGCCTGAATGGAAGTGAATTTCTAAGATAGCTCTTACATCGCAGTAGCCGATCTTTTTGAGATTGCTGCTGCCGTTACACCTTAGTAAATCGGTTGGTAGCAGGGTAATCTCCGAAAGGTCATGAGTTGATGATGCAGTTTTCTTTTCCTTATGATTTACATCATCAAGCTGGATGAATTGAAATAAGTTTCGACTTCTCATGGAGGGTCTTAAAGACGAAAAGTCCCAACCGATTGAGATGGGGACGTAAGAAGCGATCGCTGACTATTGACGATTTTTTAACTGCGTTCGATGTTGCGTGTTAGCCTGACGATATTCAGGTTTGAAATTTCGACTTTTTACCGTCCCTAAAGCGGATTCTAAGGCTTGGGTTTGGTCGAGACAAGTCTTTCCATCACCACCGATAACCTCGATTTGAGATGTCCCATCAAGATTAACTGTCAGAATAATTTCCACGCTTTATCTCCTGGTGCGAATTGGTTGAGTCTGTAGTTGAAGCTGTACGCGACCATCCACCATTGTTTTTCGTCCGACCACTTGATAGCCTTTTTCTTCGGCTAGTGCCGCCTGGTACTCGACTGCTACGTTGTAGCGGAAGTTGCGGTAGCGCGACCGATTTAATTCGTAGTCGTCAGCACTACAGGTAAAGCCTTCACTTGTACGACGGAAGCCAACATCGGCATTACAGCCTAATTGTTCTCTGGCAACGATAATTTCTGCATAGTCCTTAGAACTCCATCGATTGCGGAGTAACGTCGGTTGCTGATGGACGGTCGGATTTAAACCCATCGCTTTTAAGGCAGTTAATAGGGCAGATTCCGAAGTGATTTGTGTTTTAACTTGCGTAAAATGTGACATAATCCTTAACCAATGTTTACAGACTCATCCATTGAGAGAGTGATCGATGACCCTGAGAAGCGGTGGTTTCCGATTCTCCCCCAACGAGTGATTAAAGTAGCAGACCCGTCGGGGAGTTCGGCTTCCCAGAATTTGTAGTGGTTGAATGCGAGATCGACGTATTCGAGTCGAGTAATCATACTGATAGCCACTCGGCTAATGCACGATGGCCTTTCCCCGATGCAGAGATAAGGTGGCATTCTCTGTTGAGATCGGCTTTGAGTTGTGCGATCGCCTCAGCCATCTGGGAATAGTTTTGATTCCGGGCGCAAGTAGTGATCTCGGTGAACTGTTGAGCAACATCTTCTAAGCTTTTCTCGAAACAGACTAAGTTTCGGCAACGCTCTACCGCTTCTAGCAATTTAATCTGACGGCGAGCCGATAGATCTTCGCTTCCCAGTTGTTGCAAGCGCGTTAGGTTCTCAGCGAGAATGGCGCAGAATTCGTCGGAGGCAGACTGAACGGCTTGGGCGAGCTTCGTTTGAAGGCTGCGCTGAAATTGGATTTCCAATTCCTTAAGGGCTTTGGCTTGGTAATTTCTCGCCTCGAACTCGGCTAATTCTGCATCCTTTTGGGATTGTTCTTTAATTGAAGGAACGCGAACCGGCCCGAATAGCTCGATATAGAAACTCGACGCGATCGCTTGCTGGGTTGGGAAAATTCTTAGATAGATTTCTTTGACAGATGCTTGAATTTCCTTCTCTAAAGTGGTTGTTTGAAGAATTTGTTCAACGATGGTTAGATATTTTTCTTTTTCGCTGTCGTACTCTGAAAGAATTTCATTTCGATAAAGTAACGCCGTTTCTCTAAGAGTAGTGACCACGTCAGCTAATTCCTCAAACTTTGACTTCGGCACAAACCAGTAAGGCTCAGAAAAAACCATTAACTTAGACTGAATTTTCTTCTTCAAATAAGTTAATTTATTGAGTTTTCTTTGCAAAGTGTTAAAAAAGTTAATACGAGTTGGTTGAGCATTATTTTCTTTAAGTGCTTTAATGGTTTGTGGCGATAAACCTAAATGTTCCCATTTAATTTGAAAGGAAACACGCCCTCCATGAACTGAGATGTTGAATAAGTAGACTTCTTCTTGTCTAAAAGTATCTAAGTTACGCTGGCGGACAGTAATGCCATCAACACCTAATTTTGGCACAGGGGATTCGAGACTAATCATAAATTTCTCCTAAAATAACGAAAGTTGAGCACTCGCTGCCACTGGCTCCTCAGTTTTGTGCTTTTGTCGTTTCGAGCAATTTCCCCAACCTTGCTGCTTGCCTGCTTGAACAGCTTTTTGGTACAACCAACTTGCTAGAGGCTCGTAGCAATGTTGAATTGATCGGTATTGAATAGGTTGAGAACCGATCAACTGCCAAAAACTTTGCTCATCAGCCACTTTGCCGTATTTGGGAAAGACTTGAGAACCTGACCACAAGTAAATATCGGTATAATCCCGGCCGATGGGTGTTATTAAAGAAGCGGGATAAAGATAAGTTAATACTTCGGCAGGGGTTGCTAATTGGGGGGAGTTATCTATCGCGAGCGCTTCTAAGCGCTCCTGATAAATCGCTTTGAGGAGCCATTGAGGAATCGTGTCCTGCCAGGGACTCGGATAAGCGATGATCGGTGCGGCAAAATACCGGATTTTTTGGGTATTTACCTCACCCATTTCTAGCAAGCAAGCAGCTACACTCTTATCCAGACCCATTTCCAGCATCGCTTTGATTAAGCGAAAAGTTTGAGATGAAATCAAGGGTAAAAACCTCTCTGTCAGTGGCGGGTAATGCGGGAGTTGATGATCCCAACTCCCCTAAAAGAGTTATTCGTTTATGGTTCCCGGAAGTGCAGGCAACAGCTTGGTTTCTCCAGGAACAATAAGCGGCAACTCTGGCTGCAATCCTTCCCAAGCCTGTTGTTTGAGAAAGGAATCAAAGCCAACGAAGTAATGCTTCCAGTTTTCGAGGTTGGGAACTTCGTGACCCGTCACTCGGCAAGCAAACGATTTTTGTTTTTTACCAACGGTTTCACGTCCCACTGTAAAGACGAAAACGCATAAAGATCTAAATTTCGCGTTCTTGGGACGAGCCGGAATACCATTAGCGATCGCGTGACAAGTCGTGACTTCATCAACCAGTTTCTGCCACTCAAGGCTGAAAGTGGCTTGGTTAGAACCCTTCGCAATGTACGATAAAGGAACGCTGTGCAGGGGGCGGTTTTGAGAGTCGAGAAGCATAACTTCATAACCCTGGCAGTTCCCCACGTTCTCATCTTCTTTGTACTCGCGCTGCCAGTGACCTAAAATCACCAGTTTTTCGGCTTCCCGCGAAGCGATGCGATCAAAGGCAAGGAGGGGAGTACGAGGACAGACTAACATCCGAGGCGATTTTAATAACAGCCCTTGTTCGGTTTCACCGGATGACTCAAAGGTGTACGAAACTAATTGGTCAACAACTGAGTCAAAGTCAAGCCAACCCGCTTTAGCCATCCCAACGGCCGAAATGAAATAACCACAACTGTCGGGGGTCATTCCTCGTAGCGCTTGCAGGCGGGGTAATGGTGCGTTTGGATCTATATAGTCTAAGGTGGCGAATTCGTCGCGCTGGCTTAAACTGAGGGGTTCTTGGACTTGAAGGGGTTGATTTTCAGGGATAACTTCAGGTTCAATAGCGGTTGCAGAAGCAGTAGTTTTCTTAGCTGGCATGGTAGTCAATGAGGTTAATGAAGGTCAACGTCAGAATAGGCTAGATGCCGATATTCTTGGGCTTCTAGCCAGATTTGTTCTTGAAGCGTTAAATTATTGTCGCTTGTCTCTACGTCGTCGGATATGAGCGTAAAGCCTGCGTAAAGCTTGTTCGAGTCGGCTAAAGCACATGGCAATTTGGACATTGTTAATGATTCAAAACAATCGCCCCCACAAGCGCAAAGCGCGAGCCTAATTTTTGAGAAAACTGCACCTTAAAAAATTGAGTTTTCAAAGGAAAAACTGCTTTAAAAGCCAAACTCCCAACGATTTAGAGAGATCGCGATTTCCTTGAGGGCAGCCATGTTCAATCAAGCATTTAGGGCAGCCTTGATGGTGGCAATCGCATTCAGTGGCTAAGTCCAAAGCCTTGCTGACGCAAGCCTCCCATTCAGTGAAAATTAGTTCAGAAGTCCCACAGCCCTCATTAACATCATCCCAAACGTAACCAACACTCTTATGGCTATGAGGAGAAACCGATTTTTCCTGAGCTAGAGAACTAACATCTTTATCACTCGCCAAAAATAGCAAAGGAATCGATTTATTTAGCAAATGAGTGAGAGAATGCAGTGCTAAATAAACCGATTCGCACTCAAACAAAGGAGCCAGAAAACTAGGTAGATTATCTTCATCACCGTATTGCTTTTGAGCTTCTTTTCGGAGGAAATTTGCTTGTAAGCTTATAGCTTGTGCTAAGTTGTTATTAACTTCAATTCTGACAATAGGAGCCTCAAAACGAGTAACTAAAGCGGTGGAAAACTGAACTTCTTCAATGACCTTGCTTGACAACTTTTCAGAAAGCTTATGACGACAGTAAGGACAAGTTGAACAATTTTCGCTTTGAGGTTGTAGATAAGAGCGACAGCTTCGATTAGTGCATTGAGGGGAATAAACCAGTTGAATTTCTTCATAGCCGCTAACGTGGTTGCTAATCGTCCCCCACCAAAAACTTAACCGTAAGTTGCTCCCTTCAAGAGAAGTTTTAACAACTTTGTAGTCTGCTAAAAGCGTTTTTGGACTAAGCACAAGCTCTGTATCAGCAACGGTACGTCGCTCAGTTAAATCTTCTCGTTCTAAGAAAGCTTTCTGAGCGTCTTCGTCTAAGTCAACACAGCGCCATGTGAGCGTTTCCCCTGCCTCAGAAGTCAAATAAATCGCTCCCGGATGACACTCACGATGAGCCAAATTTTGAGACATTTCTTCTAAAACTTCTCCGGTGGACTGATCGATAATATCGACCGTCTGAGCAGCCATCCCTCGAAGGCTAACGGTTCGGTGAGGATAACCTTTTGTCCACAAAACTTGTGTTGATGACCAAGACAACTGTTGTTGTTTGAGCAATTCTGCTGCTATGCGATCGCTACCCACTCCAAAATATTGCGGAACAAGATTGACCGGAATCCCCCCCTCACTGGCGGCACACAAAATATGTCTTGAGAGAATAGCTGGATAATTGGGTTGAATTTTGACCTGTTCAACTCCCTCAAATAAGCGCTCGCTTTTTGAGGCATAGTAAAAATCAATGTGACTAGCGGCATCGGGAACGAGAATCAGCAGCCCAGGAGAAGAACGTCCGGCTCGACCAAAACGTTGCCAAAGATTGTTCAGGCTGGTCATACCCCGCACGACAACGAAATCTAAGTTAGGCAAATCTAAGCCTACTTCCAGCGCAGAGGTAGTGATAATTGCCTTAAGTTGCTGAGTTTTAAGCCTCGCAAGCAGTTCCCTTCGTTTGGCGGTCGTTAAGGAGCCATAGAAAAGAGCGACTTCTTTAGCTTGACTTCCTAACTGGCGGCAGACAAGAGCATAAATCTGTTTAGCCGTGCTACGAGCATTAACAAAAACTAAGCCTTGTAACCCACGAGCGATTAAGTCAGCGATTAAATTAACCGTCGTGAAATTTGGGGAAGTTTGTGGTTTGAGAACGAGTAAGGTACGCTCAGAAGACTTAGCACCGCTTTGAGCAATTAAAGTAATCTGCTCATGAGGTAAATCGGAAAACTGAGCCGCTAATTCTTTAGGATTAGCTATCGTGGCTGTGGAAATGATCCAAGAAATCGACGGATGAGAATGGCTAACATTAAAGCAAGCCAGTCTCAATCGACGCATTAAATTAGCAAAATGTATGCCAAAAGCCGAAATATAGCTGTGAGCTTCATCAATAACAACGATTCCGATTCGCTGTAAAAATTCTTGCCACAGACGCACCCGATGATCATTGCTACGAGACAGTTGATGGTGCAAGACATCGGGGGAAGCAATAATAATATCAGGACAACAAGTGCCTTGAAAATAGGCTTTTCTTTCTTCTAAAGGAACATCACCCGTACAACGAACAATCTTCAAGCGAGACTGAGGCGGTAGTTGATGATTAAGTGCCGTTAATTTTTCCCATTGGTCGGAAGCGAGCGCTCGTAAAGGATATAGTAGCAGTGCTGTCCGGTTACCCGTGAGTGCCTGATGAAAAATAAAGGGTAAAAAGCCCCAAGTTTTACCGCTCGATGTGGGAGTAGTTAAAACAATTGAGCGACCTTGTTGTAATTCCTGCCAAGCTGTAAGTTGGTGAGAATAAAATTGAGTTACGCTAATTTGTCGCAAGGCTAATTGAAGATGAGGGTGCATTGTATCTGGCAAAGGAGCGCAACTGGCTTGAGTAGCCTCTAAAATATGCAATCCGTTCAAAACATCCTGCCACTGAGACGCTATTTCTCGATAGGGATGATAAGCGATCGCGCTTAAGTCAAAAGCAGAATGTTCACGATTTGTCGGAGCGTCAAGCTCGGTTAGAGGAACCTTTAAAATTTGTCCTTGTGCCTCTATTTGCACAAGATGACCTAAAATTCCGAAAATTTTGACATTAATTCGCTGTTGTTTCCAATAAGCTCTTTGTCCAATTTTTAACCAATCGGGATAAGCAATCGGAGAGGCGTTGGCAGCGGCTCTAAGGGCGGCATGGTTGAGAGGATTAGCCATAATTTAACCGGAAAAACAGTTACTAAGGGCAGAGGTAGCAGTAGCTTTTTGGAGCCGTCTGATTGAAAAATTCAGCAAGTTTTGTCCCCTTACTAATCGTAAAACCCTGTTGTCTAAAGTTTGCCAGAGCTTCTTCTAATTCTGGTCGTGTCGGGTAAAATTTGTATCTAATGGGTTCTAAGTGACCATTAAACAAATAAGCTTGATAGCCCGAATGACCTTCAAGATATTGAATTCGTTTGAGAATTTTATAATCCCCAGAATATTCTGTGTAATCCCGAATTTTTGATGAATTCATGTTAGACCTGCCCAATGAACTCGTTAAAGAATAGCTGCGATCGCCAAAGGTGATTAAATTAGCGATCGCATCACTGTTTTTCAAGATTTACCGAGGGTCAGGGCATAAGAGGGGAAGCTGAAGTTGTCGTACAGCATAATCGGAATATTTATCGAGTAACGCTTTTCTATCTTCAGTCGTCAACTCAAGTTCATAATGATGCAGTAGCAAACCGTCTCTAGCCAAACTAATCCTTTGGCGAATTTCTAACCACTCAGTTGTTACATGCGGCCCTAGTGCATCCATTTCATCGCAAAATTGATTAAATAAATCAATGGCTGCCAGGAAATGGTCATAGGTTTGCTGAGCTAGAGTTTTAAGAGTACTGGCTACTCGGTTCTTGGTTTGCTGATTAGCCCGCTTCGAGTAAATTGAATGCCAAATTTCGCTGTAGGCTTTAGCTGTAGCACTTGCTGCTTCAAACTCTAAATGTAGAGAGGCGAGAGTAATATTACTGGCAGTTTGTTGTTTAAGTTTTTTGGCAATAAGGGATAACGATGCCCAGGCTAAAATTAAGTCACCTGCGGGATAGATTTTGGGAGACATAAGACTTGATTGGCGATAATCCCAGAGAAAAGCTCTGGGATTAAAACGATATTTTTCGGTTTTGTCACGAAATCCGCAAATGTTTCCCTTTAGGTAGAACTTTAGCAATCAGCCTTCCCGTTGTATCTCGTAGTTCCCCTGCTTCTGTAACGGTATCAACCAAGGCAGGTTTATTAAGCCGAGGAACAAACTCAAGAAATTCTTCAGGGAAATCAGCTTCGCTCAATTCTGGATTAATCCAGACGGGAGGCTTACCACCGTTACCGCACAAGCTCACTTTACTCAGTTTGCCTTCGAGAATACGCCCGCGATCGCCCAATTGTTCGACGCGGTTTTCCATCAAATCTTGTAGCTTACTTTTAAGCCACTTA
>JBGTNM010000494.1:0-13427 GCA_041743025.1 Microcystaceae cyanobacterium
ATGAACCAAGCACCCGTTACAGTTACTTACTCACTAGAGGAAGTTTTAGGACAAATTAATCAGAAGCTAGACAGGCTTGATGAGAAGATTGATCGGCAGTCCGAAGCAACTAATCGTAAAATAGATAAATCACAGGAGGAAACTAACCGTAAAATAGATAACCTACAGAAGGAAATTAACCATAAAATAGATAACTTACAGGAGGAAACTAACCGTAAAATAGATAACCTACAGAAGGAAATTACCGATTTCAGGATTGAGACTAAAGTTGCCCTCGAAACAGTCAAGGGAGAACTCAAAGTCTTAGAAGAAAAAGGCAACGGATTGAGCAAGCGTCTAGAGAATCAAGAGTTTGTTAATAGAGGGATTTTAGTAGCTTTGGTTATTGCTATTTTAGGCAGTGCTGCTAAATTGTTGGGTTGGGTAGGAAATCCTTAATCATCAAGGTGTCGGGTAGGAATAGCTTAATTGTTAATATTATATATGGCGACATCTTTAACCCCAGAACAACTTGCTAATCTTAATCGCTTTCAAAAACGCTTACCACAAAATGCCAGTCCTGTCAGAATTTATAATCTTCCTAACAGTGGCAAAGCTTTTCAAGCAGATGTTCCCGCCAGAAATATTCTTGGGTCTTACGCAACTTACGAAAAACAAATTGACTCAGCAGGAATCACTCTTTTATACACTAAAACAACCTATACCCCTGATGGTAAAATTGTCCATATTAAACAAAAATACCCATGAAAACTAGACTAGAATTACTTAATTCCTTAATAGAATTTAAGCAACCCTTATCCAGCATCCTATCCTCATTAAAGACATTTCCTTGGGATAGTGATGAAGTATTAGTGACTTTTCAAAAAGAGCATCTGATTCATGTAGTCAATCAATACCTAAATAACCATTTCTCTGCTTCCGATGTAGAAAATTGGGCAAATGCCATCGAAGGAAGAGAAGATATTGGTTATGCAACTCAGGATAAAGATATACTTAATGACCTAATTTTTGAATTGGCAAATCCTATTTTAACAAGTCCCCTTTCTCCAGACATTGCCAGAGAATATTTAATCAAGCTATCAGATTTAAGATTTTCTACACAAGTCAGCAATTAGAGAGGAAATCAATGAGGAGTGACCTTGATTTTTATAGTGCCTGAAGGTTCAAATTGGATTTCATTAACAACATAGGTACTCTTCGCAGCAACCACACGAATTCCTCGTAATTCTAAATTAGTCACTGAAGATAATTGAATTTGAGCTTGACCTTTACTCTGATTAATTAGTTTAAAATGAGTCAGGGGTTCTCGCCAAGTTTTTTGGTTGTTATTAGTAGATGGGTTGTCATCATCTCCCCGAATGACTAATTTATTGCCATTCCGCAGGACAATTTCTCCTTTAAATTCTATTTTCTCAATATCTACCATAGAAACCTTAGCAGATTGGCCGCTCAATTCCAAAGTAATCTTTTTCACCTGGGAATTAACATTGGTCAATCTCCCAGACATCGAACTTTCTCCTTTAAGATAAACGGTTGCTAAAGGAGGTAAAGTTAAGGCAATGGGAGGTGTTTGTGCTATAACCTGATGGATGGGAGTAAACTGCTCTACAGTCACCCCCGCTATCCCAGTGACTAATACGAGACAGGCGATCGCACCCATTTCTAGTAATCCTTTTCTCATCGCTAGCTACAACCTCAATATAACTAATTTTCTCTTATATACACTTCCTCTTGCTAGAATTATAGAAAATTAAACCTTAAAAAATCTATAATCTGTGTCTGATCCTAAATCTTCCCCTAATAAAACTGAAATTTTAGGAACGTTCGCTAGTATTTTAGGGTTACTAGGAATTTTCCTATATTTTACAGGTTGGATTTATCGTTGGGCATATTTTGGCTTCTTTCAACTGGAAATCAATCGACTGGACTTACCCTTAAGATCTTTTCTTTTCGTGCCGATACAAGTCTTCTTTGGGGATTTCTGGGCAATTTTGAGGACAGTATTGACAGCGATCGCCCTAGCAATTTTGATAAAATTTACTCTCTGGTTGCTGCAACCGTTGGATGCATCAAACCCTAGAACATTGGGTAAATACCCTCAAAAGTTACATCAATGGTTGCCATTTAAATTATTGCGATCGCTGACCTCTATTATCCCCTTGTCACTACGCAATGAATTGATCACTGTTAGTTGGTTGTTAGTTGTTTTATTTTGGTTAGCACGTTATCAAGGAACGCTAGATGCTCGCAGAGATGCTATTAACGACACATCAACTTTACCCGTTATTACTTTTGTCACACCTGAAAAGCAAATTGCGCTAGGACGCAATCTCGATAATTTACTGCTCGATCCCTCTTTGAAAGGATATCGAATTATTGGCGATACAACATTATTTGATTATTTACGAGGAAGAGAAACAAATGATATCTCGGCGCAAGAGACGCGAGTATGGCGATTATTATTAGAAAATAGTAATTGGCTTTATTTATTTCCCGCTTTATCCCAAAATGTTGATCGCCGTCCGCCGATTTTAGCCATTCGAGAAGATAGAGAGGGACAGTTAATGATACTCTCTCCAGACTATCCAAAATAACTAAAGTTTGGGCGTTGAAATGAAGGAAAGGGCAATAAAATTCCTCTATCTTCAGGTAGGTTGTTAATTTCACTAATTTGATAGAGTAACGAGCGGCGGATTTTTTGTACCATCGATAGCCATAGTGCTAACCGTACTTATCCTTAAAAATACGAGAAAATATATGAAAAACCCGCCTTCTGTCTCGTCTGAACTTCAGTATGAAGTCACCCCTCAAGCAAGTAAAGAGGAAGTCACTCAGATTGTTACTGAACTTGAGCCGTCAGAAAGTGAAATTAGTTTAGAGTTTCTTTACACCCGCGATATAGAATTTCGTCAAGAAACCATTTACTTTCTAGTCGTCGATCGCTTCTACGATGGCGATGCCAACAACAGCGAAGGCCCCTCCCCCGAATTGTACGACGCTGAACAGCAAGATTGGGGCAAGTATTGGGGAGGCGATTTGCAAGGGGTAATTGACAAATTAGATTATCTAAAGAACTTGGGGGTGACGGCGCTTTGGTTGACCCCCTTATTTGAACAAGTCGAGGCATTGTTTGTCGGACAGGCGGCGGTTCACGGATACTGGATCAAAGATTTTAAACGTCTCAACCCTCGCTTTATTGGCAAGGGGGAAAATCCGTCTCTCAACGCCACCCAAGAAACTCGCGATACTACCTTGGATCGCCTAATTGAAGAATTGCACAAGCGAAATATGAAGCTGATCCTTGATATCGTGTGCAACCACAGCAATCCTGATTTTAGTGGCAAAAAAGGTGAACTGTACGATGACGGCGTTAAAATCGCCGACTTTAATGACGATAAACAGCACTGGTATCACCACTACGGC
Organism: Microcystaceae cyanobacterium; assembly: GCA_041743025.1. Lineage (GTDB taxonomy): Bacteria > Cyanobacteriota > Cyanobacteriia > Cyanobacteriales > Microcystaceae > JBGTNM01. The sequence goes on from JBGTNM010000494.1 coordinate 3,424, forward strand.
GAGATTTCTAACTGGGAAGACGACTGGCAGGTTCAAAACTGCGAACTGTGCGGGTTAGCGACCTTTAATGAAAACAACAGCGACTATCGCAACTATATCAAATCTGCCATCAAACAGTGGCTTGATCGCGGTGTAGACGCGCTGCGAATCGACACCGTTAAGCATATGCCGATTTGGTTCTGGCAAGAGTTCAACGGCGATATCCTGTCCCACAAACCCGATGTGTTTATCTTTGGGGAGTGGATTTACAATGATCCTGGCGATACACTTTCAGTGGAATTTGCCAACAATTCAGGCATGACTATCCTCGATTTTGGCTTGTGTATGGCAATACGCAAAGCACTCGGAAACTTTGAGGAAGGCGGATTTCACCTGATTCAAGAGGTACTAGACCAAGATCACTACTACGACGGGGCCACGGAGTTAATTACCTTCATCGAAAACCACGATATGCACCGCTTTCTCACCCTCAACCCCGACCCGGAGATCTTGCGGATGGCAGTCGCTTTGATTATGACCTCTCGCGGCATTCCCTGCCTCTACTACGGGACAGAACAGTACCTTCACAACGATACCAACGGCGATGGCAATCCCTACGGTAATAACGACCCCTACAACCGTCCCATGATGGAAAAATGGGATAGTGACACCCCCATTTATCGAGATGTCTGCTTGCTATCGGGGTTAAGGCGCTTAAATCCGGCGGTTTCAATGGGAAGTCAGTGGCAGAAGTATTTAACTTCCGATGTCTACTGCTACGTGCGCCGCTATCGAGATTGCGTACTGTTTGTGGCGATGAACCGAGGCGAAAGCGTTACTCTAGAGGCGATTCAGACGGATTTACCTGACTGGGAACACACCGATGTCATGTCTCGCAATAAGTACGAAGTCAAAGACGGATACCTACACGACCTGCATTTAGACTCAAAGCAGATTATCGTCCTCTCTCATGTGGGAGAACGGGTGAAAGGACAGGTTATCGTGCGAGTACAACTTAACGGCGTACAGACCCAACTAGGGGAAACTATCGTCATTACCGGAGATTGCCCAGAATTGGGAAATTGGGACATTTCTCAGGCTTATCCCCTTGAATACGTCAACTCGAATACTTGGTTTGGTGAGATTCCTTTTGATGAAAGTGCTGGCCAACCCATTGCTTACAAATATGCTTTGTGGCGTGAAGGTCAAGCACCCTTGCGGGAAAATCTGGTATGTCGCCGTTGGGTACTGGCGAACGAGGGAACTGTCAAATGGCGCGATCGCTGGGTATCTGGACGGGAATCCTAAGCGTCAAGGACTTTGTAGATATAGAGGGTGAGTCAATCATGTATCAGAGAATTGGGGCAACCTATTTAGGCGATCGCAGGGCTGAATTTATTGTCTGGGCCCCGTTGAAGGAACGAGTAGACCTGCAAATTGTCGCCCCGCAGGAACGTTCGATTCCTATGCAACGCGATAATCGAGGATACTGGCACATCACGGCGAGCGATATTGAACCCGAAACGCAGTATTTCTATCAACTCGACGGCGAAACACTCCGCCCCGATCCTGCGTCTCAATTTCAGCCAAATGGCGTTCACCAAGCTTCTCAAGTGGTTGACCACTCTCATTTTACCTGGAAAGATAGTAGCTGGGAAAATCCTTCTCTCCCTGACTGGATTATTTACGAGTTGCACGTGGGAACGTTTACCCCAGAAGGAACCTTTACTGCGATTATTCCCCGCCTTAAAGCGTTAAAAGAGTTGGGACTTAATGCGATTGAAATTATGCCGGTGGCGCAGTTTCCAGGTGCGAGAAATTGGGGTTACGATGGCGTTTTTCCCTTTGCCGTACAGAATTCCTATGGCGGCCCTGATGGCTTAAAAACGCTAGTGAATGCTTGCCATCAACAGGGAATCGCTGTCATTCTCGATGTCGTTTACAATCATTTTGGGCCGGAAGGCAATTATATGAGTACGTTCGGGCCGTACTTTACCGAACAATATCCCACTCCTTGGGGAGCGGCGATTAATTTTGATGCTCCCTACAGCGATGGTGTACGAAATTTGGTAGTCGAAAACGTCCTTTATTGGTTGCGAGAGTATCACATTGACGGACTGAGATTGGATGCTATTCACGCTATTTTTGACTTTAGTGCAAAACATATTTTGGCTGAGGTAGCTGAACAAGTTCAAATTTTTTCTCAACAGCAAGAACGGTCTTATTATCTAATTGCTGAAAGCGATTTGGGTGACGTGCGAGTGATTAATCCGCTTTCCCAAAATGGGTACGGACTTAACGCGCAATGGAGCGATGATTTCCATCACTGCTTGCATGCGTTACTCACTGGGGAAGACAACGGATACTATCAAGATTTTATACAGATTTCTAAGTTTGCTAAAGTTCTCAAGGAAGGCTTTGCTTACAGTTGGGATTATTCCCCTTTTCGTAAGCGATATCAAGGCAGTTATGCGGGGAATTGCCCTTCCTATCAATTTGTAGTTTGTAATCAAAATCACGATCAAATCGGCAATCGTAAATTTGGCGATCGCCTTTCTCATTTGGTTTCTTTTGAAGCTTTAAAATTAGCCGCAGGTGCGACGATTCTATCTCCCTATATTCCCATGTTATATATGGGAGAGGAATACGGCGAGGAGTCCCCTTTCTTCTATTTTATTGACCACTCCGACCCTGATTTAGTAGCAGCCGTCAGAGAAGGCAGAAAAAAAGAGTTTCAATATTTTCAAGACGAGCGAGAAACGCCAGATCCCTATGATATTGAAACCTTCAAAAGTTCTATTTTAAATTGGGAAAAGCGCAAAGAAGGCAAGCATAAAGTATTGCTAGACTTTTATAAAAGGTTAATTCAATTACGGCGTGAGATTGTTGCTTTATTTCCCAGCGAAGTACGAAATATTGAGATTTTTTATGAGGAAGAAAACCTAATCTTGGGCTATATTCGTAAAGTAGCTGCGTCACAAGTTCTTTGTTTGATGAATTTTAATCAACAAGCTATTAACTATTCATTGGTTTTGGGCGATGATACTTGGCAAAAACGGTTAGATTCAGCCGATTCTCAATGGTCGGGTACAGGTTCTTCATTACCTGAAATCCTTTTTCAATCTCAAGATTTAATTTTTAGTTCCCAAAGCTTCGTGCTTTACGAAAGAAAAATCTAAAAACTCACTGGTTAATAACTAATGATGCGTATTTCAACAGCTACTTATCGCCTTCAATTCTGTCCTGGTTTTGGTTTTCTCGAAGCTCAAAAAATTCTGTCATATCTAGCAGAGTTGGGTATTTCTGATCTCTATGCATCGCCAATTTTTAAAGCGCGATTGGGTAGTACGCACGGTTACGATATTGTCGATGGCAATCTCCTCAATCCTGAATTAGGAACACCAGAAAACTATGAAAAATTAGCTCAACAAGTGCAAGCTTTAGAAATGGGATGGTTACAAGATATTGTTCCCAATCATCGCGCTTATGACAGCACCAATACGCTATTAATGGATGTCTTAGAACACGGACAAGATTCAGAATATTATCATTATTTTGATATAGAATGGGAGCATCCTTACGAACAACTTAGAGGTAAAGTTTTAGCTCCTATGTTAGGAGATTTTTATGGTTCTTCTCTAGTCAATGGCGAAATTACTTTATCTTATGATCGCGATGGATTGAGTGTCAATTACTATGCGTTAAAATATCCGATTAGAATCGAGTCTTATGCTAAATTTTTAACGACCGATTTAGGGAAACTTACTCGCAAACTGGGACGTTCTAACCCAGATTTTATTAAGGTTTTAGGTATTATTTATCTAATTAAAAGTGTATCTGCGGAAACATCGGGCAGACAGCGCAAAGATCAAGTCGAATTTATTAAAGGTTTGCTTTGGGAACTTTATGAAAATAACGCTGAATTTCAAGTGTTTATTGAAGATAATCTAAAAACGTTTAACGGAGAAACTGGCAAGTCGGAAAGTTTCGATCTGTTAGACAGCCTTCTTTTAGAACAATTTTATCGCTTATCTTTTTGGAAAGTTGGGGCGGAAGAACTCAACTATCGCCGTTTTTTTACAGTTAATGAGTTAATTTGTTTCCGCGTAGAAAATAAACAAGTTTTTCAAAAGTCGCACGAACTCATTGAGCAATTAGTTGCTGCTGGAAAAGTAACGGGATTGAGAATAGATCACATTGATGGATTATACGATCCTACCGGCTATTTAGAGCAGCTTAGAGAGACAATGGGAGATGTCTATCTCGTGGTTGAGAAAATTTTAGAACGTGATGAGAAATTACCGACATACTGGCCGATTCAAGGAACATCAGGTTATGATTTTCTCAATAAACTTAATGGAATATTTTGCCAGCAAGAAAATCACCAATATTTTAGTAAACTCTACACTAATATCTCTGGTTACACCGATAATTACGAACAACTGGCGGCTGAGAAAAAGCGATTAATTGCTCAAACAACGTTAGTGGGTGATATTGATAATATAGCGCATTTACTCAAAAAAATAGCCGATCACACTCGCTATGGTCGAGATTTTACTTTAGTTGGATTACGGCGGGCAATTTTAGAAGTTTTGGTTCAGTTTCCAGTCTACTGTACTTATGTTAATTCTAAAGAGATTAGTGAAAGTGATCGCGACTACATTCAACTTGCTTTGACTAAAGCTAAGCAGCACAATCCTCGCTTGCTAAAAGAATTGAATTTAATCGAAAAGTTCCTTCTACTCGACTACGACAATTCTGTTTCTGATGAAGAAAAGGCACAATGGTTGCACTTTTCAATGCGCCTACAACAATTTTCTGGCCCATTAATGGCCAAAGGCATTGAAGACACATTGTTTTATGTTTACAATCGCTTTATTTCTTTAAATGAAGTCGGCGGATATCCTCAAACTTTTGGCGTAAAGATTGAAGAATTTCATGAATTTAATCAACAACAATCAGCTTTTTACCCACACGCCATGAATGCATCTTCAACTCATGATACTAAGCGCAGTGAGGATGTGAGAGCGAGATTAAATGTTCTTTCGGAAATACCTAAGCAATGGGAAAAATATATTAAGCAGTGGCAAGAACTTAATCGCAGTCAAAAAGTATTGGACAAAAATCGAGAAATTCCTGACGCGAATGATGAATACTTTTTCTATCAAAATCTTTTGGGTGCTTTTCCTTTTGAGGAAAGTGAATACCCTGAATTTATTGAAAGAATGAAGGAATATATGATTAAATCTGTGCGAGAAGCCAAAATTCATACAGCTTGGTTGCGTCCAGATACGGTTTATGAAGAAGGATTTACCGAATTTGTCGAACGAGTTTTACAACCGAATGAGGGTAACCGTTTTCTGCAACAGGTACGAGAATTCCAACACAAAATTGCTTTCTATGGCATCTTAAATGCTCTATCACAAACCCTATTAAAAATAACTGCGCCGGGAATCCCAGACTTTTACCAAGGCACTGAATTATGGGATTTAAGTTTAGTCGATCCCGACAATCGCCGTCCCGTCGATTATGAAAAAAGACAGCGATTTTTCAATGAGATTAAACAACGTGCAAAAGATGAGTTAGCGGAATTAATTGAGGATTTAAAAGCAACTCCCACTGATGGAAAAATAAAACTCTTTTTAATTCATCGCACTTTGGCAACTCGCCATCAATATTTATCGCTATTTCAGCAGGGAAATTATATTCCGCTTTCACTGGTGGGAAACCATAAAGATCGCTGTGTCGCTTTCGCCAGATCTTATGAAGGCATGACGTGTATTGTCGTTGTTCCTCGCTTTCTTACTTCACTGGTTGAACCTAATCAATATCCGCTTACCGAAGAAGTTTGGCAAGAGACATATTTAGAAATTCCTTCTCATTTACAATCTGAATGGAAAAATATTCTAACCGAGGAAAATCTAGGCAATCAAGAAAAATTACCTGTCGGACAAATCCTGCAAAATTTTCCAGTCGCCTTATTATTAAATAGAATAACATAAGTTGTAGGGTGGGCATCGCCCACCATCATTAACTTGATCTTAAGCTTTTGATGGGCATCGCCCATCCTACGTTTCATGACTATTTGCACTGACTGGCTAGCTTTAGCGATTGGCAATTCTCGCCTTCATTGGGCGTGGTTTCAAGCAGATAACTTACAAGCAATTTGGGACACGCAACACTTATCTTCTCCTCTCAATCGAGAGAGTTTGCCGAGAGATTTATTACTCCCTCAAGTTCCTCATTTTTTGCCGCTTTATGTTGCTTCTGTCGTTCCCTCTCAAACAAGATTATGGCAAAATTATACTCAAACAAAATTATTAACCTTAGAACAGATTCCCCTCAAAAAACTCTATTCTACCGTCGGCATTGATCGCGCTTTAGCTGTTTTGGGTGCAGGAGAAACTTATGGATTTCCTTGCTTAGTGATTGACGCGGGAACGGCATTAACTTTAACAGGAGTAGATGGCGATCGCGCTTTAGTGGGTGGCGCAATTCTACCTGGGCTAAAATTACAATTTCAGTCGCTATCGACACAGACGGCAGCTTTACCAGACGTGAATTTGCCAGAGCATTTACCGCCTCGTTGGGCAATGACAACTTCGCAAGCAATTGCTAGTGGTATTATTTATACAATTTTGGCAGGATTGAGTGCTTTTACACAAAATTGGTGGCTGCAATTTCCTGAGAGTTCGGTTATTTTCACTGGCGGAGATTCTGTCCATTTGATAAATTATTTATCAGAAGAATATCCGGTATTAGTGCCATATCTCAAATACCAACCGACTGCAATTTTTGCAGGAATGCGAACACTTATTTAAAGATTAGACCTCTTGCATAAATACCTGAAACCCTGATTTTTTGTAATGATAATTCATGAATTATCACTACTTTTGCAAGAGGTCTAATCTAAAGGGTCTACAGCTTATTATGAGTGCCGCAAGAAAGCAGGCAAATCGATCTTCGGTTTGGGCGGCGTTTTCTTGCGATCAATCGAAAAGCTCAACGGAACGGTAACACTGGGGGTGACTCGTTGGGGTGGGGGTTCGACGGCGCTTTGCACAACTGGCGGCGGTTGAGGCACTTCGCGTTTAGCCAAATTTTCTGGCTGAGTGGGTGAGGGTGTTTCGGCTATCGGGGTGGCAATAGGTGCAGGATTGGCGGCGCCGAGTACTTTCGTCTCCTCAGATGAGGGTACTTGACTCGACCAAGGCGCGATAGGAGCAGATTTAGGGAGGTTAAAGGCAATAACTCGACTAGAAATGTCTACTACCGGCTCTAAATCGTCTTTGGGGGTTGATTTTCCTAAACATTGATCTAAAGCTGACTTATACTGCAAAGTGTAACGCTGTTGCCGTTGCAGTCTTGCTTGCAACTCCTGAATTTGTTGCTCGGCGATCGCATATTGGTCAGTTTTTTCCTGAGCATCTTCTTGTAGCAAAGCGCATTTTCGCTCTAGCTGGGCAACTTGTTCTCGCTCAGCAGTTAATTGTTCTGTTAACGTTTCGAGTTGCAGCCGTTGGCGTTGGGTTTCTTGTTGAGACGCATCAAGTTCTTCAAGAAAGCTGTGAATTTGCCGTTGAGCTTGGGAGAGTTCTTCAGTTTGTTGGCTGATGAAAGTATCGGCACTGCGCGCTCCCTTCGGGGACAGCGTAGCTGCACGCAATTGCTGCTCTTGTACTTGCTGTCGGTTATCGGCTAAGGCTTGTTCCAATCCAACAATGGTTTCCAGGAGTTCTTGATTTTGCTGGCGCAACTTCCGCGCTAGATTAAACCAATCGTGAGAAGATGACAGATCGGCTTCTGATGGCTCGCTGCTGACTGACAAGTCGGAGACGAATTGCGTGTCAATCAAGCGTGCCTCTGGCTGCTCAACATCAGCTTGAGGCATAAGAGAATTACGATCTTCAGGGGGTTGGGGGTTGATTTGGGCATCCATAGCAGCAAAATCGGCGTGTGAAGAAAAGGCAAAGCCAACGTTCTGTTGTTATTTTCTATGATGGAAATTAACTCAATTTAGTTTCCGCTTTTATCCTTGGTGGTTAATTTTTAAATTTTTCACGAAGTCAGAGGAAGCTCCGGCTTTTAAAGCCGGAGTCTCTCTGACCCCTAACCTCTAAATTTTCCAGAATAATCGAGCATAACAGTAAGCAATCGCTTCAGAAATCACTGAGCGCACACTAGCACTCTCCGTCCACCAAAAGTGAGATTGATCATAGACAGAGGAATAAGCGATCGCACCGACTGCAATCTCAGTAGACAGTATCCGACGAAAAATCAACCAACTACGGCGAGTATGAACGTCGTAAGAGTAAAGATTAAGGGTTTTTACGCCTAAATTTGCCTGATCAAGCCATTCCTTCACAGCAACCGCAGAAGCTGCCGTGCGATCAATTTTCACCAGAGGTGCAGGAACGGCAACGACTTGTTGCGGGTTTAATCCGAGAGCGATCATAGTTGCTGCCGCTAATTCTGCATGGGTTTTATGGTGGTATAAATATTGGCCTTTGGCTAGCTGCGGGCCAGTTGTTAGCATAAGTTGGTAGTTTTTGCGCTCAAACTCCGCGATCGCTCCTTTAATGGCTTTATCCGGTATCCATCCCTCTACGACTAACACTTCTGCTTCAAGCGGACGATAAATGGCTAAAAAAGGGTGAATATAAGCCATAAAAAGGCTAATTGCCGACACCAACAACACCAGAAGGCAAAGCCATCCTTGTAGGGTGAGCGTCCACTGTGGCTTATACTCCAGCAGTCCTCCAAACGTTTTGACAGACAGCAGTAACCTCATCGTTGTCTAATTAAGAAACCGAGAGAGAACGTTGTTGCTTGAGATAGGTAAAAACTGACTTATCCCCAATATCAGGCGGAATGGATTGAATGGCTTTTCTAAGGGCAAAAACGGCAAATAGTAATGCCCAAACTGCTAACAGCGATCGCTCTCCATTAGCCGGTAAAATACCCAATAAATGACCGAGTAGCAGACAAGGCACTAAAGGGGTCAGAATTTTTGTCTCTAAGCGATTAAAACAAAACGCTTCTTTAAAATAAATTCCTGTCAAGGCGACAAAGAGAAAACCCACTCCCAATAGTGTTAGAGGATAATAGTAAATTACCTCGGCAAGGGGTTGGTGACTCTGCCAAGCAATGACAACAGTAGCCATTGTCCCAATCAGCCAAAACAGTTGCAGCAGTCGATGCAGGGGAGCTAAATAAATATGAATCGTCAACAGGCTAATTCCTAACCCCAACGCAAACAAAGCAAATAAAGGCGTAATGGCATTTAAAATTTCTGGGGAAGTTCCTTGGACTAAAATTAATCCACTTCCTAACACAAAACTCAGTGCTGCTAGTATCAGTCCACTACGGTAGATAATAACGCCTGTGCGATCGCTTTTATTGATCGTAAATTCGCCAAATTGACCCTGATAAACTTCCGGTTGAGCTTCTATCACATTCATGGTGTCTTCTCCAGGTTTTGCTATCTTATAATAACGCTACAATAGACTTATCGTTTGTCGTAGGAGCTTCAGCCCTAAAAAGCATCCTCCTACTTTCGTCTATAGATAGCTTTTTATTTGACTATTTTAATATTTATCAAGATTTTAGAGGCAAGAGGTGTCAAATTATTATGCTAGTGACGATTACCGAAGACAAAATCACCCTAATTCCAGGCAGTGAACTAGTTTTACGCCATCAAACCTGGGAAGATTACGAGCATCTGTTAAACATTCGACAAAACCAGACGCTTCCCAAAATTTATTTTAATGCCCAAACCCAGGAAATTAGATTAATGTCTCCTCTGCCTGCTCACGGAAAACGAATTGATACTTTAAGAGATTTAGTAAAAAGTCTATTGCGCTATCAAAACCAAGAATGGGAATGTTTCGATCCGATTACTTTAAAAAAATTCAAGCAAGCAGGTGTAGAACCAGACACCTGTTTTTATATTAACAACCGCCAAGCCATTTTGGGTAAAGATAGAATTGATTTAAGCATCGATCCACCCCCCGATTTAGCCATTG
>JBGTNM010000495.1:0-9605 GCA_041743025.1 Microcystaceae cyanobacterium
GAAAACTGTTCGGCAATTTCGTCCACAACTGGTGCAACCATACGGCATGGTCCGCACCAAGGTGCCCAAAAATCCACCAATACGGGACCCTCGGACTCTAACACGTCTTGTTTAAAACTTTTATCTGTAACTGCGGCAGTAGCTGACATACCTGGAATTCCTTCTAATGCTCTCGTTTCTTAAGAATACTCTAAAATTCTACCATAGCGAAAACTTCACCGAATTAAACCAAAAGTGTATATAATTTTGAGAAATAGTTCCTGATTTTTAAGCTAAAACAGGACAATTTTAGGCTCATGCCGCCCTCTTCGGGGCGAACTGGGCAATAAGAAACCGCCCGAACAAAGTCCGAGCGGAGTGTGGTGTGAGGAGTGAACGGAAACTTTTGTCTCCGCTATTTCTATTGTAGAAGACAATTTCCAAATTGCCGAAGCATTTTTAGCCGATTGGGTGAAAAAATTTCGCTAGTCAAACAAATTGGTAAGTAATTTAACCTAAAAGCCTCAGTTGAGTTTGCCTTACTCCAAAAGGCGAAACCAGCCATTAAGATTAGACTTAGAATCTAACATTTATGCCCGATCTAATGGTGCGATCACTTAACGTTATGACAGCTACTCCTGACTTCCTAACGCAACTTAATTCTTCCCAACGTTGTGCCGTCGAGCATTATTGCGGGCCGTTATTGGTCGTCGCGGGTGCAGGTTCGGGAAAAACTCGCGCTCTTACCTATCGAATTGCCCACCTAATCCGTCACTATCAAGTCGATCCTGAATCAATTCTAGCGGTTACTTTTACTAATAAAGCAGCCAAGGAAATGAAAAACAGGATCGAAAAGATCTTTGTTCAAGAAATGGCTCTCAAGCAGCATGGACAACGATTTGAATTATTAGTTGAGCAAGACAAAAAAAATCTCCTTTCAAAAGTTTATAAAAGCATTACCAAAAAACTTTGGATAGGAACGTTTCACAGTTTATTTTCTCGCCTTTTGCGCTACGATATTAACAAATACCAAGATGAAAGGGGCAGACAGTGGACTCGAAACTTCTCTATTTTTGATGAATCAGACGCTCAAACTTTAGTCAAAAATATTACCACAAAACAGTTAAATTTGGATGAAAAAAAATTCGAGCCGCGTTCTGTGCGCTATCAAATTGGCAATGCTAAAAATCTAGGTCTATCGCCCGATCAATATCTCAAAGAAAATCCTCATTATAAAGGTCGCGTCATTGCTGAAGTCTACCATGAATATCAAGCTCAACTCTCGGCAAATAATGCATTAGATTTTGATGATCTAATTTTAGCTCCCGTTCGCTTATTTCAACAAAATGAATCTATTTTAGGCTATTGGCACGAGCAATTTCGCCATATTCTTGTCGATGAATATCAAGATACTAATCAAATTCAATACGAACTCATTCGCTTGTTAGCGACGAATGGTGAAACTCAAAAAAGCGAGTGGAATTGGCAAAATCGCTCTATTTTTGTCGTCGGTGATGCCGACCAATCAATTTATAGTTTTCGCATGGCAGATTTTACCATCCTACTCAATTTTCAGTCTGACTTCGGTGATGGTTTGCCTGACGAAGATACGAGAACAATGGTAAAGTTAGAAGAAAATTATCGCTCGCGAGAAAATATCCTACAAGCGGCTAATTATTTAATAGAAAATAATACCCAGCGCATTGATAAAATCCTGAAAGCCACGAGAGGAATTGGAGAATCCATTTACTGTTTTAAGGCTGATAACGAGCAAATTGAGGCTGAATTTACTATTGATAAAATGAGAGATTTAATAGCAGATAATCCTGAACTAAATTGGGGAAGCTTTGCCATTCTCTATCGTACAAACGCTCAATCTCGTCCTTTTGAAGATCTTTTAATCCGCAGCAATATTCCCTACGCTATTGTCGGCGGCTTTAAGTTTTATGACCGTTTAGAAATCAAAGATTCACTCGCTTACTTACGGGTAATTGCTAATCCTGCCGATACCGTTAGTTTACTGAGAGTTATTAACACGCCTCGGCGAGGAATTGGTAAAACGACTATTGAATCTTTACTGAAAGCAGCCAAAGAGTTAGAAATTCCTTTATGGGAAATTCTCAGCGATGAAACTTCTGTCAATACCATTACTGGAAAAGCGGCAAAATCAGTTAACAAATTTGCTAGGATAATACAATCATTTCAAGAAAAATTAGAAATTCTCTCAGCGTCTGAAATTCTTAATCAAGTGATAGAAGCATCTGGTTATGTAGATGAGTTAAGAAAAAAAGGGACGGAAGAAGCAGACAATAGAATAGCGAATATTGTTGAACTTTACAATGCAGTCTTGCAATATCAAGAAGACACTGAAGACAATAGTTTAGCTGGTTTTCTTGCCAATGCTTCCCTTGCTTCCGATCTCGATGACGTTAAAGAAGGACAGCAAAAAGTCTCTTTAATGACGTTGCACTCGGCCAAAGGTCTGGAGTTTTCGGTTGTTTTCTTGGTAGGATTAGAGCAAGGTTTGTTTCCTCACAACCGCAGTTTAAACGATCCTTTAGCTTTAGAAGAAGAACGAAGATTGTGTTACGTCGGCGTGACTCGCGCACAAGAACAATTATTTTTGACCTATGCTAAAGAACGTTATGTCTGGGGTTCACGAGAAGTTAAAATTCCCTCTCAATTTTTGCAGGAATTGCCACCAGAATTAATGAGTAGTAATATTAAACCAGCCAAATCTACTACGCGCCGTCAGAAAAAAGTTGCCCAATCTGTTACTAATCTAAACGAAAATTGGTCGGTCGGCGATCGCGTCGTGCATCATGTGTTTGGAGAAGGAGAAGTTACCCACATTCTCGGTTCGGGAAATAAAACCAATCTGGCGATTAAGTTTTCAGGTTTAGGTCAGAAAATTATCGATCCAAGAGTTGCGCCGATGCAGCGAATGGAATAATTGATTTTCTGAACTCAACCGATGATTTGGGGCGTTCCGGTAGGATGCGTTAAGCTTTTGCTTTTTGCTATATTCCTTTATTTAACTGAAGAAATCAATCGTTTCTTGTAACGCCACAACAAAAGCATCAATTTCTTCACGAGTATTGTAGAAATACAAGCTCGCTCTCGCACTACCTGACACATTCAAAAGACGATGTAAGGGTTGAGTGCAATGGTGTCCCGAACGAATAGCAATTCCTTCGTTATCTAGCAATGTAGACAAATCGCTAGCATGAATGCCTTCAACATTAAAAGAAGCTAATGCAGCCCTTCCTTTACCTTCTAAGGTTGGTTTTGGCCCGTAAATTTTCAATTGAGGAATTTCGGCTAACTTTTTGAACAAATAAGCTGTTAATTCTTCCTCATAAGCATGAATTTTATCCATGCCAATTGCTGATAAATAATCAACAGCAGCCCCTAAAGCGATGGCTTCTCCAATAGCAGGCGTTCCTGCTTCAAATTTATGGGGTAATTCACCACAGATGAAATGATCGAGGAAAACCTCAGAAATCATCTCTCCACCGCCTAAAAAGGGTGGCATTTCTTCTAGCACTTGCTGTTTGCCATAAAGGAAACCAACCCCTGTCGGCCCACACATTTTATGTCCGCTAGCGACTAACCAATCACAGTTCATCGCTTGCACGTCAATTGACAGATGAGGGACACTTTGGCAAGCATCAATTAAGACTTTTGCCCCTACTTGATGCGCTAGGGCGATAATATTTTCAACGGGATTGATGCAACCTAAAGTATTAGAAACATGAACAATGGCTACGAGTTTTGTCTTTTCAGATAGTAAGGACTTAAAGTGTTCTAGATTAAGTTCTTCACTGTCTGTCAAGTCTACACATTCAATGACAGCACCCGTTTTTTGCGCGAGGATTTGCCAAGGCACAAAATTACTGTGGTGTTCCATTACAGACGTAAGAATTTCATCCCCTGCTTTTAAATTGGCCAACCCCCAACTATAAGCGACTAAATTAATCGCTTCGCTGGCATTTCGCGTAAAAATAATTTCTTGTGAGGAAGCCGCATTGATAAATTGTGTTACCTTGTCTCTAGCTGCTTCATAAGCTTCAGTTGCCCGTACACTGAGGGTATGCGCCCCGCGATGGACGTTAGCGTTATCAAATTCAAAATAGTGGCGCAAAGCATCCAGAACGGCGCGAGGTTTTTGAGAAGTCGCGGCATTATCGAGATAAATTAAGGGTTTGCTATTAACTTCCTGAAACAAAATTGGGAAGTCAGAACGAACTTTAGCAGCGAGGGATTTTTCTTGAGTAACAATCATAATCAGTTATCAGTTATCAATTTAAATTCATTAATAATTGTTTATTGCTCACTGAAAAAGGTATTGAGTTAATTGCTGGCATAAGGATGCTAGTGGCAATTTGTCTAAAATTTCGGCGGCAAAAGCATCCAATAATAAATGACGGGCATCGTCTTCGGTGAGTCCGCGACTGCGTAAGTAAAAGAGTTCGTCTGCTTCAAGTTGACTGACTGTTGCCCCATGAGAACATTTAACATTATCGGCGGTAATTTGCAGTTCTGGCTTAGTGTTGACTCTCGCTTTGGGCGAGAGGAGTAAATTACGGTTTAATTGGGCGGCATTGGTTAATTGTGCTGCTTTAGGCACGAAAATTTTGCCGTTAAAAACCGCATGGGCACTGCCATCAACAATACACTTATGAAGTTGATTCGTTGTACCGTGAGGGTGATTGAGATGCACGGCGCTGTGAGTATCGGAAACTTGGACTCCGGCAATCGCTGTCAAGCCGTTGAGAGTGGTTTCGGTTTGTTCTCCCGTTTGGTCGATGTGGAGAGTGTGGCGGTAGAGTTTCGCCCCTAAACTAACCTCATTGATAGTATAGCGGCTGTGACGAGCTTGGGCGATCGCGCTCTTGGCAATATGAAACCCATCTTCTGATTCGCGTTGAACGCGGGTATGGTTGACTTGGGCGTTTTCTTGCAGCCAAATTTCAGTGACGGTATTCGTCAAATAGGGACAATTTTGAGTAATAAACCCATAATCCTCTACCAGATTCAGAATTGCTCCTCGTTCTGTCACCACTAAGATTCGTGGTTGAATGAAACTAGGCGTTTTTGCGGCGGTTAAAAATAATAGGTGAATCGGAATTTCAACAACTGTATTGGGTTTTGCCCAAACGACTGCCACATCCGTTAAACCCGCCGTATTTAAAACCGTGAAGGGTTCTGTCGCGCCTTCATGCCGTCCTAAATATTGGGCAATTTGTGCTTGTTGAACATCCGAGAGATTGGCTAAATTACCAACATATACGCTATCAGGTAAGGCAGAAGTTTCTGATAAGGTAGTGCTATAAACGCCATTAACAAAAGTAAGGCGGCTGTGCGAGGCTTCTTCTAAAATAAAGGGGTTGACAACTTCGGAAGTTAATTGAACTTCTGAGGCATTTTGAAAGTCAATTTTATATAACTCAGATAAATCGGTAAACCGCCAATCTTCATCTTTTTTGCTAGGCAAACTCAATTTGCTACTAACCCAAGCTGCTTGTTGGCGTAGTGCTTGAATAAACTCCGCCGCAATAATCGGTTTTCGGTCTTCGCTTTGTATGAGTAAAGATTTTTGAAATTGACTATTTTCGCTGGCTTTTTTTTCTACAATAACTGACATACTCATTTTTTAGTTAACTTTTGACTTTTGTGCGGGCATTGCCGTGCCTCTACGCTCTTTTTAAATCACGACTTCTGCCAATCCTTTTTCATCCCAAAATTCATAGCCGCCAGACTCTAGTTCTATGGCTATTTCTTTGCCACCACTGGTGACAATCTTGCCATCATACATGACGTGGACGAAGTGGGGTTCGATGTAATTAAGTAAGCGTTGGTAGTGCGTAATTAACAAGCAAGCATTATCAGAAGTAGCTAGCTGACTGATACCATGAGCGACAATTTTTAGCGCGTCAATATCTAATCCTGAATCAATTTCATCTAAGATAGCTAAAGTCGGTTCTAGCAAAGCCATTTGGAGAATCTCGTTGCGCTTTTTCTCTCCACCTGAGAAGCCTTCATTTAAACTTCTCTCTAAAAAGCTAGGATTCATTTTAACCACGTCCAGCTTTTCATTGACTAAATCTTCAAAATCAAACGTGTCAATTTCCTCTAATCCTAAATACTTGCGACGAGTATTGTAGGCGACGCGCAAGAAATTTAAATTACTCACACCAGGAATTTCTAAGGGATATTGAAATGCCAAAAACATTCCTGCTAATGCTCGTTCATCTGGCTCTTTTTCTAGAAGATTTTCGCCTTTATAGATGACTTCGCCACCTGTTACTTCATAGTCAGGATGTCCGGCAAGCACTTTAGCAAAAGTACTTTTGCCTGAACCATTTCTGCCCATGATAGCGTGAATTTCTCCCGCTTTAATTTCTAAATTTACCCCTTTGAGGATGGGTTCTCCCTCAACCTTAGCAGTTAAGTCTCGAACGGATAAAATAACGTTACTCATTTGAATTCTAGATGTTAGATTAACAAGTAGGGTGGGCAATGCCCACCTAAAAATTAGCCGACTGTACCTTCGAGTTTCAAACTCAGTAGTTTATCGGCTTCTGAGGCAAATTCCATTGGCAATTTACTCAAAACATCCTGACAGAAACCACTCACTACCATCGACACAGCATCTTCTTCAGAAATTCCGCGTTGAGCGAAGTAAAAAAGTTGGTCTTCTCCAATCTTAGAAGTAGAAGCTTCGTGTTCGACTTTGCCAGTATTGTTATCAACTTGGATGTAGGGAAAGGTATTCGCTTCGGCATTATCTCCAATTAACATTGAATCACATTGAGAGTAATTTCTTGCCCCCGTCGCTTTCGGGCCAATTTTAACCAAACCTCGATAGCTGTTTTTAGAATTTCCTGACGAAATTCCCTTAGAAATGATGGTGCTACGAGTATTTTTGCCGATATGAATCATTTTAGTTCCAGTGTCGGCTTGTTGCTTGTGATTGGTTAAGGCAATAGAGTAAAATTCGCCAACGGAGTTATCGCCGACTAACACGCAACTGGGATACTTCCAAGTAATCGCCGAACCTGTTTCTACCTGCGTCCAAGAAATTTTAGAATTAACGCCTTTACACAGTCCCCGTTTCGTCACGAAGTTGTAAATGCCGCCTTTGCCGTTTTCATCGCCTGCATACCAGTTTTGGACGGTAGAATATTTAATCTGAGCGTTGTCTAAAGCAACTAATTCAACCACTGCCGCATGAAGTTGGTTACTGTCGTACATGGGAGCGGTACAGCCTTCTAGGTAGCTGACTGATGCGCCTTCTTCGGCTACAATTAAGGTGCGTTCAAATTGCCCCGTTTCCCCGTTGTTGATGCGGAAATAAGTCGAGAGTTCCATCGGACATTCTACACCTTTGGGGATGAAAACAAACGACCCATCGCTAAAAACGGCGGCATTGAGTGCGGCAAAGTAATTATCCCCCACAGGGACGACGCTGCCGAGGTATTTTTGCACTAATTCGGGATGTTCCTGTAATGCTTCAGAGATAGAGCAGAAAATAACTCCCGACTCGGCCAATTTTTCTTTAAAGGTCGTAGCAATGGAAACACTGTCAAAAATAGCATCTACCGCCACGTTAGACAGCCGTTTTTGTTCGGATAGGGAAATGCCTAGCTTTTCAAAGGTTTCTAACAGTGTGGGGTCAACATCGTCCAGACTGTTAAGTTTTACCTTGTTCTGCTTGGGTGCAGAGTAATAAATGATATTTTGGTAATTAATGGGAGGATAGGTAACGTGTGACCAAATGGGTTCTGCCATCTTCTGCCACTGCCGATACGCTTTGAGGCGAAACTCCAGCATGAATTCTGGCTCGTCTTTTTTAGCGGAAATCAGGCGAACAATGTCTTCATTGAGTCCGCGAGGGATGGTATCCGCTTCGATGTCGGTAACAAAGCCATATTTATAGGGTTGGTTGACTAGCGTTTTGACAGATGTCGCACTCATGATTATTTTGGGTTCTCCTCCGTGTTGGATGTGGCACAGACTTAAGGATGGCGGGATAGATAATGGCTGAATCTGAAAAGTTTCTCAAGGAACCAAGTGAGTTAAACAACTTTTTTGTTGCTTAAGTCTATTCTACAATAGATTAACAACTACATTGTTGTCAAAGTCACACTAGAATTTTTTTAGGGGTTTGCTTAGATTTATCTTTTGCTAGAACTCTCTTTAATGATTCCAATTTCAAATTGTACTGCCGCTAAGTCCACAAAAGCCGAAGCGCGACTTAGAACTATGACTATTACTCAGCCTTCCTCGACGAAACAGGATATCCTTGACTACTTACTCAAACAGGGTCAAGCTAAAGCACAAGAGTTAGCTGATAATCTAGCCATTACTCCCCAAGCGACTCGCCGCCACCTCAAAGATTTAGAGGCAGAAGGACTGATAAAACATCAATCTCTTCAAGGAGGGATGGGACGGCCTCAGTATATTTATTATCTCAGCAAACAGGGACGCGATCGCTTTCCGCACCGTTACGGCGAGTTTGCTGTCTCTTTTCTTGATACTTTGGTAGAAACCGTCGGCGAGAAGCAAGTTGGCGAAATCTTACGCAAACAGTGGGAACGAAAAGCTTCTGAATACTGCCAGCAAATCGGACAAGGAACGCTGCAAGAACGGGTTGAAAAATTGGTCGAACTGCGCCGTCAAGAAGGGTACATGGCAGAATTGCATTGTACTGAGGGAAATCATTCTTCTCATAGCCAAGAAGAAAAATATATTTTCGCCGAACACAACTGCGCTATTTCTGAGGTAGCTGAATCTTATCCTACTGTGTGCGGCCATGAGTTAGAAATGTTTTCTGCTGTCTTGCCGGATTGTGTTGTAGAACGTACCAACTGGATTAATAATGGCGAACACAACTGCGGGTATTTAATTCGACCGAAGAAATAAGGAAATAATGAAAACTTTCACTTTCAACTAACTGGAGAATAGTACCATGTCCACTATCACTGAATCAGATATAAAAAACTTGACAGACCTTATCAATCGGCGATTTGATGAGATAAAGACTGATGTTAATGCGCTAAAGACTGATGTTAATGAGTTAAAGACTAATGGGGTTAAAATGTCCGAACAAATTAAGAATCTTGAAATCGGACAAGGAGAAATCAAAGGCAAGTTAGCGGCACTTGCGTTACATTCTCAAAAAATCCCTGATTTAGCCGAGAAAGTTGGAGAATTAAAAAATTGGAAGCAAATAGGATTAACACTTATTGGAGCAACCATTGGGAGTGTAATCACCTATTTAGTTAAAACACCCAACCCTTAAGTCTTTTTGACTCTCAGGCAATATAGCGTTTCTCAGATTAGTAAGGCATATCTTACTTGATTACCTATCACCTATTAACTATTAACTATCACCTATTAACTATTAATGGATCAACCTCAATCCCCAGTACAATTTTTAACAACTGAAGAATCTGCCGATGTAGATGCGGCATTGCTTTCTTCCTCAGAAAAATTTTTAGCTCGCTTGACGATTTCTTCCTTAAGACTGTTGAAAATTATTGCTAAAGATGTAGGCGTTCCGATAGAAGAACTGACCCACCAACAAGTTATTGCCTGGTTTGAAAAAGACGGTAAAATAA
>JBGTNM010000496.1:0-24863 GCA_041743025.1 Microcystaceae cyanobacterium
CAATTCTCTGGCTTTGAAGATTGTGGCAACTTCCATTCGAGATTTATTTGATGGCGAGATTGAAGCATTTCTCGCGCATGATACAGCGATTTTCCCGGAAATTCGCCGGCTTCTCGACCAACAGTTCGTTCGCCTCTCGCCCCTAGAGCAGGTGATTATGTATTGGTTAGCAATAAATCGAGAATGGACCAACCTCTCAGAATTGATCTCAGATATCACGCCCTCAGTCTCTAAAGGCAAATTATTGGAAGCGCTGGAATCATTGCATTGGCGGTCTCTGATCGAAAAAAAATCGAGCAGCTATAGCCAACAACCTGTGGTCATGGAATATGTAACCGATCGCTTGACTGAGCAGATAACCCTTGAGCTTGCAGAGGATAGTTCTGATCTGTACTGCTTCGGGCGTTATGCGCTGATGAAAACGACGGTTAAAGACTATGTTAGAGAAAGTCAAATCCGGTTGATCTTAGCACCCATCGCTCAACAATTGCGGATAACCTTCAGTCAATATTCACTCCAACAGCAACTCCAAACCCTTCTCACTCAATTACGTTCCCCTAGCTTATCTTCCTTTTCAGGCTACGGGGGTGGTAACCTGCTTAACCTCGCTAGTTATTTAGAAATTGATTTAACGGGTGCTAATTTTTCTTATTTGAGAGTTTGGCACGCCTATCTCCCCAAGGTAAATTTACATCAAGTCAATTTCGCCTATGCGGATCTAGCCAAGTCAGTCTTTGCCCAAACTTTTGGCATGATTTTAGCAGTAGCCTTTAGCCCGGATGGTCAGCTTCTAGCGACAGGGGATAGTAATAATATCGTGTGCTTGTGGCAGATCGCTGATGGTCAACCGAGGTTGACCATTAGGGGACATACCAGTGGGGTTTGGGCTGTCGCCTGGAGTCCCGATGGTCAAACCCTCGCGAGTGGCAGTGAGAACCAAAGCGTGAGACTGTGGGATGTTGAGACAGGAAGTTGCTTGGGAATCTTGCAGGAGGATAGCAATGATGGGATCAAGACTGTGGCTTGGCACCCCAATGGACATGTCCTCGCCAGTTGCGGGGCTACTTACAAAATTCGATTGTGGGATGTTCGCCGCAAAGAGTGCTTGAAGATCTTGCAGGGGCACAGCAATTGGACGGTCTCAGTCGCCTGGAGTCCCAATGGACAAATCCTTGCCAGTGGTTCTCAAGATCATACAATTCGGCTATGGGATGCCAACACTGGGGAATGTCTAAAAACCTTGTTGGGACATACTAACATAGTTTGGTCTGTTGCCTGGAGTCCAGACGGTGAAATTCTCGCTAGCGGCAGTGAAGACCAAAGCATAAGAGTCTGGGACACTCTCAGCGGTCGATGCCTCAAAACGCTACAGGGGTATAGTTCGGTGTTGTCAGTCGCTTGGAGTCCCACCCCCCTTTCCAAGGAGGGAACCGAAGGGGGGTATATCCTCGCGAGTAGCAGCGCAGACCAAAGCGTGAGAGTCTGGGACACTCTCAGCGGTCGATGCCTCAAAATCTTGCAGGGACACAGCAACATGATCTGGGCTGTGGCGTGGAGTCCCGATGGTCAAACCCTTGCTAGTGGTTGCGACCAAACGGTTCGACTGTGGGATGTCAAGCAGGGTAAGTGTCTGAAAATCTTGCAGGGACACAACAATTATATCTGGGGTGTGACGTGGAGTCCGGATGGGCAAACCCTCGCCAGTAGTAGTAGCGATCGACTGATTCGCTTGTGGGATGCCAAGCAGGGTAAATGTCTGAAAATCTTGGCAGGACATAGCAACTGGTCTCGAAGTTTAGCTTGGAGTCCTAATGGCCAAACCCTTGCCACTGGGTCTGTTGATCGGACGGTTCGCCTCTGGAATCCCAGCACGGGTCAATGCTTAAAAATCCTTGAGGGACACAATGCTTGGGTCTGGGCTGTAGCCTGGAGTCCCGATAGCCAAATCCTTGCCAGTACGTCTAATGACCTAACAGTTCGGCTGTGGGATGTCAGGCAAGGTAAATGTCTGAAAATCTTGCAGGGACACAACAATCATATCTGGGCTGTGGCGTGGAGTCCCGATGGACAGACCCTTGCCAGTGGTAGTGACGATCGAACAATTCGACTCTGGAACGCTAGCACAGGTGAATGCTTGCAAGTTTTGACAGAACACGACGCTTGGGTGAAGTCCGTAGCCTGGAGTCCCGATGGACAGACCCTCGCCAGTGGTTCCGATGACCAAACCATTCGGCTGTGGGATACCTGCACTGGCAAATGTCTGAAAACCTTGCTGGGACATAGCGATATGGTAAGGACGGTGGCATGGAGTCCTGATGGGCAAATCCTCGCTAGTGGTTCTGAAGACCAAACGATTCGGCTGTGGAAGGCAAGCACTGGACAATGCCTCAAAATTCTGGAGGGTCACGCCAGCCAGGTTTTGTCGGTAGCGTGGCATCCTGTCTGCCAAGTCTCCTCCGAAAAGTTTGAACCTGTCTTGGCAAGTAGTAGTGCCGACGAGACAATCAAGCTTTGGGATGTTAAGACGGGTGAGTGTCTGAAAACCCTCAGATCTAAACGACCCTACGAGGGGATGAATATTACTGGGGTAGCGGGTTTAACCGATGCTCAGAAAGCCACGCTTAAGGCATTGGGGGCTGTGGAATGGTAGTGTTATCGATAAAACGAAGATCTCGATCTTCATAAAGATGAAGTAGGAAGCCTCCGATTTATCGGCGGGTATGTCACTCCTCGACACGATAGCCAAATTCTGACAACTGCCAGCGCGATTGCCGCCACTTGGGTTCGACTTTAACAAATAGTTGCAAGTAGACTTCTCCAGCAATCAGCTTTTGAATCTGTTGCCTTGCCTCCGTACCAATCGTTTTGAGCATGGTTCCCCCTTTGCCAATTAAAATGCCTTTTTGCGAGTCCCGTTCGACGTTAATCGCGGCATAGACACGGGTAAGGGTGGGGGTTTCTTCGACTTTTTCAATAACGACAGCAACGGAATGAGGGACTTCCTGGCGCGTCAGTAGCAAGACCTGTTCGCGGATTAATTCCCCCATAATAAAACGTTCTGGCTGGTCGGTAACGAGGTCGGGCGGGTAGTAGTAGGGGCCAAGAGCAAGACGATCAATGAAGCATTGCCTCAAGGTGTCCAATCCTTCCCCTGTGAGGGCGGAAAATTTGACCAATTGCCAGGAGTAAGCGCTAACCAGTTGACGGTAACTCTCATCTAAGGCGGCTGAATCTGGCGGTTGTTGGTCGGTCTTATTAAGTCCTAAAATGACGGGAGTGGCGGTTTTTTCTAATAATTCAACAATGTAGCGATCGCCGCCTCCTGCTTCTACCGAACTATCGACCACTAATACAATAATATCAACAGAATTAATGGCAATTCGGGCATTTTTGACAAGAACTCTGCCTAATTCATGGTGAGGCTTGTGAATGCCCGGTGTATCGACGAAAATGATTTGGGCGCGATCGCTAGTTAAGATTCCTTGCAGGCGGTTACGGGTGGTTTGCGCCACTGGGGAAGTAATAGCGATTTTTTGTCCCATCAGTTGATTGAGCAGGGTCGATTTGCCGACATTAGGACGGCCAATGATGCCGACAAACCCCGATTTAAAGCCTTCAGGCGCGATAGGAACGATAGGAGGCAAGAAAGATGTCATCAGGCAGAGAAATGAGGGGATGAGGAATAATCAATCATAAATCATCAATAAAAACGGACAGTTTGCAGATATCTACCTTCAATTAAAATATAAGAGAGCTTACCACAAAAATTGATGAATACCGCCGTCGTAGTCACCAAACAATACATTGAGAAACGAGAAGATTGCTATCGCATTGTCGGTAAGCGAGTTTCTTTAGATTCAATTATTGCTGAGTTCGCCGCTACTCAAACCAGTTCAGGTGTGATTATCGTGTTGCAGAGTCTCCCTATTAGCGAAGCGATAAACAACCTGATCGAGATATGGCAGAAGGCAGAGGCGGAAGCCTGGATTAACCGGATTGCATACTTGCCTCTGTAAATATAAACTGTTAACTCATCAAAGGTTCGGCATAAGCGTTAAAACCGGCCTGCGTTAGTGACTCAACAGTACTATATTCATCCTGTACCCAATAATCCTGCCCTAAACGAACACATTGTCGCTGACTGCCACTGCCAATCATCGCAATCACGGGAATTTTGCCTTGATTTTTCTCTAGCGATCGCTCTTGTAAAATGCTTTTTAAACTATTTTGGCAACCGGGATTGATCGCCTGTTGGGTCGTTAAATTCACCATGACCATTTTAACAGATTCAATCGGTTCTGCATCTTCAACAATTAATTGAACTTTATCGTCTCTACGGTCAACTTTTCCCCAAATAATAAGATGAGCATCGTCGGTTAAAACTTGCTGAATTTGCTCATAGGTATCAGTAAAAACAACGGCTTCTGCTTGTCCTGACACATCTTCTAACGTTAAAAATGCCATCGGCTTGCCTTGTTTAGTCACAATTTTCTTAATCGCATTCACAATAACAATAGCACTGACTTTCTTCTTGGATTTTTGCTCTTCTAATTCACCTAAGTTAATCGGTGAGAGAAGTTTAGCTGCTTTTTGTACTGCCTTAAGCGGGTGTTCGGATACGTAAAATCCTAAATGTTCTTTTTCGAGTTTCAGTTTTTCGGGCAATGAAAAATCGGCAACGGGAGTAGCACGGGGAGCTTGTTCAAATTCAATATCTGGTGAGGTTTGCTCAGTCGCTTTTCCTCCCATGAGATCGAATAAATTCATTTGCCCGCTTTCTTTTTCTTTTGCCCGCTTTTGCGCCCAACTAATCACGAGATCAAGATCGTGAGTTAATTGATTGCGATTGGGTTGAATTTTATCAAAAGCACCACAGAGAATTAAAGTTTCTAGAGCGCGACGGTTGACTACCCTCAAATCGACATGGGAGCAAAAATCGGCAAGCGCTGTAAATTTCCCTTTTCTGACTTCTCTAGCTTTGAGAATATTTTCAATTGCCCCCTCTCCTAAGTTTTTGACCGCAGACAGTCCAAATAAAATTTTGTTGCCAATGGGGGTAAAATCTCGTTGAGAACGGTTGATATCGGGAGGCTCGACATCAATACCCATTTTTTGGCAATTTTCGCGATACTTCTCAACTTTTTCTTGACTGTCACTACTGGCTGTCAACAATGCCGCCATGTATTCGACGGGATAGTTGGCTTTTAAATATGCCGTTTGATAGGTAATATAAGCATAAGCAGTAGAATGAGATTTGTTAAAACAATTCGAGGCGACCCATCCATTAGCCAATAAAAAATTATGATCGTTTTCAACACCAATATCATAAATGGGTTGTCTGCCTAAAGATTGGCGATGAATAATTTTAACCATCAGGTTTCAACGTTCGTATCTTTAATTTATAATACTTCAAAAATGTCAGCATTCAGCTATCAGCCGTCAGCCGTTAGCCTGATGCTTACTTCAAAATTAACAGTCATTCGAGATCATGCACCTTGCCATCATTATTGTTAACTATCGCACCCCGCATTTAGTCGTTGACTGCCTGCGATCGCTACAAGCTCAAATTGAAGTTGGGTCTGACTGCGTTGTCATTGTCGATAATGCCTCCAGTGATGACTCAATTCCCATTTTAGAGCAAGCGATCGCTGAAAATGAGGCTCATCAGTGGGTCAAACTCGTTGCCTCCCCAGTCAATGGCGGATTTTCGGCAGGCAACAACGTGGGAATTAAAGCCGTCAGCGCTGATGCTTACTTGCTGCTTAACAGTGATACCATCGTTAGACCTAATGCGATCGCTCAATTGCTAGACGCACTGGCACAGCATCCCGAAGCCGGTTTAATTAGTCCTCGCTTGGAATGGCCCGACGGAACCCCTCAGATTAGCTGCTTTCGCTATCACTCTCCGGTCAGTGAATTGATTGACGCGGCAGCAACAGGGCCCCTCACCCAACGGCTCAATCGCTACAATGTTCCCATTCCGGTATCTGATACGCCATTTGAACCCCAATGGACGAGTTTTGCTTGCGTGTTGATTCGGCAGCAAGTCATTGAGCAAGTGGGTTTGATGGACGAAGGCTATTTCATGTATTTTGATGATGTAGATTACTGCCGTCAAGCCACAAACGCCGGTTGGCGGGTGCTGCACTGGCCACAAGCTAGAGTCGTTCACCTGCGCGGCGGGACTAGCTCAGTCAAAGCAGAAATCGCGGCCCGCCAGCGACCTCGTCCTTATCTCTATGCGTCGCGATCGCGCTACTTTGCTAAATTTTACGGCAAAACGGGACTGTGGGCCGCTAATCTCTGTTGGCTGGCGGGCCGTAGTGTTTCTTTGCTGCGAGAATGGATTGAGCAGAAACCCCCCCATACCTGTGAGTACAAATCCCAAGATATTTGGATGAATTGGAAAAATCCTGTAAAATCTCCTGTAATTACGCCAAATAATCATGAAAAAACTGCCTGACTTTATTATTATCGGTGCGATGAAATGCGCCACCAGTTCTCTCCACGAGCAACTCGCCTCACAGCCAGGGATTTTCATGAGCGAACTCAAAGAACCCAATTTTTTTAGCAACGACAGCGAGTATGAAAAAGGAATTGAGTGGTATCTGTCCCATTTTGCGGACGCTTCCTTAGAAGATCTTTGCGGCGAGTCTAGCACCCACTACACCAAACTTCCCACCTATCCTCACACGCTCGAACGCCTGCAAAAAAACCTCCGGTACGCCAAATTTATCTATGTCATGCGCCAGCCGATTGACCGCCTGATTTCTCAATACATCCATGAATGGAGTCAACGAGTCATTAGGGTCGAGATTAATTCAGCCATCTCCCAACATCCCGAATTGATAGATTATAGTCTTTATACCCAGCAGTTGCGGCCTTATTTGCAAGCCTACGGACAAGATCGCGTGCTTCCGGTGTTTTTTGAGCGAATGCTAGCTTATCCTCCAGCAGAATTAGAGCGAATCTGTCAGTTTATCGGCTATCCTGGTCAACCTCAGTGGCACCAAGAACTCGATGCTCAAAACATTTCTGGCGAACGGATGCGCTCTAGTGCGTGGCGAGATACGATTGTCGAAACTCCCGGACTCAAACAACTTAGACAGAGGTTGATTCCTAAAAGCTTCCGCACTTGGGTACGAAGTTTGTGGACGATCAAAAAGAAACCAGAATTAACCCTAGAGAGCCAAAAATACCTGCAAAAAATATTTGATGAAGATTTAGCGATTTTGGGGTCTTGGTTGGGACTGGAATTATCTTGCAATACGTTTAAAGAAACAGTTAAATTAACTCCGGCAACATGGGCTAAGTCAATTGTTCTCTAAAATCTGTAAATATTGGCTATAATTCCAGATGATTTTGATGAGCCTTTAGAAGATCTCAACGTTGGACTATCAGGAGTTGAAATCACACCATGACACAGGCAGTTGAACAACGAATCTACACCCCGCAAGAGTATCTTGAACTTGAGATTGCATCTGAAACCCGCAGCGAATACCGCAATGGAGTAATTATTCCCATGACCGGGGGCACGCCTGACCACAATGAATTAGCAATTAACCTTGCAGCCCTGCTAAAATCTGCTTTGAGAGGCAAACCTTACCGTATTTTTGCAACCGATCAACGGCTTTGGGTTCCCAATCGCAATCTCTATACCTATCCTGATGTTATGGTTGTCGAAAAACCCCTACAACTTCAAACCGGGCGTACCGACACAGTGATAAATCCCTGCTTTATGGCTGAGGTTCTATCTAAGTCAACACAAGATTATGACCACGGCGAAAAGTTTTCTGCCTACCGTACTATTGAAAGTTTCCGCGAATATCTCCTCATCAATCAGTACAGTATCCATGTAGAACATTATGTCAAAACTTCTGCTAATCAATGGCTGCTATCAGAATACGATGATCCTAATGTCACATTGTCCTTAAATATTTGATATTATTGAATAATACAAGAAATTTTGAAATATAAAGCTTTTTTGATTATGATGAACTCTATTAGTTATACAATGGCAAAAGATAATCTATCCGAAATGATGGAAAAAGTTTGCAACGAGCGAAAACCTCTCATTGTTACTAGAGAGGGTAAACCATCCGTAGTGATGATGTCTCTAGAAGATTATCAATCTCTTGAAGAAACTGCTTATCTTCTTCGCAGTCCTAAAAATGCTCAACGGCTTCTAGAATCTATTGCTGAATTAGAAACAGGAGGGGGCAATGAAAAGGAGTTGTTTGAATGAAATTGATTTTTTCAGAAAATGCTTGGGATGATTATTTATATTGGCAAACCAGAACCATTAAAACATGATTTTTCGGGCTATTGGTCGCGACGAATTAATGATGAACATCGAATTGTCTATAAAGTAGAAGAAGATGCGATACTCATTGCTCAATTGAGATATCATTATTAAAAGTTATTGGTTCGGGGATTGTTGCCGTTTTGCTTCATATAATAACAAAGCAGCCGCGATCGCCACATTTAATGACTCAACCCCCTGACTAATCGGAATACTAACTGTCGCATCTGCACGCCTAACGAGCGCGTCGGACAGTCCCGCGCCTTCATTACCTAAGAGAATCAGCGTCGGTTGAGTCAAATCGAGTTGCCAAAAAGTTTGCTTAGCACTTGATAGCGTAGCAATAATCTGAACCTCTTGCGCTTGCTGGCTTTTTACGACTTCCGGCAAATTCTCACTGACGAGTAAAGGAATGCGAAACCAAGCTCCTGCTGAAGAGCGCAATACCTTTGGATTGTCGATATCAACGCTATTTTCGCTCAGCCAGATGCCATCTGCTTCAACGGCGGCGGCAGTACGAATAATTGTTCCCAAATTGCCAGGATCTTGCAAGCCTTCCAGTACCAATCCTAACTTTAAAGGCTTGTTAGTCAACTGCTGTAACCTAGTGCGAACTGCGGTGGCAATAACCCCATCAGGATGCTGAGTCGTCGCCATTGACTGCAATACTACTGGGGTAACGAGTTCTGTTCGTTGCGCTTGTTGCGACGCTATTTCCCAAACTTGAGGATAGCGTGTTTGCCAATCGGCGGTACAGCACAAACTGACCAGGGAACAATTCACTTGACAAGCTGTCTCTACTAAGTGAGTTCCTTCTAACAAAAACAAGTTTTGCTCGCGCCGTCCTTTGGCACGATGTAGCTTGCGGATCTCCTTGACTAGAGGATTCTGAAGGCTAGCAATCATTAAAAAGGAACTAGAAAGTTCTCGAAATCTTTTCTTTTTAGATCTATGGTTGATGCGGAACCCGGGACTTGAACCCGGAAGTCCTTGCGAACACTAGAACCTGAATCTAGCGCGTCTACCAATTCCGCCAGTTCCGCTTTTTGCACCCAATTTACTATTATTGCTGAATAATTGGGGATTGTCAAGCTAGGTTTTGGCAGGGGTGAACGGTCAAGCCCAAATTCTTAAAAGAGATTAGGAACTTTACCTAGACTTTTGGCATCATTCGCGATACATTGTAAGCGAATTTTGCAGACATACAATAAGTTTTTATTGTTTTTGGAGGATAAAGTCATAGAACGCTCTTATAAAAATCCGATGTCTTCTCATACACAAGAAAACGAACCTGCTTTAGAAATCTGGGGACAGACGGCACTAGACGGAGAAGTCACGATTAGCGGTGCCAAAAACTCAGCACTGGCTTTGATGGCAGGAGCTATCCTGTGTCCTGATGATTGTCGTTTGAGCAATTTACCGTCGCTAGTTGATATTGCTCGAATGGTTCAGGTTTTAGCAGCTTTAGGCGTTAAAATAACGCGAAAAAACGATGTATTAGAAATTAATGCCAGAGATATCGGGTACTCAGAAGCTCCCTATGAACTCGTTTCCCAACTCCGAGCCAGTTTCTTTGTCATCGGGCCGTTGTTGGCGCGTTTAGGGGCAACTCGCGTTCCCCTGCCGGGAGGCTGTGCCATTGGGGCAAGACCTGTCGATTTGCACGTCAAAGGACTGCAAGCGATGGGAGCAGATGTCCGCATCGAACACGGAGTCGTTCATGCCTCGCTCAAAGGCAGGCGCAACCGTTTGCAGGGAGCCAAGATTTACCTAGACTATCCGAGTGTCGGCGCAACCGAAACGATCATGATGGCTGCCACGCTAGCCGAGGGAGAAACCGCCATCGAAAATGCGGCTCAAGAGCCAGAAGTCGTGGATTTGGCTAATTTCTGTTGCTCAATGGGAGCCAAAATTGAGGGAGCCGGAACCAATACAATCCTGATATCTGGTGTTGATCGCTTGCATTCGACCGATTATGCTGTTATTAGCGATCGCGTCGAAGCAGCAACCTTCCTCATCGCTGGAGCCATTACCCACTCAGAGATTAGTCTGTTTCCCGTTGTTCCCGAACACCTGGTCTCGGCCATGGCTAAATTGCGCGAAATCGGGCCGCAAGTGGTAGCCGAAGGACGCAATCGCCTGCGCTTAATTCCGGCTCCTTTGCAGGGAACCGACATTGAAACCTTGCCCTTTCCGGGCTTCCCTACTGATATGCAGGCGCAATTTATGGCCCTGTTAACCTTAGCCGAAGGTAATAGTGTTATCAGCGAAACTGTCTTTGAAAACCGTCTGCGCCACGTCGCTGAGTTGCAACGCATGGGGGCCGATATTCGCGTTAAAGGGAATATTGCCGTCGTCAAAGGCGTTCCCTTCCTCTCTGGCGCACCTGTGATGGCTACGGACTTACGCGCTTCGGCAGCGTTGGTCTTGGCAGGTTTGGCCGCTCAAGGCAAAACCGTCGTGCAAGGCTTGCAGCACTTAGACCGAGGCTATGATCATTTAGAACTGAAGCTACAAAAACTCGGTGCGAATCTGCAACGGGTCAATGATGTCGAGCAATTAGCCAGCATTCACTAGTTTATGTTTATTAAACGAATGGGAGTAGGGGCATGGCAATGCCATGCCCCTACTAGATTTTTGACGGGCGATCGGGAATAATAAGACAAACTTAACTTGTCACACAAAGGGCGATCGCGAAACAACAGTAATGGGTAAGCAGCGCATTTTATCAGGGGTACAGCCTACTGGAAATTTACATTTAGGCAACTATTTCGGGGCGATTCGCAACTGGGTCGAAATTCAAGCTAATTACGACAACTTCTTCTGCGTTGTGGACTTACACGCCATCACTGTCCCCCATAACCCGCAAACCCTCGCCCAAGATACTTACACCATTGCCGCCCTCTACCTCGCCTGCGGCATCGATTTAGCTTGTTCAACCATCTTTGTGCAATCCCACGTCAGCGCCCATAGCGAACTTGCCTGGCTGCTCAACTGCATTACGCCGCTTAACTGGCTAGAACGCATGATTCAATTTAAAGAAAAAGCGATTAAACAGGGCGAAAATGTCAGCGTCGGCTTGCTAGATTACCCCGTTTTGATGGCTGCCGATATCCTACTCTACAATGCCGATCGCGTTCCGGTTGGAGAAGATCAAAAACAACACCTTGAACTGACGCGGGATATTGCCATTCGCTTCAACGATAAGTTTGCTAAGCCAAAAACGCCCATTCTCAAAATGCCCGAACCGCTCATTCGTGACCAAGGAGCGCGAGTGATGAGCTTGACTGATGGAAACCGCAAGATGTCTAAATCTGACCCTTCAGACATGAGCCGAATTAACCTCCTCGATTCACCTGATCTCATTGAGAAAAAGATCAAGCGATGCAAGACTGATCTGATTCGGGGACTGGTGTTTGATGATCCAGAACGCCCAGAATGCAACAACCTCCTGGGTTTGTACGCACTGTTAACCAGCAAGACGAAACAAGCCGTTGCTGCTGAATGTCAAGATATGGGCTGGGGACAGTTTAAACCCCTGTTGGCAGAAGCGACTGTCGCACACCTCAAGCCGATCCAAGCCAAGTATCAAGAAATTATGGATAATAAAGACTATCTTAACGACGTTTTGCGACAGGGACAGCACAAGGCGGAATCCGTTGCCAATCAAACCCTATGGAGAGTGAAAGAGGCATTGGGTTATTTGCCACCTTTTAAGCCATAGAGTAAGGTAGAAAAAAAATGCTCAATCGCTTTCGTCAAGCCGTTCAAAAAAAAGAATTTCTGATAACCGCCGAAGTCACCCCACCTAAAGGGGGAAATCCGGCGAGAATGCTGCAAATGGCTGAATATCTCAAAGGCCGCGTCCATGCCGTGAACGTTACAGATGGCAGTCGAGCCGTACTGCGGATGTCTTCGCTAGCTGCCTCACTCATTTTACAACAGTCTGGAATTGAGTCAATTTGTCAAATCGCTTGCCGCGATCGCAATGTCATTGGACTGCAAGCCGATTTAATGGGAGCCTACGCTCTCGGCATTCAAAATATTCTCGCTCTCACTGGCGATCCTGTCAAAGCGGGAGATTACAAAACAGCCAGAGGCGTTTTTGAATTAGAATCAGTACGCCTGCTCAAAATGATCGACAATCTCAATCACGGAATCGATCTTAACAATAAATCGCTCCCCGATGAACCGCTAGACCTGTTTGCGGGGGCTGCGGTCGATCCGCAATGTGAGAGTTGGTCGGGTTTGCAACGGCGATTTGAGCGCAAAGTGCAAGCGGGGGCGCAATTTTTCCAAAGTCAATTGATTACTGATTTTGAACTGCTTGATAAATTCATGACGCAAATCGCTTCAGGCTGTGATCAACCGATTTTAGCCGGAATCTTTCTCTTAAAATCTGCTAAAAATGCCGAATTTATCCTTAAAAACGTTCCAGGCGTTCACATTCCTGATGATATCGTTCAACGTCTTGCTCAAGCAGAAGATCCCTTACAAGAGGGCATTAAAATCGCTGCTGAACAGGTACAAGCGGCTAGGCAATTGTGTCATGGCGTTCATCTGATGGCGGTCAAACGAGAAGATTTAATCCCCCAAATTCTCGATTTAGCAGGCATTTCTCCCTTGTAGTCAGAAATCCTAAAAAGAAGAAATAATTAATTAGGTGTTTAATCCGATTGATAATGATAACGAGCTTGTAAAAAAAAACTTTACTTCCTGTTACTTTATAAATCAAACGATGCTCTAAATCAATGCGTCTTGACCAAGTATCCGCCGCAATATATTTAAGCGGTTCAGGTTTACCTAACCCTGTAAACGGTTCACCATTAAGAATATCCGCTACTAAATCTAGGATTTTATCGCCTTTTTTGGGTTCGTTACGATACCACCAAGCCAAATCTGCTTTAAAATCAGGACTAAAAACGGGAAAATAACCAGAAATATGACTATTTTGAGTTTTGTCTGGGTTACTCTTTTTTTTAGGATTCAATTCCTAACTCCTCTTTCAATTCAGCCAATGTTTGAGGAGTTTCATCTTCTGTCTGCGCCCATTCTAAAGCCCGAAATAAGCGTTTGGCGTTTTCTGGTGATCGCAGTAAGTAAACACATTCTAGTAAACTAGAAAGCTCATCTTCAGCAATTAACGCTACATTTTTCTGATTACGACGCTTAATGACCATAATTTGACGCTCATCCCATACCTGATCCAAAATACTCGCCAAGTTCATTCTTGCTTGAGAGTAAGTGGTTTCTTTGCTTAACATCATTTTTTTTAGTAATTGTACAACCTCATTGTACAACATTATTTAATGGGTAATAGGAATAGCCAGAATTCTACTTTTGCCTTCTACCCTATCTCAACTTTGACAAGCTGTCTTTTGACGTAGCCTAGCAAGTTTTCGTACAATTGAAATCTTTGCAGGCGATCGCAACCTTAGTGTCATGACTTCTCAGTTAGAACCTAAAAATTATCCTACCGTTCAATCTAACACCGATAAAAAAGCTAAAACTAAGCTTATTTCGGTTGGTATTACGCCAACGGGTTATATTTCAATTGGTATCGTGCCAATGGGAGTCGTGGCAATTGGTATCGTGCCGATGGGGGTGATATCCTTTGGGACAGTGGCCATGGGTGCGATCGCATCAGGAGTCGTTTCTATGGGAATGATAGCTTTTGGCTTAGAAACGATGTCTCTAGTCAATTTGGGACGTTGGCAAGTCGGCCCGGTTGAGATTCAATCTGAACCCCACAATCATCAGGTTACGCCTCAGCAGATTCCTTCAGAAACTCACCAGCATCATTAATCGAGATATATCGACAGGTTACTAACAAGACTAATGAGCTAATTCAGAAATATCCTGGGCACTCACCTGACAACGTTTGGTGGGTAGTGATGTTAGCTTTGGCTCTAACAAGGGAATACTAAGCGTGTAATAATAGTTGTCTGAGTAAGACTTTATGTACAGTAGTTCCTCTCTTCCTGGACAAATACCCTTCAGCAGTGAGTCTGCAAATTCCCAGGATTTGCCCGCTTTTGGAACAGATAGTTTTGCTGAAAACCCAGAACCTCGATGCCCTGTAATCCTTTTGCTTGATACATCCGGTTCAATGCGAGGAACCCCAATTCAGGAATTAAATGCCGGAGTTGAACTATTTAGAGATGAGCTACTAGCTGATACTCTAGCTTCTAAACGAGTAGAAGTTGCGATCGTCGGTTTTGGGCCAGTTCAAGTCATACAGGAATTTGTTACAGCAGATTATTTTAATCCTCCTGAACTTCGTGCCGAGGCAGATACTCCAATGGGATCAGCCGTTGAAACTGCTTTAGACTTATTGCAAAGCCGCAAAGATACTTATAAAGCTAACGGTATTGCATACTACCGCCCTTGGGTATTTCTGATTACAGATGGTGGTCCAACAGATTACTGGCAAACAGCAGCCCGTAAAGTCCAGGAAGGGGAGGGAAAGAAATCTTTTGCTTTCTTCTGCATTGGTGTTGAAGATGCAAGGATTGATATTCTTGCTCAAATTTCTTCAAGAAAACCTCTCAAGCTTAAAGAATTACGTTTCCGTGACTTGTTCCAGTGGTTGTCAAGCAGCTTAAAATCAGTATCTCGCTCAACACCAGGAGATGAAGTTCCACTGCAAAATCCTACTACTCCTGATGGTTGGGCATCAGTATGAAACATTGGCGGTATGTCCAAGCGTATAGTAGAGGAACTTCCCATCTTATAAACGATTTGCCTTGCCAAGATCGAGCTTTGAGCAAGATCATTATTGATGGTGACGGACAGGAAATCTTTTTAGGGGCTGTGGCAGATGGGGCTGGTAGTGCCTGCCGTAGTGAGTATGGAGCGGAGATTGCTACAAGGCTTATTCTCAAAAAGCTTGAGGAATTTTTCAGGCAGGGAGGAGTATTAACTGATTTATCAAGAATCATTATTGAACAATGGATTACTCAAACTTCAGAGCAAATTGGCGAATTGGCAAATGATGAAGGTTTAAGTCGTCGTGAATATGCTTGCACTTTGCTTGTTGTTGCTGTAAAACCAACAGAGGGTTTATTCTTCCAGGTTGGCGATGGTGCAATCGTTATTGGTGCTGAGGGAGATTATTACCCTGTCTTTTGGCCAATGACTGGCGAGTATGCTAACTCTACTTACTTTATAACTGAGGCATCCGCTATAGAGAAAATTCAGTTTGAGATAATTGATAATAAGCTTATTGAAGATGTTGCTTTGATGAGTGATGGTTTGCAAGGACTAGCCTTACAATTTGCAACGAAAACGGCTTATAGCCCATTCTTTAGACCTATGTTTAATCGTTTAACAGAAGAGAGTAATCCGGGTTTATCTGAAATTCTAAGTGCTTCTCTAGAAAATTTTTTTGATAGTGAATCAGTTTGCAATCGCACAGACGACGACAAAACCTTAATTTTATCAACTTGCCGTTGCGACCTCTTTTTACAACCAGTATTGGAAGAGGAGCTAGATTCAAATGAGGCTTTATGATCACCTAAACAAACCTATTTTATTAGGAGAGGAGTTAGGGCGCGGCGGAGAAGGTTTAGTTTACACCATACAAGGGGATACAACGAATGTAGCAAAGGTTTATCACAAACCTGTAGCAGGTGAGAAAGCAGAAAAACTCAAAGCGATGGTTGTAAACAGCCTGGATTTATCCAGATTCACAGCTTGGCCGTCAGCAACGCTCCATGATAAGCCAGGAAGTACGGTAAAGGGCTTCATCATGCCACGAGTATCAGGGCATAGAGAAGTTCATGAATTATACGGTCCAGCACACCGTAAAGTGCAATTCCCTCATGCAGATTGGGCTTTTCTAATTCATGCTGCTAGAAATGTTGCTGCGGCTTTCCAGTCTATTCATGATTGTGGTCATACTATTGGTGATGTTAACCAAAGCGGTATTCTAATTTCGCAACAAGCAGTTTGCCGTTTAATTGATACAGATAGCTTTCAGATACGCTTAGGAAATAAAGTTTACTATTGTGAAGTAGGCACTTCACACTTTACACCTTCTGAACTTCAAAGGAAATCGTTTCGAGGAATTTTACGTAAAGAGAATCATGATAATTTTGGCTTAGCAGTAATTATCTTTCAATTATTATTCATGGGTCGCCATCCATTTGCAGGACGCTATTCAGGCTCCGGTGATATGCCTATTGAGCGGGCAATACAGGAATACCGTTTCGCATTTGGATCAAGGGCTTCTACTCAACAAATGGCACCTCCTCCCAATGCTCTAGATTTATCTGTATGCACTTCATCAGTAGTACGGCTTTTTGAAAGAGCTTTCGGTGAACAAGCTGTTCACCAAGAAAACCGTCCGAGAGCGCAAGAGTGGGTAAACCAACTTGATGCGTTACGAAGTGAGCTTCGTAGCTGCAATCAAAATTCAGTGCATAAATATCACAAAAACTTAAGTTCCTGCCCCTGGTGCAAACTGGAGAATGTAAGTGGAACAGTATACTTTTTAGCTTATACAAACACTGGACAAACTCAGAATAAATTCAATCTTGAGGATGTCTGGTCAAAAATACAAGCTATTACAATACCTTCTTTAAACAAGTTACCTGATGCAAGTTCTATACAGGTCACACCAACTCCTCTACCTGAATACGCTAAACCACCTACAGGTCTTTTAGGAGTTATTGATTGGATTTTCAAATTTCACAATGATAAAGGAGAACGTAAGAAGCGTGAATCTGCTCTCCGGCAGGCTGAACAAGAATGGCAAAATATTGAAAGACAATGGCAAGCATTAAAATCTGACTCAGGCTTTAATTCTGCTTATCGAAATTTGCAAAATTCGTATAGTGAATATAAAGATCTTCCAAATCAATATCAAGTTGAGGGAAGGTCTGCACTATTAAAAATTTATCTAGAACGTTATTTTATAGAGAATGCAGAAATTTCAAATATTGGTAAGAAAAGGGCACTTGTCCTCGCGTCATATGGAGTGGAGACAGCCAGCGATGTCTCTTACGAGAGGATTTCTTCAATTCCTGGCTTTGGCCCTGTGCTTACTCAAAAACTTGTTGAGTGGCGCAAGACCCTTGAGATTCGCTTTCAGCAGTACAGACCTTCACCCAAAGATTTAGCAGCTTTGAATGGTGTTGATCAGAAGTATGCTCGTAGGCGAAGTGAGTTAGAAAATAAATTGGTAGGCGGCAAAGCGCAACTTGAACATGATCGTGATGCTCTCATTAAAAAACGCAAGCAAGTAAGCAAGGAAGCCGAGAATGTTGTGAAAAAGTTAGCCCAATCGCGAGCAAACATGAAAGTTTACAGTTAGTAGATACACTCAAAAATTGTAAAACACCGTCATACAATGACTATTTTCTCATAGATGCAATCACTGGATATCATACTTTCGTCCAGACATTTTGATCATTCTTGATATTCTTATCAATTTTTTGTATCACAATGTTCAACTTTAAATCAAACAAAAATTGTTTTATATAGTGCAATGAAATGCAGTGTAAACGAAGGAGAAAATCGATCTGTAATCACTGTAAAACACCGTTTTAATTAAGCTAGTTATTTAAAGAAATGTAAAATTTTTTCATATACAAAGACAAAACGCACCTTATTTCATCATAAAAAGTATATTATATTAAGTTTTTGTAACATTTGAGTTGGTTAAGTTAAGATACTTTAAGTTAAATTTGTATATTAATTTATTTTTGTGACAAGTTATAAACATCACTTATTTTCTAAATTTTTCTATTTAAAATGTTGTATAAGAAGATACAGAGAGTTTTTTTGCTGACAGTTTTTCAATCAAAATCCTCTCCCAGAGTTAAGCTAGTGAGCAATCTTAAAATCACCCAAAAGTAAGAACTAAATGTTTTGCTTAATGGTTATAATAACAATAGCAATTCCAATAGTTTTCATGGTGCTGGGTTAGACATTTAACGCTCATTACTTATCTCAAATTGATGAAAAAGCTCTTAGAAAATGCCTCCCTAAAAGATAGGGATTAAACACTTGGCATTGATTGAGGAATAACAATGGTATTAATCGCCACACCCAAAACCCATCAACCAACTGATCGAGGAATAACGATTCGCGGCCCAATAAAGGATGAATATGCCCAAATTCTGACCCCAGAAGCACTGAATTTTCTAGCAATGCTACAGCGTCGTTTTGGCGGACAGAGACAGGCGTTATTACAAGCGCGGCGTACTATTGAGAAAAAGCTCGATGCCGGATGGTTGCCAGACTTTCCCGCCGAAACCGAAGCGATTCGCAATGGCGATTGGAAAATTGCCCCCATTCCCCCAGACTTACAAGACCGCCGCGTCGAAATCACTGGCCCTGTAGAGCGCAAAATGATTGTCAACGCCCTCAACTGCGGGGCCAATGCTTTCATGGCCGACTTTGAAGATGCCACCAGTCCTACCTGGGATAACTTGGTTACTGGTCAGATTAATTTGCGCGATGCGGTTGAGGGAACGATTGAGGTTTTTGACCCAAAAAAGAACAAAGTCTATCAGCTTAAAGAAAAAACTGCCGTTCTCATCGTGCGTCCGCGAGGCTGGCATTTACCAGAAGACCATATCTTAATAGACGGTCAGTCCCTGTCCGGTTCCCTGTTCGATTTTGGGCTGTACTTCTTCCATAATGCCAAAAAGCTGCTAGCCAAAGGAACAGGCCCTTACTTCTACTTACCTAAACTGGAAAACCGGCACGAAGCCCAGTTGTGGAATGAAGTCTTTATCGCTGCCGAAGAATACCTCAACGTTCCTGCTGGATGTATTAAAGCAACGGTGCTGATCGAAACCATCTTAGCGGCTTTTGAGATGGACGAAATTCTCTACGATCTGCGCGATCGCATTGTCGCCCTCAACTGCGGTCGTTGGGACTACATCTTCAGCTTTATTAAAAAATTCTGCCGCCATGCTAATTATGTCCTGAGCGATCGCGCTCAGTTGACCATGACTCGGCACTCCATGCGTTCCTACAGCCTGTTGACCATTCAAACCTGCCACCGTCGCGGGGCAATGGCCATGGGCGGCATGGCGGCACAGATTCCCATCAAGGATAACCCACAAGCCAACGATGCTGCACTGCTGAAGGTAAGGGCAGACAAAGAACGAGAAGCCCAAGACGGTCACGACGGTACTTGGGTTGCTCACCCGGCTTTGGTTCCCATCGCCAGAGAGGTTTTCGACCACTATATGCCGAAAGCCAATCAAGTTTCGGTGCTGCGGGAGGACGTACAGGTTACTGCCCAAGACTTGCTCAAAGTTCCCGATGGAACCATCACCGAAGCGGGTTTGCGACACAACATTCGCGTCGGTATTCAATACTTGAATGCTTGGCTCGATGGGGCAGGTTGCGTCCCTCTCTATCACTTGATGGAAGATGCCGCTACGGCGGAAATTTGCCGCGCTCAGATTTGGCAGTGGCTTCACCACCAAGCCAAATTAGAAGACGGACGGACAGTAGAGCCTTCCCTACTGCAATCCCTCCTAACTGAAGAAGTTGCGGCACTACGCCAAGCCAATTCTCAGTTAACTAACTCGTTTGACACAGCCGTTAAGCTGTTTATCGAATTGGTTACAGCAGACGAGTTTGCAGAATTTCTCACCCTAAGTGCTTATCGGCATCTGGTGGAATTTTCCCACTAACTCTCGCTTTTCCTTTCCACATAAAAAGGTAGATAGTCCCTCAATCTTGTCGGGCTATCTACCCCAAATTCTTGTTTTGTTTGAGATTACACACAGGAGATTAGCATAGCATGAGTTCTCTTATTTTCGAGCAACTGGTTCCCAAGGCTCCCAAAGGTCGTTTTAACGGCATCCAACGCAATTACACCCCCGAAGACGTGATTAAACTGCGCGGCTCTATCAATATCTGCTACACACTAGCCGAAATGGGAGCCAATCGCCTTTGGGAATTGCTTCACACCCAAGACTACATCAATGCTCTCGGTGCAGTGACAGGCAACCAAGCGATGCAAATGGTACGCGCTGGACTTAAAGCAATTTACTTATCGGGGTGGCAAGTGGCGGCTGATGCGAACTTAGCTGGAACGATGTATCCCGACCAAAGTCTCTATCCTTCTAATAGTGGCCCAGAATTGTGCCGCCGCATCAACCGGACGTTCCAACGTGCCGACCAAATACAGCACCTCGAAGGCAAGCCTTTTATTGATTGGTTTGCGCCGATTGTGGCTGACGCAGAAGCCGGATTTGGTGGGCCACTTAATAGCTTTGAAATCATGAAGGCTTACATCGAAGCGGGTGCAGCCGCAGTCCACTACGAAGATCAACTCGCTTCTGAGAAGAAATGCGGCCATCTCGGCGGCAAAGTGCTGATTCCGACTGCCGCTCACATCCGCAACCTCAACGCCGCTCGCTTGGCGGCTGATGTCATGGGCGTTTCAACTCTGGTTGTTGCCCGCACCGATGCCGAAAGTGCTAAACTCATTACCAGTGATGTAGACGATCGCGATCGCCCTTTCATTACCGGAGAACGCACTCCCGAAGGTTTCTTTCGTTTAAAAGAGGGAACGGGACTGCAACACTGTATCGCTCGCGGTTTAGCTTACGCGCCTTACGCCGACCTACTGTGGTGGGAAACCTCTCAACCAAACCTCGAAGAAGCTCGCGCCTTTGCCGAAGCTATCCAAGCGCAATATCCTGACAAATTGTTAGCTTACAACTGTTCGCCGTCTTTTAACTGGAAAGCCAACCTCAGTGAGGACACCATCGCCAGCTTCCAGAAAGAACTCGGTGCGATGGGTTACAAATACCAGTTCGTCACCCTAGCAGGCTTCCACAACCTCAATCATGGAATGTTTGAACTGGCAAGAGGTTACGCGCAATCAGGCATGGCAGCTTATTCTCAATTACAAGAAGCTGAATTTGCCAGTGAAGAACACGGCTATACTGCCACGCGCCACCAACGCGAAGTCGGAACAGGTTACTTCGATGCTGTTGCCAATGCCATTGCCGGCGGACAATCTTCGACAACTGCGATGGCTGCCTCTACCGAAAGCCAGCAGTTTGAGTCTCACGAAGAATCTGTCACCTCGACAGAGGAAACCGCTACTTGGTATGAAGTGCTTAACGCTCAGTACGGTAATGGCGCTCCCCGCCGCAGCGAAGAAGTCAAGGCATTTGAGGAGTTCAAGG
The DNA here is from genome assembly GCA_041743025.1 of Microcystaceae cyanobacterium. GTDB lineage: Bacteria > Cyanobacteriota > Cyanobacteriia > Cyanobacteriales > Microcystaceae > JBGTNM01. The sequence goes on from JBGTNM010000496.1 coordinate 21,469, forward strand.
AAGCTCATTACGCTCGCCTCAAAGAGGCTTACCGCGAACTCGAAGAATTCGCCCATCGTGACGAATACTAACCTAGACAGATTCCAGAGCAAACCAGCGTCTAGATTAGTCAATTAGATATAATAGGTGATTGAAAGGGGTATTGCCCAACTTTCAATCACCTTTCCTTATAGAAAACAGGGAACAGGGAACAGGGAACAGAAAATATAATCAAGGTGTACCTCACTAGGCGCGAGAAACGCTCTATCATAAATTTTTGCCTTAATCATAGTCCTCATTCAATCATTAAAATCATAGTACTCTTTCCCCCATTGTGCTACAATGTACAACAGTTAAGTGTTAAGATAGCTTCAATGGCCAATTCTCCGTTAGTCTCCCTTCGCATTCCGGCTGAAACCCTAGAACGTCTCGACGAAGTAGCACAACAATTTTACCCTTCCCGCCGAGCCGGAAAAAACCCTAATCGCTCCCAAGTTATTTTAGACGCGATCGCACAGTTTTTAGAGCAGCATGAAGTTCAGGCAACTACCGAACCTAATACCGATGAGCAGATGAAACAGATTCTCAAACAGTATCAAAAACATCTTGAACAGCAAATAAAAGAATATATTGACGAGAAATTTCTGGCTTATGCCTATAACTTAGAGCAGCGAATTTATCCCAGTCGAAAAGTTATTAAGCACTTGTAGCACAGGCTTCTAGCCTGTAACTGTAACAAGCTGGAAGCTTGTACTACAATATTCATTTTTCATATATCACCATGCAAGTCTCAACACTCATTAAAAATAAGATAGTTATCCATCCCGATATTCCTCAGTGGAAATCTGCTAATTGGGAGGATTATCTCAACTATCGCGATGCTCCTGATGGCAATGAATTCAAATTATTTTTTGATATCAATAAGCTTTTAATAGAAATGGGAAAAGAGGGAATCAATCACGCCAGTATCACTCGCTTATTCTCTATGTTATTTGCTTTTTGGTTCAGTCGCTTTTCTGAACAAGATGCAAGCGATCTAGGTGGGTGTTTAATTGAAAAACCACAAGTCAAAGCAGCCGCTCCTGACATTGTTTTATACATCGGAGAAAATGCACCTCAGTGGAAAGAAGGAGAATCACGTTATATTAACCTCAATCAATGGCGAGTTCCCGATTTAGTGGGAGAAGTAGGAGATACAACGATCGCAACCGATTTGGATGAGAAAAAACGAATCTATGCCGCTTTAGGAATTCCTGAATATTGGGTAATTGATGTGATTGGTAAACGGGTTTTTGCCTTTCGTTTACAAAACACAGGTGACTATCAACAATGTAGTCAGTCAATCGCTTTAGAGGGATTACCTATAAGTTTATTAGAAGAAACGCTCAAACGGTTAGAGGGAGGAACGAATATTAGTGCGGCTAACTGGTTTAGTCAAGCAATAATCAAATCTGAAACTAACTCAATCTGATAATCAATAAATTTCTTAAAAAAATAAGTTCGTAATAAAGATTTTAATCTTTACAAAACGTAAAAATAAAAAGCTAAAGTTCTTTTATTTGTATATAATCGAGGATAAAAACTGAAACATAGGTAAATACATTAGATGGCTCGTAATCACCTAACTCTAGCGATAGCTGGACTTCTGACGATTGCTTACTGTGGATTGTTCGGTCTGTTAATCTTGCAGATTTTTCAAGGACGCCGCTTGTCTAGAATTGAGCATTCCTTAGATATTATACAGGACAAAACAGGACGAGATATTGTTGATCTTGTGGAAGAGAACAAAGTCACAATTAAGGCAACCGGCACTGGAATTACAAGAGTTAGTCTAGAAGCTTGCCGTAAGGATAACATTACTCACGAAATAATCATGCTAATTCCGACAGGCACTTCCTTTACTTCAAATTCACCTGAACGCACTTCATTAGTTAGCACAAGAGGACAACAAACCTCTATTTCATTTTCTGACGATTGTGTTTTATTAACCATCCCTGCTAGCTCTACCGATGTTAAACTACCACTACCTCAAGCTGAAGATGATCTTATCGTAGAGCGAAATCCTCGACAAGCAGAGTTACAAAAAATCATGTCAGTTCTTAATGAGTTGCCAGAGGGATTAAATGAGTATCAATTAGATTTAGTTCGACAAGCAGTCATGTGGCTTTTCTTTAACAATCCCTCATATGAACAGTTAGGAATCTTAAAATCTTTCGAGTGGCACTCAAGAGAAATTGAGCGAGTTCAGGCAATTAGTTCTAATCAAATTATCAATGAAAGTTTGAAAAAAACAGATGAAGAAAGTCTTACCCGCTTAGACAGATTCCGTGATGATTATTTGCTGAATTGGACTATCCCTGGACAGACGATACAGATTGAATTAAATTCTTCAGATTTTGATCCTTTTTTAGAGATTGTGAATGCTTCAAATGACAAGATTATCGGCTATAATGATGACGGTGGAGAGAATAAAGGTTCTAAGCTGAGTTTAAGTACTGAGTTTGGAGTTGATTATATCGTTCGTGTTACTAGCTATACAAAAGAAGGAACTGGCAGTTACACCCTAAAACTTAAGACGCAATCTAACACAGATTCAAAAAGGTTGCTTGATGAAGAAAAAGTTACCCTTGCTCTCAAAGTTCTCGATAAAGCTGAAATTGACATTACTCAAAAAGCTATTTGGCAGGATCGACATTACTTAGAACAAAATTTACAGGATGAAAAACTTAGAAAATGGCTGCAAGTGAAATTTAAGAAAAAGCAACAGTGAAAAGGATTAAGGATTTTCTCTGAGGTTTAACTAACTCTAAAAAATTCAAAATTAGCTAATTTACTATGCAAGTCTCAACACTCATCAAAAACATAATTATCCATCCCGATATTCCTCGGTGGAAACTGGCGACTTGGGAGGATTATCTCAACTATCGCGATGCTCCTGATGGTAATGAATTCAAATTATTTTTTGATATCAATAAGCTTTTAATAGAAATGGGAAAAGAGGGAATTAATCACGCCAGTATCACTCGCTTATTCTCTATGTTATTTGCTTTTTGGTTTAGTCGCCTTCCCGAACAAAATGCAAGCGATCTAGGTGGGTGTTTAATTGAAAAACCACAAGTCAAAGCAGCCTCTCCTGACATTGTTTTATACATCGGAGAAAATGCACCTCAATGGAAAAAAGGAGAATCACGTTATATTAACCTTAATCAATGGCGAGTTCCCGATTTAGTGGGAGAAGTAGGAGATACAACGATCGCAACCGATTTGGATGAGAAAAAACGCATCTATGCAGCTTTAGGAATCCCTGAATATTGGGTGATTGATGTAATTGGCAAACGAGTTTTTGCCTTTCGGTTGCAAGCAACAGGCGACTATCAACAATGTAGTCAGTCAATCGCTTTAGAGGGATTACCTAT
>JBGTNM010000497.1:0-17381 GCA_041743025.1 Microcystaceae cyanobacterium
CTTTTCACCCAGTCTGATGAAAGAGGGATAGCTCTCTTTCATCAGACTGGGAAAGGTAAAATCAAAGCAAAAGCCTAAAACCCAGACAGAGAATATGGTTAAGCCAAGACCAGCCCGCCCCACCGTCAAATTTATTGATACAAAGCTGTGAATTATACCAATGAATTTAACGCTCAAAAAAAACACTACACGCGACAGAAAAAGGAACCGAAAAAGTGCAACAGCAACGGTTAGATTTCTGAGCAGTTGTGCGAGATATTGAGGCAAAGAACCTCATTTTCTTAGATAAATCTGGCGTAAATTTAGCCTTAGTTCGTCTCTTTGCACGTTCTCCTCAAGGTCAAAGAGCTTATGGTCAACGCCCTCAAAAACGCGGTCAAAATGTCTCCCTGATTAGTGCGATAAGTCTTAGACTTCTTGACCGTAGAATTTGTTAACATACTGAATATTGAGTTTGAGTTGGTTAGCAAGAGCTTGTTTATGTTGAGGGGTTTGGGTTTTTTCGAGGAGATCTTTCGTCGTATAAACCCCACAGGCTTTGAGCAGAGTGCATTGCAATTGGCTCATCCCTGGGAGTCGATCTATTTTCCAATAAGTAGCTTTCATGATTGGTGACTCTCAAAAACCTCAATTTTATTGTAAAAAATATGTCAATCATGAGTCAAAAATTAGATTTAGCGGACATTTTAAGACAACGGCGGCAGCGACTCGCCACATTAATTAACTTTCCGGTAATTTTATGGTCTGGACGCTCTCCATCGCGTAATTTCCCTGCCAATCGCTATCCCTTTCGCGCTAGTAGCCACTTTCTCTATTTTGCAGGATTGTCTCTAGAAAATGCAGCTATTTACCTAGAAGATGGCAAATTATCCCTATTTTTAGCAGAATCTACCCCTAATGACGCTCTCTGGCACGGACTCACCCCCAGCCGTGAAGAAATCGCTACCCAGATAGGAGCAGATGCCGCCTATTCCCTGACAGAATTGACTGCCAAGACAACTCAAACCGCCACCGTCGCCGTACAAGATGCCGCCACCAAAGAGCAGCAATGCCACCTCTTAAACCGCCCTCTTGCCCCAGCTAATGCCCCTACAGGCAACGATTTAGAGCTAGTGCAGGCAATCATTCGCTTGAGGCTGACTCACGATGCTGGGGCGTTAAAAGAATTGAAAAAAGCCGCCGCCGTCTCTATCAAAGCCCACCAAGCGGGAATGCAAGCCACTGCCCGCGCCCAAACCGAAGCCCAAATCCGAGGGGCAATGGAAGGGCTAATTTTAGCCCACAATATGAGTTGCGCCTATGGCAGCATCGTCACCGTTCGAGGGGAAGTGCTGCACAACGAGCAGTATCATCATGCGCTGCATCCGGGAGATTTACTCCTCGCTGATGTGGGGGCAGAAACGCCTAGTGGCTGGGCTGCCGATATCACGCGAACCTGGCCCGTAAGGGGCAAATTTTCGCCAACGCAACGAGATATTTACGAAATTGTGCTAGTGGCACACGATGCCTGCATTGAGAAAATGCGTCCTGGCGTGGAGTATCGAGATGTTCACAGCTTAGCTTGCCAGATAATGGCGGAAGGATTGGTTGATTTAGGGGTTTTAAAAGGAAATCCTAGCAATTTAGTGGAACGCGATGCCCACGCCCTCTTTTTCCCTCACGGTGTGGGGCATTTATTGGGTTTAGATGTTCACGATATGGAGGATTTGGGAGATCTCGCAGGCTATGAGTCAGGCAGGAAAAGAAGCGATCGCTTTGGTTTGGGTTATCTTAGGCTTGATCGTCCTTTGCAATCGGGAATGCTTGTCACTATTGAACCTGGCTTTTATCAAATGAGTGCCATTCTTGATCGGGCCGATTTTCGCCAAAAATATCAAGCAGATGTGAATTGGGAACGCCTCGCCCAATTTGCTGACGTTCGTGGCATTCGCATCGAGGATGACGTGTTGATAACCGAGACCCGAACAGAAGTCTTAACGGCAAATCTGCCGACTCAAGCCAAAGCCATTGAAAATTTATGTCAAGAGTTAGCTTAGTTGGACGACTAGGATCAGCGAAACACTAAGATGGAACTGGTAACGAGTGTAGAGTAAGCCGTCCGTGACTAGCCAGATCCCTCAATATTCCCTGATCATCCCCATCTACAACGAGGAAGAAACCATCCCCGAACTCTACCGTCGAGTTAGCGCGGTGATGGAGAGTATTGACGGGACGGTTGAGCTAATTTTAGTCAATGATGGCAGTTGCGATCGCTCTCTCAAACTCATTCGCGAACTGCGCGATCGCGATCCCAACGTCTGCTATCTAAGTCTAGCTCGCAATTTCGGCCATCAGACTGCCGTAACTGCCGGACTCAATTTTGCCAGAGGACAAGTCGTCGTCGTCTTGGATGCTGACTTGCAAGACCCGCCGGAGTTGATTCCTCAAATGATCGAGCAATGGCGGCAAGGCTACCAAGTCGTTTATGCCCAACGGCTCAAACGTAAGCAAGAAGGCTGGTTTAAACGCTTCACTGCCTATACTTTCTATCGCTTGCTGCGGCGATTGGCAGATGTTGACATTCCTGCCGACACGGGGGATTTTTGCCTGATGGATCGGCAAGTGGTAGACGTTCTCAATGCCATGCCTGAGCGCAACCGCTACATCCGAGGGTTAAGAGCTTGGATCGGCTTTCGACAGACGGCGGTTAAGTTCGAGCGCGATCCCCGCTTTGCTGGAGAGGTTAAGTACACTTTTCGCAAGTCTTTTTCTCTAGCTTTAAATAGTTTGATTGCCTTTTCGCGGGTTCCTTTGCGATTGGCAACCTATATAGGGTTAATTGCGGCTGGACTGGCGTTGTTGATGGCGTTTCTTGTCCTTTATTGGCGCATCTATCAACCGAATTCACCCGTAACGGGATTGGCAACGATCGCGATCGCTGTTTTCTTTTTAGGTTCGGTACAATTACTCTGTATTGGTATTTTGGGGGAATATATCGGCAGAATTTATGAAGAAGTTAAGGGTCGGCCTCTTTATACATTAGGTGAAGTTGGAGGGTTTGAAAATCAACCTCAACAGAGAACTTATCTTAAATAAGATAAGGTTGACAAATTGCCTTGAAAACTTGCAATAGCATGATAGAATTGTCTGGACGAATTAAATCAAGTTCTGGCAGTAGTTGATAAGTAGAGGGATTTCCTTTTTCAAGATAAACAAATTGGTAATTTTTGCCATTAGTTGTTAGTCCCCAAACAGCATCTTGATTTTCCAAACAGGTGTAAGAATAGGTTAATAATTGAGGCAAACCTACCGAAGTATCAAAACGCATTCTTTTGGATTCAATGAGCAAAATCCATAAAACAGGCAAATTTTGATTAAATTCTACGCGAGTTGCTGCTAAAATATCTATTCTGCCTTTAATCAGTAAATCTTCATCTTCAACATCAATATCAGCAATCCCTTCCTCTAAACTGATTCTGATATTAGGAGAATAAAAACCTGATAGCCACATGAGAGGAGATAAAAATAAAAACTTCACTTCTCCTTCTAAAACTTTGCCTTCTTCGTAATATCTGTTAAAGTTATTGCGAATTTCTGCTAAGCGTTGCTGTTCTACCTCTGTTAAAGACTCTAAATCCAGTAAGGAAGTAAAAGAACTATTAAGCTGCCTCTCTAACTTCAAAAGGCGATGAACATCTTTTAAAACTAGATTTCTAGCGTCTAGGTTAGTGGTCATATTAGTGATTAGTTATTAACTTACTCTCATCATATCTTGTTAAAATTGATTAATTCTATGCTTAACTGCTCAATCGTTCTACCATGACTGCTATTCAAACTTTCCTCAATCTTCCCCCCCTCGACAATGGGGATAAACTGACTCGTGCTGAATTTGAGCGTCGCTACCAATACCTTACTACGAACATACAGGGAAACCCACCGATAATGAAAGAATTAACCGAGAAACACCAAAAAAACAAGTCTTTGTATGATGAAGACTTCCAAGAGTGGATTGCAGAAACGATCGCAAAGCTGCAATCAAAAGACTTTGACGCACTAGACATTGAACATTTAATTGAGGAGTTAACGGACTTGGGTAAATCCGAAAAAAATGCACTCAGAAGCAATTTAAAAGTGTTGTTAACCCATTTACTTAAGCTCAAAGTCCAGTTTGATGCTCCCGACATGATGAAAAGCAGTTGGTATGACTCAGTCAACGAACATCGGGAAAGAGTTTTAGATGATCTGATATCTACGCCTTCTCTCAAAAGTTATTTAGATGAGGCAGTCGCTGAAGCTTATCCAGGAGCGAGAAAACTGGCAATCAAAGATAGTAAAAAGGCTAAGTTTGGTGTTCGCATCTCCGATGAAAGCAAATACCCCATAAGTTGTCCTTTTTCAATGGAACAAATTTTAGACGAAGATTTTTACGGAATCTGATGAGATTTCTCCTGTTGATTTCAGTCAACAGTATATCTTGTTAAAATTGATTAATTCTATGCTTAACTGCGTCGCTACCAGGCTATGCTCCACCTCAAAAAAGCCGAATTACTTGAAGGAGTTGTTTATATATCATCCCCCGTTAGAGCCAAAAGTCACGGCGCACCACACGCTCAGATTATGACTTGGTTAGGGACTTATGAAGCAGCTACAGCAGGGGTTGAATGCTTGGACAATACCACAGTTCGCTTAGATCCAGATAACGAACCTCAACCGGATGCTTTATTGAGAATTGAAGTAGGGGGACAGAGCAGGATTAGTGAGGATGACTATATTGAAGGTGCGCCAGAATTAGTCTAAAGAGTTAGTTATCAGTGTAAATACTGATGACAGCACTATCTAAATTAAAGTACCTTTTTATTAGCTATTTATTCCGGTTATTAATATTTAGGGAAAGAAAAAAAGTCTATATTTAATAAAAAATAAACCAGATATATTTAGCCAATGAAAAACTTAGATCGTTTTGAACATCATAATAAGTTAAAAAATTTAGGGGCTAAAAAAAGAGAGCCAATACCGCGTCAGGCAAACTTAACGCTTGCGCTGTTCAGAAGCCAACACAAAATTATCCTTCGCAAGCTTTAATATCAGAACGTCTGAGTGTAATTGAAAAAGAGATTAAGAATATTCATGATAGTATAAGTCAAATACTGCCTCTTTTAAAGCAAATTATCTTAGATAAAGAACAGAAGCAGTGAATTGTAGCCAAATATTTTTGTATCAACAGTTTTCATGAAACTGCCCCATCAGCGCTGGCGTATTGCCTCATTTAATACTGAAAAAGTCAACCAATTGGTTGAGACAACAGGACTGTCGCCGTTACTGGCACAAGTCATCCTCAATCGCGACATTAATACCCCTGAAATTGCCCAAACTTATCTCAATCCAGAATCTCAACAGCTTCCTTCTCCTTTAAACGAATTTGCTGATTTAGCGCTCAGTGTGGAGCGACTCAAAGCAGCGATTGTTTCTGGCGAAAAAATTGCTATCTGTGGCGACTACGATGCCGATGGAATGACCAGTACGGCTCTATTATTACGAGCGTTGAAGCATTTGGGAGCAACGGTAGACTATGCTATTCCCAGCCGCATGAAGGACGGTTACGGCATCAATGAGCGTATTGTTAAAGAATTTGCCGAAGATGGAATTGGGTTAATTTTAACCGTTGACAATGGCATTGCAGCTTACGAACCCATTCAATTAGCGGTTGAACTAGGAATGAGCGTTATCGTCACCGATCACCACGATTTGCCCGAAAAACTGCCTCCCGCCGATGCCATTCTTAACCCTAAACTCTTGCCGGAAACCTCTCCCTATCGGGGTTTGGCTGGAGTTGGTGTAGCGTACATTTTAGCCGTTACCACCGCCCAAAGCTTGGGATTACTCAAAGGACTGACTGAACCGTTATTAGAACTGTTCACATTAGGAACTATCGCCGATCTCGCTCCTTTGGTAGGGGTCAATCGCCGTTGGTTGAAGCGAGGATTAAAGAGACTGCCTCAATCGAAGTTAGCAGGCATCCAAGCACTGATGGAGGTTACAGGAGTTAATGACACCGCTAAGCAACTCCGCCCCGATGATATTGGTTTCCGCTTGGGGCCGAGGATTAACGCCATTGGACGCATTGACGACCCGCAGGTAGTGATAGAACTGTTAACGACGGATGATTGGGGTATTGCCTCAGAAAGAGCGATGCAGTGTGAACAAATTAACAAACAGCGACAGTTTTTGTGCGAAAAGATTGAAAAAGAAGCGATTCACCTGATTGAAAGTACGCAGATTGATTGGAAAGGCGATCATCTCCTGCTCGTTGTCGCTGCCGGCTGGCATCATGGGGTGATTGGCATCGTTGCCTCGCGCTTAGTGGAGCGTTATGGCGTTCCGGTGTTTATTGGCACTTATGAAGAAGATGTTGACAAAATTCGGGGATCGGCTAGGGGAATTGAAGAATTTAACGTTTTTGAGGCGTTAGAATTTTGTAAAGACCTGTTGGGCAAGCACGGGGGACACAAAGCAGCCGGGGGATTTAGTTTGGCAGCGAGTAATTTAGCCGCATTTCGGCAGCGATTGCGAAAATTTGCTCATCAATGCCTGCAAAGCGAACATCTCAAACCTCTGGTGAAAATTGACGCTCAAGCCGATTTTGCACAATTAACCCGCGAACTCTACCAACAAATTGATCGACTGCAACCTTGGGGGATTGGTAACGAATTCCCTTTATTTTGGACACCCAATGTGCAAATTGTTGAGCAGAAATTAGTCAAAAATCAACATCTAAAGCTGAAATTAGTGCAAGAAAAAGGAGAAGAACCGATTAGTGCGATCGCTTGGCGATGGGGAAGTTATTTCCCCTTACCGCGCCGCCTCGATCTCGCCTACAAATTGCGTGAAAATCAATGGAATGGCACAGTCAATTTAGAATTAGAAGTTGTGGGGGTGCGGTTGAGTGCGGTGGAAAGTGCGACAAAAAAAGCTATTTTTGTCTACGGTACGCGAACTTATACCTGTAACTTTTGGGCATCTGACAATGAAATCAGAATTAAAAATGAAAAAGGGCTAGTTTTAGCAGTCAAACTTGGGCAAGATATTGGCTTATTAGGCAGCAAGCGAGACAATGCTCAAAAAGTTGATTTAACGCAAGTGCATTTTTCTCAATTGATTCAAATGGCAGTGAGAGTATTAAACCTTAGAAAAAATTATGAACCCTGATTTCTTACCAGAACCCGATACACTTGACTCTCAACAAGCATAAATATCCTTTACTAAAATTTTATATTAAAATTCGATCAAGCCAGTGCCTAAAGATTTTCATGCTCTCTCAAATCAAAGAAATTACCGACACCCTTGCCCCCAGACTCATTGAAATTCGTCGCCACATTCATGCCCATCCTGAATTGAGTGGGCAAGAGTTTCAAACGGCTGCTTATGTCGCAGGGGTACTTTCCTCTTGTGGCCTTCACGTCCAAGAAGCCGTCGGTAAAACGGGAGTCACAGGAAACCTACCCGGAAACGGTCAAGACAGTCGCATCCTCGCCATTCGCACAGATATGGATGCTTTGCCGATTGAGGAACGAACAGACTTGGAATTTGCCTCGCGCAAACCTGGAATTATGCACGCTTGCGGTCACGACGTACATACAACCGTGGGATTGGGAACGGCGATGGTACTCGCGCAAATTGCTAAACACCTCCCTGGTAACGTCCGCTTTCTCTTTCAACCGGCAGAAGAAATCGCGCAAGGAGCAAGCTGGATGGTACAGGATGGGGCTATGCGAGATGTGAACGCGATTTTTGGGGTTCACGTCTACCCGTCGATTCCAGCACGTTCAGTCGGCATTCGCTACGGGGCTTTAACCGCAGCAGCAGACGGCATCGAAATTTTCATCCAAGGGGAATCGGGACACGGGGCCCGACCTCACGAAGCAGTTGATGCAATTTGGATTGCCGCGCAGGTGATTACCATGCTACAACAGGCTATCAGTCGCACTCAGAATCCCCTGCGACCGATGGTTTTGACCATCGGCCAGATTAGCGGCGGTCGGGCCCCCAACGTGATTGCTGATCGGGTACGAATGGCAGGAACCGTGCGATCGCTTCATCCCGAAACCCATGCTAACCTACCGCAGTGGATTGAAGGCATCGTCGCCAACCTCTGCCATACTTACAATGCCACCTACGAGATTAATTACCGTCGGGGCGTTCCTTCGGTTCAAAATGACACTTTTTTAACGCAATTACTCGAATCGGCCTGTCGAGAAGCTTGGGGAAGCGATCGCGTGCAGATTTTGACCGAATCTTCCCTGGGGGCCGAAGATTTCGCCCTCTATCTCGAACACGCACCCGGAACCATGTTCCGTCTGGGAGTGGGATCTCCAGACAAGCACAATTATCCTCTGCATCACCCTCAATTTGAGGTAGATGAATCATCAATTGTGACAGGCGTTGTCACCCTCGCTTATGCCACGTACAAATATTGGCAACAACTGCCTTAATTGAATTATCGACTCAGGTGATAGTTGGCTTCATTGGCAACCTGTTCAATGGAATCTTGTGACAGTTGTTGTAGGGTAGCGTTTGCCTGTTCTCCGCCCAGATATCCCAAGGCTTGCGCGACTCGATAGCGAATTTGCCAATCTTCATCGTCAGATAAGGGAACCAGCAACGCGATCGCCCTGGGGTTTCCCAATTCGCCAAAAGCACTGATAGCCGAGGTTTTCACCAAACTATTGTCAGAGTTGAGCGCTTCAGTCAGCAACTCAAAACCTCGTGGTTCGCCCAATTCTCCCAAAGCCGCAACAATACTGACTTGAATCAGCCATTCTGGGGTTTGATGATACAGTTGGTAGAGTTCGTCATAAGCGACAGTGAGCTTGAGTCCTCCGATCGCATCGGCAGCCGCAGCCACCACATCCACTTCGGAGTCGTTGGCGAGGCGATCGCGCAGCAACGCTAAGGCAGTGTTTAAATCTTGCCGTCCCAAGGGATCGAGCTGGCTGACAGCCGCATAACGCACGCGGGGATTGTGATCGTTGACTAATGGCGTAATCATGGCAAAGGCTTCGGCAGGATCGAGTTGGCGCAATTGATTGATCCCTCGCAAGCGATCGCCAAAATCGTCAGAGTTGAGAAGTTGTTGGACTGACTCAGGCGTGATGCTCATAACCTAAAGTATATTAATAGATAATGGGTAATATTTTAGGCCTATTTGTTACAAAAGAGACAGATTTTCATATTATAGGGGATGAGGTGTCAGGATTAGAAGAATTTATGCGCTAACCCTCAATCCTTAGCTCCTAGGATATAAATTGCGCCCGAAATCAATGTCAGTCCCACTGACAGCCAAAATACGATGACTGAAGACAAATGCCAGCTAGGTGGAAGAGGAGCTATTAATAAGGCGATCGCCAGAATTTGACTAATAGTTTTTAACTTTCCCCAACGATTCGCCCCTTGAATACTGTTTTCTCCGGCTAAATTGGGATTGACGCGCCATCCTGCGATCGCCAATTCTCGCCCTAAGATTAAAAACACTCCCCAAGCAGGCACTTGGTCTAATTCAATTAAGATCAACAAAGGGCCAAGTACTAACAACTTATCGACTAAGGGATCGAGGAATTTTCCCAGTTCTGTCACTTGATTCAATCGACGCGCCAGATAGCCATCTAGCCAATCCGTCGCTGCCGCTACCAGAAAAATAGCTGTGCTAAGCCAGCGATAAAACGGCGTAGGATCGTGTAAAAAATAAAACAAAAAGGGTAATCCCAACAAACGAGACACTGTTATCCAAGTCGGCAGATTCATGGTCAATTTTGCAAAGATAATAGTTTATTAGAAAAGGTTAACAGATAGTGCCTCAGATAAGTGTGGGAAAAGTCAGCAAGTCGTCCCAACTCCAAGGAGCAATCGCCAGTCCTGCCCTTCAATCTTTATCTTCCTCAGTTTCTTGAAAAATATCCTCATCATCTTCAATTTCATTAGATTCCTCTTCGTCGTCCTCATAAGAATCAAGCAAATCTCGAACTTCAGCAAAGGAGTCATCTGATTCAGAAGACTCCTTTATCTGCTCATCAATCAATTCAACTTCAGGTAATATCACATGAAACTCTTTTCTCCAAATGGAGATCAAATTTTCATTCCAGTTAACTTCATCACTGATCTCTTCTTTAATACTTTTTATTAAATCTCTTACACCATCAGAGGAATCCAAAAATATCATTTTGACAAGTTCTATACATTTCTCAATTCCAGATCCTTTAGTGATCATGTTTAGTTTGTCATTGGGCTGTACTAAAACATAAGACCAATGAGATTGATTGCGTCTGAAAAAGTTAGCTTCATCCATTTTAGTAATACTAAGCGAGATAGCATCAAGAATCGCTGGAATACGGTACTCTGTTCTTATCCTAAGCAAGAACCTTGAAATAGCAGAAAAAAGAATTTTTTGTCCTAGGATAGTATACAGAATGCTGGAATGGCGTAATTCCTTTATACTTGCTTTTTGACTTGCATTTAATCGAGATTGCTCTGGTTGAATAGGAATATTTATCTCTACGTAGTCAATCTGTGTTCCCCAATCCTTGAATGGCTGAAGTTCAGTGAAAAACCACTTAAGCAATGCTTTTGTACCTATTTCAGGAAGTTTAGGATGAGACTCATAATAATCATCTAGAGCTTTATTCCGCTCAGTTGGTGAATTGAATGATTTCTTTAAAGCTTGCTTGGGATAATCTTTCAATAGTTCGCTAGTACATTTGCTAACCAAATCTAGAGTCGTTAAGTAAGGTTCTGATTGGCTCAAACTTGGTGATGTGGTAGACCATCTAATGAATCTCTCTTCAAGCACTCTTTCCTCTAAAAGCTTTCTAGGAATTAATGCTGATATTTTACTGTCATCAAGCAATAGTTGAGTTTGTTTGTCGATTGATTTTGCAGTCTTGTTTATAACTGTAAAGATATTGCGAGTTGCTTTGATTATCTCATCTCTTACCGTTTCGCTTAAGTCTGCATGACCAACCTTGCCAAGATTACCAAACACTAGATAAACGACTGGTATATCAAAGGTTTCTAGGCAACTGAAATTGTCATTTATTTGTTGAGGGTTTAAAGGCTCTTTTCCAGTATGGGCGTTCCAATATCTTTTTAATGAAAGAAGTCTATGTTGACCATCAATTACAATTCTAGCTACGTTCTTATACAGCTTTAAATTGACCCATTTTTCGACAGGTTTTCCTTGACTGCTAACTGTAGAAAAGTCCCAAAACTCTCTTTGGTCATTCGAGTTGGGTAAAAGCACGACTACAATTGAATTAAAAAAGCGAATTCCACCCTGCGCTAGGTAAGAAAATATTTCTGTATTCGCCCTTTTTTCATCTAGTTTTCTTTGAACTCTTTCAGAGAAACTCCAACTGTTTTGAATGTCATCAGCAAATTGAATGTTTTCAACTGCATCACTTTGATCGAGAGTTGTTATGAAATACCTTACCTCCCCAAAAGTACCACTGATCGCTTTATATTCAATAGTCTCTGGAGACTGATTATCTAATTCCATTTTCTAACTCCTCTGTGTATTAAACTTAGGTTGACATAATTGAATTAACAGGCTTTCTAACTCTCTAGAAATGTTTTTTGGACAAAGTAAACAAACGAATAAAAATTCATCATTTGGTCTTGAATTCCCGTACTTTGAAAAAAAACCATCATCTCGTTCTAAATGTTGAATAAATCTATCTCTTAAGTTACTTGCAGTGCCAATGTAATCTGGGCGTTGTAGAATGCTACATGAAATTAGTAAATTTTTTAATATTCTTCGTTCTTTAGGCTGAGAAACATCTTTGATAAATTGATCCATTTTTCGAGACAAACAAACTGACTCTCCGCAAGTATCGACAATGAACTTACTTCTATTATCTGTCTCAGAAAACTTCGTTTTAAATACCGTATTTTGCAGGCGAGTCCCTATATGGCTTGACAAATCATGTTCTAAAAAGTCAAACGCATGATAAAAAGCATAAACACCTGAATTTTCAGGAAGATAATCTGCTGCGGATATAGTTGCTGTTACTACGGTAAAATTTTTAAAAAAGTTGTCGTGAACTGTTTCTTCCATATTTGTACACTAAGGCTAAAATATTTTTTATTTATAGCAACCTACAATGATAATGTCGATAAATTAGACTCTCTTTTAGCCAATCGCAATAAGACCTAACTATCATCGGAATAAAGAGTATTGTCAATTTAACTGTCTTCGATCTACGCAACCACTGTTTTTTTCACCGATAAAAGTCCGCGAGGAGAAGTAATCGCATCTGCGGGCTGAATAACCTCTGCTAAAGCATCCAACTCATCTCCGAGGTAATCTGTGCTTGCTAGCATCTCTGGCTCTACTCGCTCATGCTTGAGCAGTGCATACAAGGATATATGACTATCCCCAGATTGGCGATAGCGCAACTGTGGAGTGTAGCCCATGTCGTCTAAAAGCTTTAAAGTCTCAGCAACCGTATGATTTTCAACCGCACTTAGGTTGACGGCTAAAAATACTTCCCCTGATTTTGGGATGACTGGCAACTCAAGATTCATAAGGCTTCTCCCCCAAAGGTGCATTCATATCTTTTTCTCCTTTACCAACCTTTCGCGGCTCACCTATTAATTTTACTAACCTTTTCCCCTCAACAGTAGCTTGTTCGGCTTTGATCTGACATTTCCGAATCGCTTCCGTCTCATCCTTAGCCCAGACATAATCCGTCCAGACTTCAATCTGTGCATCGGGATCATCTAGCATTTTTATAGCCTATAAATTGCTTTTTTGTTCTTTGTTTTGCCAAATATAGATAGAAAGGTTACAAGATTGTGGATATCACAACCTTATCAGACAATTTAGGAGGCTTTACGCTGTCTATCAGTCAATGGGGATTTCTCCGTATTTCTTAGACCAGAAGACATTTCTGGACTCAAAATAAGCAACACCCTGATGTTTCTTATCTGTACTCGTTTTTTGGGATGAACACACAAGCATTCGCTTTTTCTGACCCTCCTTCTCATATTCTCGTACTGCTAATTTCTCTCCGCAGACAGGACAAGCATGGTTAGTCATCGGTACTCCGGCTTTTAAAGCCGGAGCCTGCGATGACTTCGTCAAGTTTAAAAGACTAGAAGCTTCTTCTAGCTTTTCGATTGGCAATTCCCAAACTTTGCGCCACTTGTTGTAAAACATGACTGCCTGACAGCTTGAACACTTAAGAAAATAGTCTTTGTGAAGTTTTTTTGACTTGGAAGGAATCTCTGCCATCTTGTGACCACAGTGGGGACAGTCGAAAATCGACTCTTTGCTTGGATAGCTTATATAATCTCGGTTTTGACAGTTTCCAGTTGAGTCAGGCTTGCTCTCAACGACCTTTAATGCCTTGTCTAATGCGATCGCAAAGTAATCCTCATTCCAACCAATAATATACCGTTCCCAGTTTTCCTGTCCCGAAGCGATCGCATCTAATTTGTCTTCCATTTGAGCGGTAAACTCGGCTTCTAACAACTCTGGCAGGGTTTTTTGCAAGAAAGCATCGACTTCTAACCCCAGAGTCGTTGCTTGGAGTTGTCGCTTCTGAACTTCAGCATAGCTCCGTTCTTTCAAGGTCTTCACCGTAGGCGCAAAAGTCGAAGGTCTGCCAATACCCCGGCGCTCCATCACCTGTACTAACTTAGCTTCAGAATAGCGGGGAGGCGGTTGCGTCTGTTTCTTTTCGTGGCTGGCTTCTTTCATCTGTAAGGGCTGTCCTTGGGAGACTTGAGGCAACACCGAATCAGCACTTAGGTCTTTCCAATACTTGGCATATCCAGCAAAAGCGACTACCTGTCCCTTAGCTTGCCAGAATACGCTTCCTGATTGGGTAAGGATGCGAGATTTGATGATTTTTGCTGGCTTACACTGGCTGGCTACGGTTCTCAGCCAAATCAGTAGGTAAAGTTCAAATTCCTCTGTCGAAATCTCCTGTTTGAGTTCAGAGGATGGCTTGCGGATATCCGTCGGTCTAATCGCCTCGTGCGCTTCCTGAGCCGTCTTGGATTGACGATAAGAGGTGACTTTCACAGGAACGTTATGGGGATCTTTTTCTGCCAACCACTGCCTTACCGTTGTACAAAATTGGGGATCTAGGTGAATCGAGTCCGTTCTCATATAAGTAATGTGTCCCCCCTCATATAGATGCTGTGCCACCTGCATCGTCTTATCTGGACTCCATTTAAGACGGCTTCCTGCGGCTTGTTGTAGTGAGGAGGTGGTAAAGGGAGCAGGTGGGGTTTTGCTCACGGTTTTCCCTTCTATTTTGACGACTTGGTGGGGAAACTGACGGGCAATGCCGACTAATCTATCCGCTTCGGCTTCACTCAAAACTCTAGTAGCTTCAATTTTCTTTTCCTCTCCTTCGCCTGCATCATCCCTTTCCTCTCTTTCTTCCCCATTCGTTTGAGTTGAGGCACTTTCACCGAGATAGTAGGCTTTAAACCCTTCAGCGTAGGTGACAGAAACCAGCCAGTAATCTTGGGGCTTGAATGCTTGTATTTCCCGTTCCCGTTGACAAAGGATGTGTAGAGCGGCTGATTGGACTCTACCGATAGATTTTGCTCCATTTCCCAGTTTCCAAACCAAGGGAGAGCCTCTAAAGCCAACTAGCTTATCTAGGACGGAACGGGCTAGGGCGGCGTTAACTAGATTCAGGTCAAGTTGACGCGGGCTATGAAGTGATGCTCCGACGGCAGAGGATGTGATTTCTCGGTAGGTGACGCGCTGGGGATTTCGCAGATTGAGGACTTCTTTGAGATGCCAAGCGATGATTTCCCCTTCTCGATCTTCGTCGGTGGCTAAAATAACCGTATCAACCTGCCGGGCAAGTTCCTTCAACTCGGCGATGTTTTTTTTCGCTTGTGGGTTTCTGGGGACAAAACGGCAGGAGATGCTATCACTCTTGATGTCGAAGCCTAGATTGTCATTCCCATCTTTGGCCAGTTCCCTGATGTGTCCGCCACTAGCTCTAACAATATACTCCGAGCCTAGAATTTGCCGTAGTTTCTTAATTTTTCCGGGAGCTTCAATGAGAAATAACTTTTTTGACATCTGCCGCTTGATAGACTAAAGACTACAAAGACTTCACACCTCTCTAGTATATCAGTACAAATTAACTAAAAGTTGAGGATTTGTTCCCATTATCTTGAATTAAATAATGAAGTTGGACATCGTTACTCCCAGACAATTTCCGTCAAGATTGACTTAACTACTGTCGCTGTTGCTTCAGACAGAAAAAGTCCGGGATACACAGCCGTCTGCCACACTGGATGCTCCAGCACTTTACAGCCCTCCGCTGTTTTAGAAAAGTCGAATCCCAATGAGTAATGAACCGTAGCGACTAAATCAAAAATTAATTGGCCTTTCTTTGAGTATTGTAGTGTCCCGTCTTTCGGAGAAATAATTTCTGTTAAAAATCCCCCTTGATGACCGGTCGAATAGAAAACTTTACCCCATTCCAAAAATCGATGGAGCAATCGCTCTTTTTCTAACTCGATGAACTCCCCTTCACCGTCTAAAGGCAATCGGGATTTGAGCAAGATAAGCACTATCGTTTGGGGAGGCACTTTCCAATCAGGCAGTAATTTTTCCCAATTATCAATCATAAATGGGGTAGGCGATTTGAGATAGATTTCTACAGGTTTCTTTCTTTGATTTTCCATTCTTCTGTTATTATTTGTCTTTCATCCCCTGAACGCCACTTAACAGCATCCACATCAATTTTTACAAAAAGTGATTTATGTAAACAAGACAGCGTGAAAGTTGTACAGTGACTAATTATATGACGTTATGACAAATTAGTGTCGTCAATTAAAAGACTTGTTATGTATAGCTCACAGCCACTTTACTATGATCTTGACTCCTCAATCTAAGTGACAAATTAATCGCCGTTTTCTATAATGGTGACAAATTGATTGTCATCTTCCGCAGAGGATTCTCAAAGAGCAGTGACAAATTTAATGTCACTTTTTTAAAAGCTTGCTTGAATAACATTGTGTAGTTAGTAACTGTATTATGATTATGAGATGAATACCTATCCTGGTGATCAACCAACACAAGGACTATCGAGTTCAACAACCAATGTTACTGTAACCAGTCCATCTGAACTTATCAATACAATAGTATCAAATTTGCCAGAAACATCGCAGGCAAAATTGGGGGTGATACAAACCCTCCTAGAACCATGCGATCGCCAAACCTACGGAGAACATCTGAGAGAAGGTGCAGACAAACTTGGTGTATCTGTTCGCACGGTACAGAGACTATTTAAGCAGTATCAAGAGCAAGGTTTAGCTGCATTGGTTTCAACGGATAGAACTGATAAAGGAAAGCATCGAATTAGTGATTTTTGGCAAAACTTTATTGTTAAAACCTACCAACAGGGGAATAAAGGCAGTAAACGCATGACTCCTAAGCAAGTAGCCTTAAAGGTGCAAGCAAAAGCCTTAGAAATAGAGGATAAGCAACCACCTACCTATCGGACGGTCTTAAGGGTATTGAAACCCATTCAGGAAAAGCAACAGAAAGCTAAGAGTATTCGCACTCCAGGGTGGCGAGGTTCAACCCTATCGGTAAAAACCCGCGATGGAGATGATCTTGATATTAGCTACAGTAACCAAGTTTGGCAGTGTGACCATACCCTTGCAGATGTCTTATTGGTGGATAAGCATGGGGAGTTACTTGGTCGTCCTTGGTTGACAACCGTAATTGATAGTTATTCTCGTTGTATTATCGGCGTTAATCTTGGTTTTGATGCCACAAGTTCTCAGGTAGTGGCGTTAGCGTTACGTCATGCTATTTTACCCAAGCGTTACGGGGATGATTACAAACTGCATTGCGAATGGGAAACATACGGAACACCGGAATATCTTTTCACTGATGGAGGGAAGGATTTTCGGTCAAACCATTTAACGGAAATTGGTACACAGTTAGGGTTTGTCCATAAATTGCGTGATCGCCCTTCAGAAGGAGGAATCGTCGAACGTCCCTTTAAAACTCTGAATCAATCTCTATTTTCCACTCTTCCAGGTTATACAGGCTCAAATGTTCAAGAACGACCTAAAGAGGCTGAAAAAGAGGCAAGCTTAACCCTCAGAGAGTTAGAACAGCTTATTGTGCGTTTTATTGTCGATAAGTATAACCAAAGCATTGATGCCAGAATGGGCAACCAAACCCGATTTCAGCGATGGGAAGCAGGATTAAACAAACAACCAGAGCTTATTTCTGAACGAGAACTGGATATTTGCTTGATGAAAGCTGCAAGGCGCACAGTACAGCGAGGAGGACATTTACAGTTTGAGAATGTGATGTAAGTAGCTAGACGAAATTAATTACATAGTTACTTCCAAATTCT
>JBGTNM010000498.1:0-2662 GCA_041743025.1 Microcystaceae cyanobacterium
AGCCGTGTGAAGGGAAAGCCTTCACGCACGGTTTTGAAGGCGGGCAGGTCGTCGTGAGATGACTTGCCTAGCTAACACTTTGGGGCCGTATTTGATGTAATACATCAAATACTTATTGTGCAAAATATGTCATTAATTGAACTCAAGATTACATAAAAGAATCGAATTGTTCTGATATAGTATGTCAGAGTTTATCAGAGAGAATTATCTATATGTCATTTTACATGCAGGAACGCTTTGGCTCATGGCAAGTTGGTAATGACTCTGTTAAAGGAGCCATTGAATTCAAGCTTTTCTTTCCAGATAACAGTATTGATCCCAACCAGTACGACGAAACAGGTAAGCCTAGTGGCTATGGAAATCCTGAAATCACTTCGATTCAGGTGATTGGTGATTTTCAAACTGATTTAGGTCAAACAGCTTGGGATACCAGCTCTGCCCCCAACATGACTAAAAGTAGCAACTCTAAGGGCATCGTATGGGCTTACACTACACCAATTGAATTACCCGCAGGTTTCTACGAATATCAGTACTTTGTTACATTCAACGGCGGAACTTCAAAAATAGTTAGCGATCCCTGTGCTCGTTATGGTGGATCTAGAAACCTAAATCAGATTGTTTCTGACCCTCGTGGAAATCTAAATGCTGGAATCGTAGTAGGTGGTAGCCGAACTACTGTAACTCCCCTCACTTCTGGTCGTAAGCATCTACGAGATCTGATTGTTTACGAACTCAATCTTGACGACTTTACCGATGAATTTAGAGGTTTTAGAGCCGCACTAGATGCCGTCATTGATAAGCTGGACTATATTAAAGATTTAGGAATTAATGCACTTCTGGTGATGCCTTGGACTGCTTGGCCAGGAAAAGGCTTTGACTGGGGTTACGGCCCTTTTCTATATTTTGCCGTTGCCTATAGGTATGCAAATGATCTCAACAAACCAGAGGAGAAGCTTTCTTATCTAAAGTCGTTCATTAATGAATGTCACAAACGAGATATTCATGTGATCATGGATGGAGTATTTAATCATGTCACCGGAAATGATCAATTTCCATATAATCTTTTTTATAACGAGCCAGATACAAAAGTAAAAGATTCAAAATCTCCCTACATTGGTGTTTTTGGTGGGCAGTTCGATGGTCTAAAGGATTTAGATTTTAACAATACTTGCTTAGAAGAGTACGTGAGGGACGTTTGTTTTTATTGGATGGATGAGTTTGGTATTGATGGTATTCGTTTTGACAATACAACAAACTTTTTTGTCTGGGATGATTTTCAAAACAATAAAGCCAATCCACGCGGATTACCTAATCTAATTGAAGCTGTCAATATTCATGCTGCTGATCCAAAGTTCTCCACAACACTTGAACACTTAGCGATAGATGCATCTCTTGTAACGAATAAAGTTAACGCAACAAGCTACTGGAATAATGCGCTATATGGTGTTGCCTTCAACTACCTCTATAACTACCGAATACCTGTAGATATCATGGCTGCATTAGATAGCAAAAAAGGTTTGATTGGAAATAAGGTCGCCACTACTTATCTCACAAACCACGATCACTCTCACTTAGCTTGGCGGGCAGGCGCTAGTAGCGATGAGGGCTCACGTCTATGGTACC
The DNA here is from genome assembly GCA_041743025.1 of Microcystaceae cyanobacterium. Classification (GTDB taxonomy): domain Bacteria; phylum Cyanobacteriota; class Cyanobacteriia; order Cyanobacteriales; family Microcystaceae; genus JBGTNM01. The sequence continues at coordinate 1,624 of JBGTNM010000498.1, forward strand.
GTACTCAACCTTTGGCGATTGCCCTTCTGACGTTACCTGGCTCTCCGATGATTCAAAATGGTCAAGAGTTTGCAGAAGATTACTGGCTAATGGAAGATGACCAAAGAAGTGGTCGCCGTGTACAGCCTAGACCTCTTCACTGGAGCTTTTCAGATGATAACTTTGGGAAACCTCTTCATGATTTATATAAAAAACTAATAAAGATCCGCATAGCTTATCCTGGATTACGATCAGATAACATATATCCTGTGGATTGGCCTAATAATCAAACTCAATTTAATGCGGAAGGGTACGGAATCAATCAAGATTTAGGAATCGTCATCTATCACCGATGGGGTAATGATGCAGCAAAACTACAGCGCTTCATTATTGTTCTAAACTTTTCCAAAGATAATAAAACTGTGTCTGTACCCTTTCCTGACAACGGTATTTGGGAGGATCTTATCAGTGGATGGAAGCCTTCAGTTGTTGGCAACCGCTTAAATTATGAAATCGGCTCTAATTGGGGAAGTATTTTCTTTAAAGAAACTTAAAAATGCTTATCAGTTAATAGTTTTTTTTGTAAATCTAACCCCTTTGATTTCACAAACAAATATAGAGTAGCCGCTCAACTTTTGGGTAAGGTGGCTATGCCATAACCCACGCGATCGCCATCAATGCGTTCGCCTAAGCCCATGCTCCATCACCGGAATTTCCGGCACTCTGCCCTGCTGCTGCAATGCTGGCGCTGCCCTCGATGCTGCTGCCGATGGCTCCCGCTACTGAAGCTCTAGACGATATTGTTCCTGCGCTTGCGCTCTGTCCTTCTGTAGTGCCCTTGGAATTCAGCCTATGTCTCAATCCCGATCACTCTATTTCGCCTATGCATAGAAGCCGAGAAATTTTGACAGATAAGCTTATCATTTCAGACTCTATCAACGAGTTTTCAAGAGTTACAGGCATTGATAAGTCTATATACGATTTTTCAATGAGCACAAATACTTAGAGATAAAGCCGTTTCCAGTAGAGCGTTTCAGCCTTATCTGTCAAAATTTCTCCA
>JBGTNM010000499.1:0-12200 GCA_041743025.1 Microcystaceae cyanobacterium
GGGATGGTTGTCTCCTAAAAGGCGTTTTTTGAGGTCTAAAGCTTCTAAAAAGAGGGGTTCGGCGGCTTCGTAGCGTCCTTGATAACGGTAGAGTTCGGCTAAATTGTTGAGGGAAGTAGCGACAGAGTGATGGTTGTCTCCTAAAAGGCGTTTTCTGAGGTCTAAAGCTTCTAAAAAGAGGGGTTCGGCGGCTTCGTAGCGTCCTTGGGATTGGTAGAGTCCAGCTAAATTGTTGAGACTGCTGGCTAAATCTAGTTCTGAGTCTGATATTTTTTGCAATTCAATAGCCTTTTGTAAGTAATCAATGGCTAAATTTTCCTCTTTTGAATAATCTAAAAAATTTCCCTGTTCTATTCGATCTCGATAAACGTTTGCCAAATTGATATATAAAGCGGCTAAACTCGGATCGGTTTTGCCTTTTGTTGTTTCAATTTTCTCAATTAAGGCTTGTAAATCTTCTAAAGGCAATAGCACGGAACTATTACTTTCAAAATTTGGTGCGGCTAATCCAATAATCGATTGAATTTCGCTGGAGGCAACGCCATCTCTAGGACGAGAGATAAAACGAAAAACGCCTTTTCGCCAACTCCAAAAATCGGGAGCTTTGGTTTTAAGTTTGTCTTCAATGCTAGTGCTTAACCAAAGTACAATAGAGTAGGAATAATGCATGAAACTTTCTCGCGTCCATTGCAAATATCCTAAAAATTTTTCTTGTTCTGATGGTTCTCCCTCAAAGTTAAACAACCTCAATCTTTCTAAACCTGTTACGGTAATAACGGCTTGAGTGTTAGTGGGAAATGCTTCTTTTTGAATGAGTTGATCAATCGCTGCTTTTAAACTGGGGTCTTGATGTGTTAAGGTAACGCGATATTTTGCAATTTCTGTCAGTTCAGTTTCATACTGTTCGATAATCGATGCTCTCAATTGACTGTCATTACATACGGCAATCAACAGGTTCAATTTATTTTGATTGGCTTCAATAGAAACCAACAAATCTTCATAAGCATCTCTATTTTTGGCATCCATAGTAGCTAAGCTGTAATAAATTTTATTTTAACCACAAAGGCACAAAGGACACAGAGTCAATTATTTTAAAAAAGTGATTATCAATTACCTATTACCTTTTTATATAATACCTTTTTGAGTTAACAAGTCTCGCACCATTGGGTGGAGATCGTACCAGAGTTCTTGATTGCGGTATTCTAAAATGTATAAGCCATGTAATAGGTCTAAAAATTCTTGTTGTTTGGGATCTTTGGGTTTAAAATTTTGATAGACAGTGGTTAAAATTTCGTAGTCTTTTTGCCCAATTCTTGTGTCAAAATCTAGACTTAGTTTAAGAATGGCTTCCTGCAAAATGCTGTCATTGATTTTGATAGATAAGTTGTCTGGTTCGCGGCGCACTAATCGCAAACAAATCCGGCAACACTCATTGGCAATGCGGATTAATTCTCGTAAAACACCTCCGCTATAAATAGCAATTTGTTCTAAAGTTTCTGGTTCAGCCAGTTGAGCATCAATGCGTTTATTGAGAATTGTAATTAAATTTTGTAGAACTTCTGGGTTAGGAACGGCATTTGCTAAACGGCTTTCTCCTCGATGAAACAGCTTAGAAACTGGCATAGTCACAATTTGATTGTTAGTTTCTGACTCTAAGACTGTCATCAAAGTAACATCCCTTATCGCGGCAATGGGAAGGGTTAATAAAATTCTAAAGCCAGGTTGAAACAAAGCTTTAACGTGGTTGAGAAATAACTCTTTAGCAATCACAATGTCTAATTTATCGGGCTCTTCTAGACTGAGTATGATAAATTACCAACAAAAGTACCAATTTAATAAGACTCTTCTTCTAAAATTATTAAAGTTTGTTAGTCCATAAGCTCTTCTCTTAATTAACTTAATTTTTTGGTTTATTCCTTCTACTGCTCCTTGAGTTGTTCGATGATCAAAATAGGCTAAAATTTCATCGATCCATCTTTTGATTGTTTGACAGCTTTTTGGGAAATACTGATAAGATGATTCTGTCCATTCTACCATTTTGTCAAAGGCTTCGTCTCTGGTTATTTTACTGGCAAATATCTCTCTTATTTTTTCTTTTTCTTCATACATCTCCATGAGTTCTGGTGCTATTTTTCTAACTTCTTCCAACTTTTCTTTTTCGGATTCACTCAGCTTTTCTTTTTTCTTTAATAACGGGTATTTACTGTGGGTTATTCCTGCTAATTTCTCTTGCTTTTTCTTTTTATTTTTCAACTTTTCTATCTGTCTTTTTTCTGTTTTTCTTCTGCTATCTAACTCTTCATTTATTTGTTTCATCACATGAAATCTATCGGCGACAACTTGTGCGTTTGGTATTAGTTCTTCTACCACACTTTTATAGGGTACCCACAAGTCTATGCTGACTTCTTCGATTTGATTTAATATGTCTGAACCCAGCCCCAGCAAGTATTCTGCTATAACTTCCTTATTTCTTTTCTCTAATAATGCGATTGGTTTTCTTTTTTCTAAATCCACCAAGACTGCCGTATAATTTTTTCCTCCTTTTAAATGGGTTATCTCATCGATTCCTAACTTTTTTAGGTCGGTGGGTTTTTCTTTCAATAAATCTTCTTCCAATTCTTTGAGTATTGTTTCAATTTCTGCCGGACTTATTCTATTTCTTTTTCCCGTATTGAAGACATCTGTTTCTAATACTTCCTTGGCAACTTTTTCTGCTAATCTTCTTGTATATGTTCTTCTTTTTTTGACAAAACTCAATTCCTCCGAAAAAACTTTGCGGCAGTTTTTACATTTAAATTGCGGAAAATGCGGTCTTGGGGTTTCCCCAAGTGAAGCAATTTTCCAAGACAGACGACGATTAACCAGGAGAAAAACATCCCAACTACTCACCGGAATATCTCTAACTCTATATCGATGAGATTGATGGATCTTATCCGTTGTTTTATGACAATGCGGACAAGTTGACAAACTTTCTTTATTTTCTAATTCAATGAGTAATTCATTCTCGGCAATAAAATGATAATTGGTTGCTTTAAAACCTTCAAATTTAATGATTTTACTGATAAAATAAAGCAAGGGGTTAGATGGCATTTTATTAAAAGTGCATTTTCATTACTCAAGATTAAGCTATTTAATAGCATAAAAAATAGTCTTTAGTCAACCTTGAGTAAAGATTATAAGCATATCAGATTTCAAAAAGTTCTTGAGCAGGAACTCTTTTTTGTTATTAAATTGTCATAACCACTCTGGAAGAGCCGAAATTTTTTTCGTTCCCTCAATTGCTTGTCAAAATTTGAAATCCTGCTTTAGCAAAATGCTGATCGAATGTTAAAACCTGATTAACACCTGCTTCTCGCATCACTTCAAAAGATATACAATCTACTAATCCCCATTGTTTATCTAAATATTTTTTATATAAATCAAAAGCGCGATCAAATAATTCCGGCGTAAGTCTAACAACCTCTACATTGTTGGAAGTTAAAAAATATTCTATAATCTCAATGGCCTTGGGTTTAGAATGTCGAACAACCGCATTACCAATTTCTAATAATACTGCATCTGTGGTTAATAAAGAATATTGTTTATATTGAATAGATAAATTAGAGGCTTGTTGATGATATTGATCGCGCTGATAAATTAATGCAATAACGAAGCCAGTATCAACAAATAATTTATTTTGCATTATAAACTAAAGGTGTATTTACTCAAAAATTTATAAATTATGATTAAAATTTGATTCTTCTTCTAATTTTATTTTTCTTAAATTTTCCAATAAGTTAGATTGATTATTACTATTTTGAGAGGCAGGAACTTGTGGATTAATTTCAATATTATCTGTCACGAGTTGCGCTTCCTCTATAATAGACAAGCATCTTCTGTAGGTATTGCGAGCATAGGCGTTCGCTGAATCATTATCGTATTTTAAAACTAAACCAACGATCACTCCTGTGCCTGGTATAGTTCCAGAAAGCCATTTCTGCTCTAATGATGTAATTGGAATACCTAATAGATAAATAAATAATACTACACAAATAATAGATAGTAATTGTATTAAACTAACAGAAGTTCTATCATTTTCCAGAGTTCTTTCAATCAATGATTTTAATTTTAATTCTACAATTTTTAAAGTATTACTACTGGTGAATCTCAATTTTTTTGAATATATTTTATCCAATAAAGCTTCTTTCTCTAATTTTTTAATTTGTCTCTAATTTTTTAATTTGTTTTAAGGGATTTTCTACTGCTTCTTTAATTCCATTAATGATATTTTTTATTACTATAGGTACTGACAAAATCGCTATTACTAATACAAGAGGTACTAATCAGATCAGTAAATCTATTCTTTTGGTTAAAATTATTATTAATAACAAGCCAATAAGTAAGACCAAAATTGCCTTAATACAATAATCTAATTTAGACTGCCAAGCATTGAAACTATTTTTTGAGGACGATTGACTGATTCTCGCTTCTTGTCTCTGCTGAATTTGAAAATAAATAAATTCCTCTAGAACGCAAAACACTTCTGATAACTCGTTATCTAAGTTATCACCTTTCGCAAGTAAAACACTACTTTTAGCTTTATTCATGTTTTTTGTCTGAAAGAGTATAAAATACTAGGATTTTGGGTACTATAAGAATGCAATCCCCTTAGATTTGTGGTAAAAGCGTTTTATAAAACACTTTTACAGGCAGGGTTCTATTTGGGTAAGTATTACAACTTATTTAGGATTGCTATCGTTATTTTATCTCAAACCATCAAATTATGCCTCTATCTCGTCGCAACTTTCTAACCATTGCAGGTATCGGTACAGCAACAGCCGTTGTTGCCTCACCGCTTAGAAACTTATACACTCTTATCGCTCACGGACAGCCCATATTTAGTCAAGGATTTGGTCAATTAATCCCAGATCCTAAAGGCATTTTAGACTTACCCGAAGGCTTTCAATATCGCATTATCTCTCAAGTAGGAACCTCCATGAGTGACGGTACTCCTGTTCCCACTTATTTTGATGGCATGGCGGCATTTGCTGGTAACAATGGAGAGATTATTTTAATTCGCAATCACGAATTGAGTCCCTTTCAATTGCCTGGTGTCATGTCACCCGATTCTCATAAGTATGACAAATTGAGTCAGGGAGGAACGACGACATTAATTATTGATCGTGATCTGTCTCTCAAGCATCAATTTGTTTCTTTGGCAGGAACAAACCGTAATTGTGCAGGAGGAGTTACACCTTGGCAGACTTGGATTACTTGTGAAGAAGACACTTCAACGCCTCAAACTAATGAACTTAGCAATCCCAATAATGTCAGTGTCAAACACGGCTATAATTTTGAAGTTCCTCTTTATTCAAAGACAGTTAAACCCGTTCCTTTAATAGCAATGGGACGCTTTAGACACGAAGCGATCGCCGTCGATCCAATAACAGGTTATATTTATCAAACAGAAGACCAAATTGATAGCTGTTTATATCGTTTTCGTCCTAAACTAAAAGCAAATTTACAAGAAGGTGGCATTTTAGAAGCATTAGTCATTGAGGAAATGCCAAGCGTTGATACAAGTATTAACTTTCCTCTCAATCAACCTCAAAAAGTAAAATGGATAAAGTTAGAAAATGCCGATCCTGAAGATGATACATTACGCTATGAAGCACAGCAAAAAGGAGCCGCTATTTTTAAGCGAGGAGAGGGTATTTGTTATGGTAATGGAGAAATTTATTGGATTTGTACTAATGGTGGACAAGCAGGCAGAGGACAAATTTTTCGTTACAATCTAGCACAAGCAACAGTTGAGCTATTTGTCGAGTCTCCAGGGGAAGGAATTTTAGATTATCCCGATAATTTAATTCTGTCACCGTTCGGTGATTTAATCGCCTGTGAAGATGGTGCAGGAGAGCAATTTTTAGTTGGAATTACGCCACAAGGACAGTGCTATCATTTTGCCCGAAATGCCTTAAATAATAGCGAGTTTGCAGGTATTTGTTTTGCTCCTGATGGCAACACGATGTTTGTCAATATTTATTCTCCTGGTTTAACATTGGCAGTTTGGGGAAATTGGAATAAAACAAAATTATGATAAAGATTAAGTTAAAATTTTAATTAATATTTGATTAAGCTAAATTTAAGTTTTAAATAAAAGTCAAAAATTCAATATTTATATCGGTAGGTACAGGGATAAAACGTTCTTATTTTTGACAATAGACAATAGTAGTAGGATCGGCATTCTTATAATTTCTGCATAAGTGCAAGGAAAAATATTATGTTTTTTGGTTTAAATAAAAGAATAATTCGCTTATTGTTACTAAGTTTTCTCGTTATTGCTTTGCAATTTGTTCCCTCGCTAAGCAAAAAGATTTCTATTACTTCTAATTCATCTGTTCAACAAACAAGCGACAGTTTTATCACGCTCGCGCAAACTGCAACCGAACAACAATCGGAGAAGCGATCGCAACCTTCCCAATCAGAAAACGGCGAACAAAAGCAAGAGGAAAAGATAGACCCCATTAAAATGACAATGGAGTCTCTTGCAGGACTCGTATTATTTCTTTATGGCGTAACCCGATTGGCAGACGGATTGAGAAGTATTGGCAGCGATCGCGCTAAGGAAATTATCAGCAAATTCACTGGAAATCGATTGACTGGCGTACTAACAGGAACCGTCGCCACAACCCTTCTCGATTCATCGTCTGTGACGATTATTATGGTGATTGCGATGGTCGATGCTGCCTTGTTGTCCTTCGCTCATTCTCTCAGCGTGGTTTTGGGGTCAAATATTGGCACGACTATTGGCGCTCAGCTTATTGCCTTTAATATAGACCAGTACGGGCCAGTCGCGATGGTAATTGGCGCAGGATTGGCATTTTTTGGCAGAAGTGAGCGTCAAAAGCAAATAGGCTGGGTTGTTTTTGGCGTTGGATTGCTCTTTTTTGGTTTGTATGTCATTGGCAACGCTATGGAACCGTTTAAGAACTATCAACCCTTTCTTGACTTGATGCAACGGTTGGCCGAGAATCCGTTACAAGGAGCGGCGATTGGTGCGCTATTTACGGTTTTGATTCAATCTTCTTCGGCAACTGTCGCGATTATCGTCACATTAGCTAGTCAAGGGTCGATCTCGTTAGCTGCGGGAATTGCACTAATGTTGGGAGCGGAGGTAGGTACTTGTGCAGATACGTTAGTTGCTAGCTTTGGACGAGGTAATGGCGCGTTACGGACAGGGATTTTTCACTTAGTCTTCAACGTCACGACGGCAGCAATCGGCATTCTGTTCGCCAGTCAACTGGCAGGACTCGCTGAAGCAGTGTCTTTAGGAGGAGGAACCGGTCGTCAGATTGCTAACGCTCAGCTTATTTTTAACGTCTTGGGAGTTCTCTGCGTCATTGGTTTCCTTCCTCTGATTGCTCGAATCCTGCAAAAGCTGATCCCAGAAGGTAATCTTCGATTGCAGACACAATCGGCAGAAAAATAATAGCAAACGTAAAGACGTGAAATTTCGCGTTTCTACTCAAGTTGACGAATAATTCTACAGGGATTGCCAACGGCAAGAACGCCTTCAGGAATATCTTTAGTGACAACACTCCCCGCGCCAATGACACTGCTGTTGCCAATCCTAACCCCCGGACAGACAATCACACTGCCGCCTATCCAGACATCGGAACCAAGGCTAATAGGTTGGGCAGATTCTAACCCAGTACGGCGCGTTTGAGCGTCCAAAGGATGAGTTGCTGTGTAAATTTGAACATTGGGGCCAAAAAAAACATTGCTGCCAATATCTACTCTAGCCGGATCGAGAATAACGCAGTTGAAATTAAAGAAAACGTTATTGCCGAGATGAATGTTGCTGCCATAATCACAGTAAAAAGGCAGTTCAATCCAAATTCGTTCCCCAATAGTGCCAAATAACTCAGTAATAATTTCCTGACGTTTTTCTGATTCGTCATCGTTACTATCGTTCAAAGTTTTAAGCAGATTGCGAGCGCGACGGCGTTCTAAAGAAAGCTGGAAATCGGTAGCATTATAGAGTTCGCCGCCTAGCATTTTGTCTTTTTCGGTTGTCATTTTAGACCAATTCCCTAAATGTTGGCTACCTATCTCTGTAGGGGCGGGCCGTTCGCCCCTACACTATTCGCATCTGTATTCGGATTTTGAAGAATTGGTATTAGACTCATTTTCTAGCTACTCCATAAGGCTCTGTTCGGTGTTCTTGGCTCCTGTAAGCAGTTTACTCAATTCCCAAAACGCTCACCATGAGAGCTTTTTGAGCGTGCATCCGATTTTCGGCTTGATCCCACACTCGCGATCGCTGCCCTTCAATGACTTCATCGGTGATTTCTTCGCCGCGATGAGCAGGCAAACAGTGCAAGACAATGGCATCCGGGTCAGCATAGCTTAGGAGAGTAGAATTAACTTGATAGGGCTGAAAAATGGGTATTCTCGCCTCTGCTAAGTCTTCTTGTCCCATGCTTGCCCAAACGTCGGTGTAAAGGACTTGCGAACCCTTAACCGCTTCAATAGGATCGTTAGTCAGCGTGATTTCTGCGCCTGCAACAGCGAGATGTTTAGCTTTTTCGACAATGCTGGAGTCGGGTTTATAGCTATCTGGAGTGGCAATACGGATGTTCATTCCCATTAATGCCCCACCAAGAATGAGAGAATGGGCAACATTATTACCATCACCCAGATAAGTTAGGGTAATTCCTTCCATTTGGCTGAAAGATTCTTTAACTGTCATTAAATCCGCTAAAATTTGACAAGGGTGTTCCAAGTCACTCAAGGCATTGATAATGGGAATTTCGGCATATTGGGCAAATACTTCTAAATCTTGCTGCTGAAACGTCCGAACAGCCAGAAGATCTAAATAGCGATCTAGTACTCTGGCGGTATCGCAGATAGGTTCGCCCCTGCCAACTTGGGTGACACTAGGATTGAGATCGAGGACTTGTCCGCCGAGTTGGTACATGGCAACACTAAAAGAAACACGGGTGCGTGTGGAAGCTTTATAAAAAAGCAGTCCGAGAATTTTGTTGCATTTAGGTGCTTTTTCGCCGCTTTTGAGTTGTGCCGCCAAATCCAGTACTGCTTTAATCTCCTTCGTACTGAGATCAGCAATACTTAAAATATCTTTTCCTTGCAAAGATTTTATCCCCATTGTCTTCTCACTTGCGCTGTTACCATTTGGGTGATAGAAGCTTTTCATTATATCGGCATCAGCGACCTAAATTCATTGTTTGTCATCGATCATTGATGACTTTCGCTCTAAAAGAAATCAAGAGACGCGATATGGCACGTCTCCAGGTGGGTTTAACTTAAACTAACTGTCTGTCGTTTAATATTACGGCTCTCCCGTACTTGTGGTGATAAGCAGATGTAACATAGTAGACCTCTTGCATAAATCATTAACCGCCTTATGTCATGCTGAGTGAAACGATAGTGTAACGAAGCATCTCGGAGATTCTTCACTGCGTTCAGAATGACATTTTTAGGACTTTTGCAAGAGGTCTAGTGAAGACTTTACCCCATGATGTCGGGAGATCCGACGATTAAAGGTTAATAAGGTGAGATAATAGGAAATGATCGGTTTTAGATCTAAGGATAATAAAATGGCAGATGCAACCCAGTTAACACCAGAGGAAATTCAACAATATCGAGAGCAATTAAAAGATTATCCTACGGCATTAGCTCAACTAGAAGTTATCGAACAGTGTGAGGGAAATCTAGAGCAAGCTACCCGTATCTTAGCGCGTCGAGCAGATATTGAAGAAGTTAGAGCAGGGATGACTTGGGAATCTGCTTTAAAACAAGCTCGTCAGGTGGTTTGTCATGATAATTTTAAGGCGGGTTTAGCACCTGATTTAATTGGCGGTGTTATCGGTGCTTTAATTGCTTCGAGTAATCCCCTCTTAATCGTCGTTGCTACTCCTTGCGCTGGTTACATTGTTAAAGTGTCTTTGACTGAGTTTTGTAACAATGCAAAAACTGATTGAAAAAACTAAATAATCCTAATTTAAATACCTGATGCGGTAAAAGCAGCCCAGTAGAAAGGATTTTCAAAGGGTTTATCTTTTGGAGATAGTTTTTTAATTTTATTTTGCGTGTGTATAATCGCATCTTTCAATTCAAAGAAGTCAGCAAAGGATAGGGTTTCTTGTAACTGTTTTAAGACTTGCTTGAAGGTTGGATTTGTTAGATTTTCTTCAAATTCTTCAACGGTTAAATTCTGTAGCCAATTCTGTGCTGTTTTCAACGCCACTCCTACGGAAACCTGCTGAGTTTTATCTAGTAGAATCTCATAAAATTTCATCATCAAAAATGAAGTTGATAAGTCGCTAACTGTCCATAAACTACTAACTACGCTTGGACTTCCAGCAAATATAAAGCCACTAGGCAAGCCAATATATTCATCACTAATAGAGTTTAGATCAATTAATCCAGTTTCGCAAGCAGAAAGCACAATAAGGCGAGATTTTTTGAGGTTTAATTCAAAGATTTCTCCTAATGTTAATAGTTCTTTATTGGCTAAAAGTAAAGCGGATTCAAGGGGATTATTGGGGTTAAATCCTCCGTGACAAGAGAAGTGATAACAATGACTATCTGAGGCTTTAAGATGGGTGGTAACAGTGTCTTTTGTGGCGTTGTCTTTGGCGATAACTTGTTTTTGAGTAAATAAGGTAGAGAGAATATTAACTTCTAAATCGGTGAAGGTTAAGTCTTTGGTGGGGTTTTGAATAGCGAAAAGGTGGGTTAATTCGTTTAATTGACGTTGTTGGGTAATTTGTAAGAGTTGACAACTGGGGGCATATTGGACACCATTGGGAAATAAATCGTGTAAATCTGATCCCCCCGTCTTCGACTCCCCCCTTAATAAGGGGGGTTGGGGGGGATCAACAGGTAAGGCGTGTAAAGGTAAGATATGCAGAAAGCGATGAGGAATAATGATTAAGCGTTTACAAGTATTAGGAATGAGGGCAATAATATGATTGATGTGTAGAATATATGCTAAAGTTTCTAAAAAATTACAAAGCTTTTTTCTCCAATTATCATTTTTTCTTTGTCTGTAATCGTTATATAAGCTAAGATAATCGTTGATTATATAATCTAATGCTTTAAAATTAGTTTTTGAGGATTCCCAATAATTGATTATTCCATCAGCAGACACCACAAAGGCTAAGATTTTCTCACGGGTAATATACCATTGCAGCAGACAAGTTGATTCATCAGTTAAGGCTTGAATCTCTTTAAAAGCGATGGGTTGAACTTTTTGAGTGAGGCTAAAAATGGGATCAAAAGGGGTAATTTTTTCTCTGATAAAGGTATCTAATTCCTGTTGATATTCCTTGAGATAGCTATGATCAGCAACGTAGGGTATTAACTTGTCATTACGGCTTATATTCTGGTTAATGGCTTGACTTTGTAAGCGAATTTGCTCATTAAAGACTCGTTGCTTTAATTCATTCAGTTTATCAATGGTTGCTTGCTCAACTCCTTGCGGTTCAAGATTTTTCTGCGTCATCAATTCCACAAGGTTTCGCGCTTTACTGCGTTCGATGTATTCTAGTGCCTTCTCAGGTTGATTGAGGTTAAGATGCGCTTGCACAATGCGATGGAATACAGAAATCGCATTAGAGAGGGTTTCTTGGCGACTTTGGGGGTTAAGTGCCTCTAATCGGGCATTTTCGACGGCTTCAATGGCAAGGTGATAGGCTTCTGTGGCGGGTTGCCATTGTTTTTCGTTGTATTGTAGGATCGCTAAATTGCGGGCAGTTTGTAAACAATTTATAGGATCATCTTCTTTTGTGTAGATTGTTAAGGCATTGTGATAAGATGCGATCGCCCTTTCTAAATTCTCTGCTTTATCCCCTCTGATTCTGTATAAGTAAGCAGAAGCCAGATTATTTTGCGTCGTTGCCCATTGTTGGGGAAATGCGTCAAAAGTATAAACTTTCAAGGCTTCTGTGGAAGCGGCGATCGCCCTTTCTAAATTCTCTGCTTTATCCCCTCTGATTCTGTATAAGTAAGCAGAAGCCAGATTATTTTGCGTACCTGCCCAATCTTGGGGAAATGCGTCAAAAGTTCTTACTTTCAAGGCTTCAGTGTAAGCGGCGATCGCCCTTTCTAAATTCTCTGCTTTATCCCCTCTGATTCTGTCAGAGTAAGCATTAGCCAGATTATTTTGCGTCATTGCCCAATCTTGGGGAAATGCG
>JBGTNM010000500.1:0-16229 GCA_041743025.1 Microcystaceae cyanobacterium
GAACAGAAGGCAATTCCAGACACTAACCTGATTAACTATTGGCGAAGGGAAATTGCTGGTTTAGAAAAAAGTTTAGCAAAAGCAGAAAAGCGATTGAGGAGAGGTCAATGATTTCTTTAAGTCAAAAGCCGTTAAATGTCAATCCTACCCTTTCCGTACTCTTAGCTGAGTTGGGAGAGGAATGTGAAACAGTTTTATTATTATTAAGTCAATTAAAGATACCGAACCTAACTAATGAGCAAAAAGGAGATATCTTAGCTGAATTGGTGGGAGCGGTTTGTCATCTTCACGTTCATACCGAAGACCTAACAGATTTGATTGGCGATGAACTTGAAGATTTACCTGATTAGGTAATAGGTAATTATTCACTAATTTCGCCTTTTTGAAACAAGCGTCCAATAATATCTTCAATTGGCGGATCAGTGACATTGAGATCGAGGACTTCTAATTGCGCTAAAATTTTGCCAATAGTAGCGGTCAACTTTTCTCGCTGCACCAAAAACCGAACGTCGTGACCTTCAATTGACTTAATTTCTGCAAATTCTGCCAGTTGAGTAACACAAGCAGGACAGGCTAATTCAATCTTAACTTCTCGATAAGGAGCGAACCGATCTATCAATTCTTCTAATCCTCCATCGTAGATTAACCGTCCTTGATGGATGAGTAATACTCGCTTGCACAAAGCGGTGATGTCTGCCATATAATGGCTTGTTAGAAGAATAGTCGCTTGATAGCGTTGGTTGTATTCCCGTAAAAAGTCCCGAACTGCCGCTTGCGCGTTAATATCTAACCCTAGTGTCGGTTCATCTAAAAACAGCACTTGAGGATGATGCAACAAAGCAGCTAAAAATTCAGCTTTCATGCGTTCTCCTAAAGAAAGTTTCCGCACAGGTTGCGTCAGTTTTTCCTCTAGTGACAACATAGCAGACAATTCTTGTAGGCGTTGTTGAAAGATTTTGTCTGAAATTTTATAGACGGCGGCATTAATTCTGAGGGAATCTAACGCGGGTAAATCCCAGAGAAGTTGCTGTTTTTGCCCCATGACTAAACTTGTTTTGTTCAAAAAATGAGGCTGGCGACCAAAGGGAACGTAACCCGCCACGTTAATTCTGCCTTGAGAAGGATGAATTAATCCGGTCAACATCTTTAATGTAGTAGTCTTTCCTGCCCCATTTGGCCCTAAAAATCCGACGATCTCTCCCGCTTCAATGGTAAAGGAAATATCTTGTACCGCTTTGACTTCCCGATAAGTCCGGCGAAAAAAATGCGCCAGCGTCCCTTTAATTCCAGGTTGTTTTACGGCAACCGGATAGCTTTTGCTGAGATGTTCGACAACAATAATTGACATTCGAGATTCTACAGTTTCATGGTATTTGAGCTAGGTTCGATTGAGGGTATAAAATAGCAACTCATAAAACAATAGCTCATAATTTAAATAGTTAACATTTTGCTCGTGCCATCTAAAGATTTTTTGGGTATAGGTATCGGGTGTTTTGGCAACCACTACGGGCGCATCCCGCAACTCACTGTCCGAAAACCGCCGGATGCCGACAATTTCATCAACCGGAAAAACCCAGCGATTGCCCTGAATTTCCATGACAACCAGACGCTGGTAGACGACAGGATTGATAGAAGTCGTGGCAGCCGCCAAAGATTTTCGCTCTCTGTGGCTGCCTGCATCGTACTCTGAGTTTGGCAGTCCCAACAATTCTCGCAGAGAAATACACATGAGGATTTCTCCTCGAATGTTAACGATACCTAGCAAGACGTGGTTACTGCGGTGAGGTAAGGTATGGACGGGACAAGGATGGGTGATTTCTTTAATCGTCCAGACAGGTAACGCCAGCCATTCTTGTGCGATGCGGAAAATGACTAAAACGAGCGTTTCGGGGTTGGCTGTTTCTGGTTTTTGCCCAGAAGAAGGGGTTTCAACCCTCCGAGAAGATGTAGACTGTTGCCATTGCTGGGCGATTAACTCCGTCCATTCTTCTACATAGCCTTCTGGGGCTTTTCGTTGCAAAAGAGTCCTTCCTGCCGCTATGTAGACAGAACAGTTACGACAGTGGATTTCCGTTTTTAATTGGGGACAAGAACTATCCCCGCCTACGCCTATTTCATTCCAGCAGTGTTGAACGGGCATCATAGTCATTAAAAGGCATTCTTGCAAGAGGCAAGAGGTAAGAGACAAGAGGCAAAATAACTGATAACTGCCGGATATCATCTTGGTGACTGTTCCCCCTTCTCTACTATGATAGCGAGCTAAGACAGAGGACAGGAGGCAACCAGCAATTATTAACGTTACGTTTCGCTCTCCGTTCGCTATCGTTGGAAAAAGAGATGATTTTTCATATCGCACGAGAGGGTTATTATGGTTGCATCAATATCGGCACCTTCCTCGATAGAGTCGCTGCTAGGAGACGAAGCCGACTACCTGCTATCGTACAAGGCTAAAGTTTCTCAAGATTTACTGCACCTTCCGGGTTCAGATTGGGTCGATCGCATTTTCACTTACAGCGATCGCTCGCCGCAAGTGCTTCGCAGTCTGGGACAACTTTATGCGAACGGGCGATTAGCCAATACAGGTTATCTCTCTATCCTACCTGTCGATCAGGGGATCGAACACTCGGCTGGCGCGTCTTTTGCGCCCAACCCCATTTATTTTGATAGTGAAAATATTATTAAGCTGGCGATTGCCGGAGAATGTAACGCGGTTGCCACGACATTAGGTGTATTGGGCAGTGTTTCGCGTAAATATGCCCATAAAATCCCTTTTATTGCCAAACTCAATCATAACGAATTGTTGACCTTTCCCAACCAGTTTGACCAAATTATGTTTGCTTCGGTCGAACAGGCGTGGAATCTCGGTGCTGTCGCGGTGGGAGCGACCATTTATTTCGGTTCCCCCGAATCGAGTCGCCAGATTCAAGAAGTCAGCCGAGCCTTCGCGCTCGCTCATAAACTGGGTATGGCAACCGTACTCTGGTGCTATTTACGCAACAATGCTTTTACCCAAGACAAAGATTACCATCTCGCCGCCGATCTCACCGGACAAGCCAATCATCTTGGCGTGACCATTGAGGCTGATATCATTAAGCAAAAGCTACCCGAAGTCAATAACGGCTATGGCGCGATCGCTAAGGCAACTGGCAAACGTTATGGTAAGACAGACGCTCGCGTTTACTCTGAACTCACTAGCGACCATCCGATTGACCTAACTCGCTATCAGTTACTCAACTGCTACGCTGGACGTATAGGGCTAATCAACTCAGGCGGTGCATCAGGGAAAAATGACTTCGCCGAGGCTGTCCGCACTGCCGTTATCAACAAGCGAGCGGGGGGATGTGGCTTGATTTCGGGAAGAAAAACCTTCCAGCGCTCTTTTGACGAAGGCGTGAAATTATTCCACTTGATTCAAGATGTCTATCTGTCGCCCGACATTACAATTGCCTAAACCGCTTAATAATCACTAAAAAGCTTTTTGGTTTCAGTTAGAAGTGCGATCGCGTCTAGGCTATTAGACTTCTTGCAAAAGTAAAAAAACAATCATTTTTGCGACTTTAATTGTCAGCCAGTGTGCAACAATTGGGGGTTTCCCCTATGAACAACTGGCGGTGAAAACTTCCCCCTTTTGCCTCTTGCCTGACTTCTGCAAGAAGTCTATTTGAACAGGCATGACTAAATTACTCGTTCATATTGCGGTAAGTCGCCACTGACGAGGGAGAAATGCGGTTGAGATAGCGGAAAATCCAATACTTTAAAACCGTATCTAAAATCACCGGAAAGGTAGCGATAAATAAGAAATTAAATTCTCGATTTTCGGGTAAACCAAAATGTCGGGCAATACCTTCTAAAATGACTTCCCAGCCGTGAGGCGAGTGGAATCCGACAAACATATCTGTAAATAAAATAATTAAAAAGGCTTTAGCAGAATCACTCAAACCATAGAGAATTTCATCAAAAAATGATTTAACAATTTCAATCTCTTTGCGGCTAGTCAAAATGACAAAAGTAAAAGCGATGAAAGAACAAATATCGGCAAAAATGTTGGAGATGGCATCGACACCGCGATCGCGATAGCCATCGGCAATCTCCTGAGCTTTGAGCTTGACTTCTTCTTCTATTTTTTCAGTGGTTAAATCTGGTGTAATTCCCAACATTTGTTGAAAGTGAAGTTTTTCTTCAAAATGTTTCAGATCTCTGTAAGCTTCTTCTTCTAAATCCTGGTTAGCAAACGTATTTTCTTGAAAAAGATAATGGTTGATAATCGGTCGAATGGGAGCTTTGGCAATTTGATGAGTTAACAAAGGAATAATAATAATCAGCAGAATAAATTTAATCGAAAGAGCCGTTTTATAACGAGACTTACGATATCGATTTAAAATTTGTTCCTCGGTTTCCCCCGATTTAGGATCGATTTCTTGCTTAATGCGATTGAGGGTATTGATAAACGATCGCGGTAAGGCTCCTGTCTTCTGCGAGGCAGATTCTAAACGGCGATCACTGTTTTTACCCGTCGGTAAATAGCCAGGATTTTTTTCCGCTTTGAACTTGGGTTTTTGTTGGCTGTCTGTCTCAAGATCGTCAGCTAGATCGCGGTTATTGGAAGAAGATTGATGGCGGGTTAGTGTCGTTGTGTTATCGTTAACCTCAGCCTCAATCGGTCTATACTTAGCCGTGATTTCATCAATCAAGCGAAGTTTTTCCAAAATAATCGCGGACGTGGTCGTTGCTTCTGGCAATGTAGGGGGATCGCTCGTCTGAACATCGGTTGATAGGTTGAGAAACAAACGGCTGGCCTTAAATACATTAAGGGCCATGTTGATTTTTTGCAGGTAGCTTTGAACTTCTGTTTTAAAATAGGAAATAACACTTTCACCATAGTCTGTGTTTTCGGCAGAAACTTTTTTGCCTTGGAAATGCCGATCCTCTATTTCTTTAATTTTCAAAGCAGCCTTATAAGCGCGAGCTAATGCTCTTTCCGGCGTTGTAAAAAACCACTCTTGAGTCGTTTGAACAAGGCTTTTAAAGTTCATGGGAAATTAACCTTGTGGGGATAAAGCTGACCCCTTTACAGGGGGTTAAGTAGGTTAGTGTATGTGGTATGTTAACAGATTAAGCCAAGAAGTATCGGTGAAACATTCCTCCCTCTGGATCGTCGGCTCGTCCCGTAGTGGCAAAACAACGCGCCTCGTAGATGAATTTACCCATTGGGTCAGTGAAAAAAACCGTTTTTGTGCGATTTATGGGGGCCAGCCTCTTGCCTCCTCTTGTTTAGTTTTTGCGGCTAATGATGATAATCGTCGAGAACTGACCGACAAACTGTCGCTTTCGGTACCAGGAAGCTATCCTGTCACCTGCAAAACGCCTTTGGGATTTATTACCGATGAGGTGATGCTATTCTGGCCGCTATTATTCGAGCGACTCAACCTCAAAGCGCAGTTTCCGCTCCGCTTACGTCCCGAAACAGAGCAAGACCTAGCCACTCAGTTGTGGCGACCAAAATTGCCGCATGATAGCTCTAAATTAAGCGAAAGCACTGAATATCGCTTTGTCAGACAAACGTTAGATCTCTTGCAATTAGCGGGGGCTAGCGGTATGGCGATAGAAGATATTCCTTCGCGCTTAGAACAAGGCTTGCCCGAAACCGAAGGAACGTTCCATGCTGAGACGACTCTTGCACAATTTCGAGGCAATTTAATCCTGGAATGGCAGGAATGGTGTTTACAGCGAGGCTTACTCAGTTATGGCATTATTTACGAACTTTACTGGCGGTATTTATTGCCAACCCCTCAGTATCAACAGCACCTCATCCGCCGCTATCAGGCTATTTTCGCCGATGATGTCGATGATTATCCGGCAATCGCCCAAGATTTAGGCCAATTTCTCCTCGATAATGGCCCATTTGGTGTTTTTACGTTCAACCCGGATGGACAAATTCGCGTGGGACTCAATGCCGATCCCGATTATTTGGAACGTTTAGCAGCCAATTGCCATCTAGAAGCCTTACCCACACCGTCAGAATGGCTTAAAGAAGTAGGAGAGCAAGCGATAAAACTAGTAACTGACTTCTCCTACCTTACACCTCTAGACAACGCGATCTCTTCGGTGCAAACTGCCTCCCGCGCCGAACTTCTGCGACAGACAGCCAATTTTATCATTCAAGCGGTCAAAGCAGGAGAAATTCAACCCGAAGAAATTGCGATTATTGCCCCTGGTTTGGACGAAATTGGCCGCTACACCCTCATCGAAATTCTCTCCGCCGTCAAGATTCCCACCGAACCCGTTAACGAACAGCGTCCTCTGGTAAGTTCTCCTCTGGTTCGGGCGTTACTATCTCTATTGGGACTCGTCTATTCAGGGTTAGGACGACTCATCCTGCGCGATGATATCGCCGAGATGTTGGTCATTTTGAGTCAATCAACCAGTGAGGGAGTAGGCGCGATCGATCCGGTACGTGCTGGTTTAATTGCCGATTACTGCTATCATATCGACCCAGAACGCCCCAGTTTATTGCCAGTAGAAACCTTTCCTCGCTGGGATCGCTTAGGACATCAAGCCGTACAAGCTTATCAAATGATTCGCGATTGGATTGCCACTACCCAGGCATTACAGCAGCAACAACGACTAAGTAGCCCTATTTTGGTTTTAGATCGGGCAATTGAGACATTTTTCTCCCACAGCAAAGCCCTAACTTACGATCGCTTAGCTGTCTTGCGAGAGTTAACCGAAACTGCCCAGCATTATTGGGACATTGATCGCCGCCTGCGACAATCCGAAAGCGAACCGCCAACCCCCGCAGCCACCCTCGCTCAGTTCATTCAACTATTACGTCGCGGGACGATAACCGCCAACCCCCGTCCTTTGCGCTATTTTGGCAAAAAACCGGGAGCAGTCACCCTAGCTACCATTTTTCAATACCGTTCTCTGCGGACTTCTCATCGCTGGCAATTTTGGCTGGATGCAGCTTCTCCTCTCTGGGAAAAAGGCGGGGCCGCAACGCTCTTTGCCGCCCCCTTATTTTTACGGGATTGGTCGGGAGGCTCGCTGACCCCAGACGATGAGTTAGAAGCCGATAGAGCGCGATTACAGCGCATTTTACGGGATCTGTTGGGGCGCGTTGGCGAGCGGGTATTTTTGTGCCACAGTGACCTCTCGGTGAAAGGAACCGAACAGGCAGGGCCATTGCTGACCTTGGTTCAAGCCTCGCAGGAGATTATATCAAATCCGTTTGAAAGGCTGTGAAAAAATGTTTGATACGCGAGTTCTTACCTAAGTTCGACAGGCGCAGGACAGACAACGCTCATTGCTTGTCCCGTACTAGGATGCTTCACGGAAAGCTGATAGGCATGAAGGTGATAGCCGCAATCGCCAGGAACGGGGAGTTTTTTACCCTCATTAACTTGCCGAGGAATACCCCCAATATCATAAAGCGGATCGCCAATGAGAGGATAGCCTGCTACGGCTAGGTGAATCCGAATTTGGTGAGGTCTTCCGGTGAGAATAATAACTTCTAGCAGCGTGGAGTGAGGATTGCGCTTTAAAACCTGACATTCGCTGTAGGCAGGTAATCCATTAGGCGTTGCACCGTAAACATAGCCTAAAATAGAATGAGGAATTTTGCCGATGGGATGGGTAATCGTCAAGCGATCGCCTTTCACGTCTTTCCCTACCAAAGCGCGATAGACTTTGCGAATTTGGTTTTCTCGCATTTGTTGGCTCAAATTGGCTCTAGCTAAGGGTGAGCGTGCCAGCAACACGAGTCCCGATGTCCCTCGTCCCAAGCGATGAATCGGCAGTGGTGTGTCTTGGGGGTATTGTTGTTGCAACTGCCACAGTAGGGTATGTTCGAGAAAACCCCCTCCTGGCAAAACAGGCAACCCAGAAGGTTTATTCACAATCAGTAAATCGGCATCTTCGTAAAGCACCTCAAAAGCAAACGGTACATCTGGTTCTTGCCAGGGAGGACGGTGATAGGTTAGCCATTGTCCAGCTTGCAAAGGCGTTTGAGGCGTTACTGAGTGGCTATCGAGCAAGATCTGTCCAGAGATAATGCGATCGCGCCATTCATCCTCGCTAGAGTGGTGATAGCGTTGGCTGTAGTAGGCTAACAAAATCAGTCCTGCTTCTGTTTGCTTGACCCGTTCTCGATAAGTCCAACCTTGATTCATCGATCTTCAATAAACACTTAATATTTCTTAAAATAGTAGAACAATCAAGCGATCGCTTTTATCCATGCCATCTTTTACAACCAAACTCCCTGAACCTATTACTGCGCCGCCATCGTGGAAAATTAAACTTCTCTATGACGGAAAGTGTCCTTTGTGTCTGCGAGAAGTCAATTTCTTAAAAAAACGCGATGCCAGTCGAGGACTCATTGCTTTTGTCAACATTGCCGACGACAATTATACGCCTCAAGAACACGGCGGCGTTGATTTTGAAACGGCAATGGGACGCATTCATGCTGTTTTGCCTGACGGAACCGTTGTTAAAAATCTCGAAGTCTTTCGTCGAGTTTACAAAATACTGGGGATGGGATGGATTTATGCGGCTACTCAGTGGCCGATTATTGGCCCGATTGCTGAAATACTGTATCAAATTTGGGCAGATTGGCGACTTTTTTTGACGGGAAGACCGAATTTGTCAACCATTGTGCAAGAGCGTCAAAAACATCTCGATTGCGAGTCCCAAGAGCGATGCCATATCAGTTAACAGTGAACAGTTATCAGTTATCAGTGAGCCAGCCAATCACACTACAGAGAGGTGGAATTTTTTACAAAAAAACCCAACATAAGAGTAATACCCATTCTCCAAAATCTTGATGTAGGGGCTAATTGCGTTGGCCCTTCCCCATTACGTTCTATCTATAGAGGGAAGGTGGGCAATGCCCACCCTACGAATAGCTTGATGTATGGGCGAATGGCGTTCGCCCTAACTAACGGATGTGTAGTAGATATTTAGGAAATTGGTATAAAGCGTTTTTCCCTTTAAGCTTATGAAAGTCTCTACCCAAGAATCAAGTTCAGGAATTGGATTGTCCTTAGCAACGCTTATCGCTATCCTGGCAACGCTGAGCGTTAATGTTTTATCCAATTTTTTCCCGCCTCAAGGCTTAAATATCGGTCAGATTGCCAACACGATTTTGCAGGGAGTACAAATTCTTCCCGCTAACTACGCTTTTGCCATTTGGGGATTGATTTATGTCGGATTAATTGCTTACGGTATCTATCAACTTCGCCCGCCTCACCGCGAAAATTCGACAATTCGCCAAGTCAATACCTTCTTAATTATTGCTTGCCTCGCTCAAATTATCTGGGTATATCTTTTTACGCTACGCTTGTTTTGGCCATCGGTGTTGGCGATGCTAGCCATTCTCCTACCGTTGATAGGAGCTTATTTAAAATTAAATATAGGAAGCGATCGCGCTTCTAGCCAGCACAAATGGATGGTGCAAGCTCCATTTAGCCTCTATTTAGGCTGGATTTCCGTCGCTACTATTGTCAATGTTGCTTCTGCTCTCTATATTTCCCGATGGAATGGTTGGGGAATAACGGCTCAAAACTGGACAGTGATTATGCTGGTTGTCGGTGCAGTCGTGGCTGCTATTGTTGCCTTTCAACGCTCAGATGTTACCTTTACCACCGTGTTTATCTGGGCTTACGTGGCGATCGCTTTGCGGCAATTAGACAATCCTATCATTTGGCTGACCGCAGTCGCTGCCGCGATTATTCTAGCCGTGCTGCTGGTGTTTAGCTTAATGCGCCAAAGACTTAATTCTGTGCTGTAAAGGTAGGGTGGGCATTGCCCACCTTAAGTCTAAATAGAAGCCGCTTGGTCAATCTGATTCAAATCAGATGGTGGATTCAACGATAGCGTCACTCGCGAAATCCCTGTAAAAAGAACGCTAACGCCAACGAGCGTTCCTAGCAACCAGGGAGCATTGAAAGGCCATTGCAACACAATCATGCCGCCAAGGATGAGGGTAATAATCCCATTAATCAGCGTCCAAGTCCAGTTAGAGCGTCCCCGCAACCGGAACGCGAGGATTAACTCAAACACGCCTTCAGTTAGTAAAAAACTGCCTAGCAACAGCGTGAGCGAGAGAATGCCTGTTAGGGGATTGAAAAACAGCATCACGCCAGTAGCCACATAGAGGATACCCAATAACAGCTTCCAAATGAAACCTTCTTGCTCGCGGGTTTGGAAAGCATAGACGAGTTTTGCCGCGCCTGCCGAAACTAAAAGCCAGGCAATCCAAGTTTCAACCACAATCGTTGAAATATTGGGCAAGACAACACCCGCAATTCCTAAAGCAATCAGAAGAATGCCCATCCAGAGCGACCCTCCATATCTTTTTTCGTTATTAACAGAAACGTTAGTGGTCATCTTAATTTTTTCCTAAATGGAATGAACTCTAAAATCAGGCTAGATAATTTCTCGGATACAAGGGTCGCTCCTAAGACAGAGACTATCTCTAAGGCTATTTCGTTATCAATATCTCATACTCGGCAAGATCGTTAGATCGATCAGTTCGCCTATCCCTAATCCCAATGCAGCGAGAACAATTAACACTAAAAACAGATAAAATTGACTGACATTGGCTGATTTCATGTCTATAACGGCCAGGAAAGTCGTTAAAAGGGGAAGGAAAAAAAGAACCCACAGCATTGACCAGGAAGCCGCTAAAGACACGAAAAAACTGACCATTAGGACGAGCAGTATGACTGTCCATCCTCCTTGCGATCCCAGATGAATGATCATCTCAATCCAAGAACTGGGTTTGAGTGCAATGGCTAAAACAAACAAAGTGATCGATGTCCCCGCCAACCAGAGTAAGTGAGAAGCTGACAGATACCAGCCTAAAAGGAGAAAAGACAACCAAAATAAAACTAGAGGCAAGCAAGACATCTTCCTCAAACCTCTCATTTGACCAGCCTTCAACACATCTCAATTCTAAGCGGTAAAACCTCTAAATTTCGAGTTGATACAATATTTAAATACCAACTCAATGGAAACAGTTAACGGTGATTAGCTATCTCAAAGGATACCTTGTTGATATTGCCAAAAATTCTGCCAATAAAATTATCTTAATCTTAGAAGTCAATCAAGTTGGCTATGAAATTCAAATTCCTTCTCGTTTGGCGCGACAATTATCAGATCAAACAGAAAATATCGTGCAGATTTTTACTCACTTACAAGTACAGGATGATCGCTCTATTTTGTATGGGTTTGCCACAGCAACCGAACGTGAACTTTTTCGACAGTTAATTAGTGTCAGTGGCATCGGTACACAATCGGCGATCGCTTTAATTGATACCCTGGGTTTGGAAGATTTAGTACGGGCAATCGTTGCTGGCAATATAAAAGCTTTATCTCAAGCGCCAGGAATTGGGCCAAAAACCGCAGAAAGGCTCGCCTTAGAATTAAAAAATAAATTAGCTCAATGGCGGCAGTTACTAGGAATTACTGTGACTTCATCTGCTGCTGTTCCTGCGGTTGCAGTTCTAGAAGAATTGGAAATGACATTATTGGCATTAGGCTATACTAATCAGGAAATTAATCAAGCCGTTTCTGCTCTCAGTCAAGATAATCAAATGCTAAAAAACAAGCAGATTGAAGACTGGATAAAAGCAGCGATCGCTTGGCTGGCTACCTGAAATTAGTTAATAGTTAATAGTTGACTGACAAAACTCGTTTATAAGCGCGATCACGGGCGGGTAGTTCAGGCGTAATGTAATCCCAGCTCGTGATGATTTCTATTTCTAGAGTAGGATCTAGAAGTGACATCTAGACTAATTTGTTCCCTATTCCCTGTTCCCTGTTCCCTAAAACTAGCAACTCTGTACCTCATTTAATTGAGAACTGCTATAGTATAATGTAAAAACCAGCAGATAAATAGGTTATAAAAGTATGGTTTCTCGCTTAGAACAATCGCCGCAAACTGAAATAATCTATCCTGACAGCGATGGCAAACCAATGGCAGATAATACCCTTCAGTTTCGCTGGATTACGACCATAAAACATAATTTAGAATGGCTATTTTCTGACAAAAATAATGTTTTTGTAGCTGGTGATTTGCTTTGGTATCCTGTGGAAGGAGATAATAAGTTGTGTCAAGCTCCTGATGTTATGATAGTCATAGGAAGGCCAAAAGGCGATCGCGGTTCTTATCAGCAGTGGAAAGAAGATAATATCGCGCCTCAAGTAGTTTTTGAAATTCTCTCACCTAGCAATACACAAACGGAAATGAATAAAAAACTGCTTTTTTATGACCGTTATGGCGTAGAAGAATACTATATTTATAATCCAGATAAAAATGATTTTAGTGGTTTACTACGAGCAGAAAATCGGCTAGAAGTCATCGATATAGTAGACAATTGGATTAGTCCGCGCTTGGGAATTCGTTTTGAATTAGTTGAACCTGAATCAAAAATTTACTATCCCAATGGTAAACCTTTTACAACTTATGTAGAAATTGCACAACAACTCCAACAAGCCGAAGAACGCGCTGAACAAGAATACCAACGCGCTGAAAGACTTGCTCAACTTTTACGAGAGGCAGGATTAGAAGTAGATTAATCATTGCTAACTAAGTTATTCTAATGGGTAAAATCTACTCATTTTTCCGATGCTCAATAATAGCTTTCTGAAATCCCAACACCACTAAAATATTAGATAAAGTCAAAAAGAATTCTGCGCTGCCATGTAACCAATCGACATTCGCTAAAGCTTCTCCGTAATGGATTTTAGCGTAAATGCCAGCAGGAATGGTGACAGCAACGAAAACTAAAAGCAGATAAAAACCTGCTAATGCCAGACGGGGAGTCTGCGGTGATCGTGCTATAAACCATAAGAATCCGAGATAAGGAAATAAAGAAATGGCGAATAAACTATCTTTAGGTAACATGAGAAAATTACAAAATTTTTTGCCGAGAACAATACCAAATTCGCCAACCAGCAGCGCATAGCGTACAGTTACCTACAACCGTCATAGATGCCTGTAAAGTTACTAACCATTCTAGCGAAGTAGCGTTGTCAAAAAAGTGCCAAGTACAGGCACACATTGCCCCCAGTAAGGCAGGTAACATCCCCCAAGATAGCCACTGCCAGTAACGATTTCCCGTCACCTCTCCATACGTCCACACTGCCCAAATCGCCGCCATCCACTCAATGACACTAGAGACATGAACCATCCAAGTCGGAATTGAAAGAGCGTTCATTGACTATGATTTTAATGATTAAGTGAGGACTATAATTAAGCTTCTATACCCTAGTTTCTAACCATTTAATAACCTTTGCTCCTAAATTGGCATGGCTGAGGCGGTCGATTTCACGAATTCCTGTAGGACTGGTGACATTGACTTCGGTTAGGTAGCCGCCAATTACGTCAATTCCCACAAAATATAGACCGTTCTGCCGTAATTTGGGGCCGACAATCGCACAAATTTCCTGTTCTCTAGGCGTAATATCGGATTTTTCCACTCGTCCACCAACGGCCATGTTACCGCGAAATTCCTTACCAGTGGGAACGCGATTGACTGCCCCTATCGGTTCGCCATTGAGCAAAATAATTCGCTTGTCGCCCTCAGTCGCTTCTCTGAGGAAACGCTGCACCATAACGGGTTCCTGTCCGTATTGGGTGCTGATTTCAATGATAGAATTAAAATTGCGATCGCCTGGATCTAAAACTAAAATGCCCTCACCTGCTTTGCCTCCCAACGGTTTGAGAATGGCCACTTGATGCGTTTCCACAAATTGCCGGATAATCGCTTTATCTTGGCTGACGACCGTTTCCGGCATGACTTGATGGAATTGCAAAGTGTACATTTTTTCATTAGCTTCCCGCAACCCTTGAGGAGAATTAATCACCAACGTTTTCTCAGGATTGACCAACTCCAAAATGTAGGTCGCATAGAGGTAGCGGATGTTGACTGGGGGGTCTTTCCGCATGAACACGACATCCATGTCTTCTAAGCAGCGCAGAACCTCCTCATTGACTTGATACCAAGTCGGAGAAGCAACCCACCGTCCCTCAACGAGTTCCACTGGAGTAAGCGTTAAAGATTGCCAATAAGCCCAGGCTTTGCCATTGATAACGCTGAGTTGATGGATTTGTGTCACCCAAACTTCGTGTCCAGCAGATTGTGCTGCTTCCATAAGTGCCACACTGGTATCGTGTCCGGGATCGAGTCGAGATAGAGGATCGATAATAAAGGCGAGTTTCACGGTATGATGGCATCCTAATATAGCTAGCTTAACTGGACAAAAGGGGATCGAGTCCGCCTCTCGCGTCTAAGGAAAACAAGTCATCGCTGCCGCCAATAGGTTGGTTGTTGATGAAGATTTGCGGGACACTGCGCCGACCGTTGGCGCGTTTAGCCATTTTGTCTCTCGCGTCTTCGTCTCCATCGATACAATATTCAGTAAACTCAATCGCTTTTTTGGCTAACAAATCTTTGGCTCGCAGACAAAAAGGACACCTACTCCAAGTGTAAATTTCAACGTTCGCAGTCATAATGTTTGTAATTATTAAGTATTATTTCAATTGTACTCGAAAGCTAGCAGTCAATGTGATAATATTGATTCATTTTAAGTGATTCAGGCGAGCATTTTGGTAATAATGGGTGAGGATGCGGTCGTAGGTAACGCCTTGTTCAGCTAAATAATAAGTTCCCCACTGACTCATGCCAATACCGTGTCCGTAACCCCGTCCGTCAATCTCAAACGTCCCACTGTCAAGCGAAACCGTAAAAAGGGTACTGCGTAAGTCAAGAGCTTCTCGCAATTGGGAGGCATTGATGCGTTTAGAAGCGCGATCGCCGACGACTTTTAAGGTGATAATGCGTCCGTGAGGTGTAGTACGCTCAGGAATTAGCGATCGCACCTTGCCCACGCCGCCGATTAAATTGCTCAATTGGTCGGGGCTAAAGGATTTATTCCATTGAAATACTGGCGAGAGTTGGTCGTAGTCCACCACACCACGCAAGTAAGGCAGGGGAGAACTCCAAACATCTTCTACGTTCTCAGTATGACCGCCAGAGGAGGAGTGAAACGCCGCCAGAATGTACTTACCGTTGTAGGTTAAAACTTGGCTCTCAGTGGCATTGACGGCTTCTTGGGTGCTGAGGTATTCCGTTTCTAAGCCTTTATAAACTTGGGTTTGGATCGAGGTATCAAGATCGTAATACTGATTGCTGGCTGCGGTACTCTTGTAGAGAGCATAAGTACGAGCGGCAACAGCTTGTGCTTTGAGAGCTTCCAGTGGCCAGGTTGGATAAGCTTCTCCTCCTACCACGCTGTAGAGATATTGCTCCAAATCTACTAAATTGACAGCCGTCACGCCCTTCCCTTGGCGCATTAGCCGCACTTTGCCCCGATACCAGCGATCGCCAATCCAAATCACCCCGTCCCCACTCGGTTCAATGACGATTTGGCTAGTTTGCCAGCGATCAAGGGCTACCCCACTGCTAGCGGGTTTGGCCGAAAAGGCATTTAAGTTAACCAATTCTCCTAACTTTCGCCCTGCGCCATCTTTGACCACAGCAGAAGTCGAACTGCCGACTTGAACGGCACTAACACCCTTTTTGATGGCAATCCGCAACTCCTTTGCTGGGACTGAAACACACCACGCCAGCCACAGGAAGCCGATTAATCCCCCGTGCGGCAATAAAGTGCAAAAAATCCAGCTTAAACAGCCGAATTTCGGTTTTGCTGTCATTTTTTAGCTCCTCACACACTTGTCGTCCTCACACTCCCAAATCATATCGCAAATTTGGCAGTAGGAATTTAGAGCTTCTTACTGATAAATTTCTAAATGCAGGACGTAGTGTCCTAGCTGGAGGTTTCCTGTCCACAATTCATATTCTAAACGCAGGTATTCGGGTAATATATCTCCTTCCAATTTCAAGTTGCGAGTGTAGTTGCGAAGGCAAAATGCATAGCTGTGAGATTCGTCCTCATGATTGTTCATCCAATAACGACTGATGCCAAAAACGCCTTTTTCCCAAAAATGGCGGTAAGCAAATGCCCCACTGCCTTGCTTGGTCATAATGACGCGAGACGGAGAGATTTCTAGCCACAGCAGTTGCCTGTCTGATTCGCTGGCCGATTCATCTGATTGATTTAAAAGAACATGGAAACTGTGGCGATCTTTTTGGTAAAGGGTGGCTGAGGTTTCCACTGTAGAGAGGATGGGAAGATCGGTAGAAATTAAAGAAAGACAAGCAGGACGG